>JBARAK010000351.1:0-26978 GCA_049791955.1 Caulobacteraceae bacterium
CGAGACCCTGTCGGACTTCATGCACGACTATCACCGCGCCCGGGGCGTCGACATCCTGCTGGGCTCGAGCGTCGCGGCCCTGGAGGGCGACGAGGGCCGGGTGACGGCCGTACGCCTGGCCGACGGCGGCGCCGTCGCCTGCGACGTGGCCCTGGTGGGCGTCGGCGCGGTCCCGAACCAGGAGCTGGCCGAGGCGGCGGGGCTGGTCTGCGACAACGGGATCGTGGTGGACCTGGAGGCGCGCACCAGCGACCCCGCCATCTTCGCCATCGGCGACTGCACCCGCCGGCCCCTGCCGCTGTATCACCAGATGTGGCGGCTGGAGAGCGTGCCCAACGCCCTGGAACAGGCCAAGCAGGCCACCGCCGCCCTGTGCGGGACGAAGCCCCCCGCGGCGGAAGTCCCCTGGTTCTGGTCGGACCAGTTCGACCTGAAGCTCCAGATCGCCGGCCTGCCGCTGGGCGCGACCCGGACCCTGGTGCGCGGCCATCCCGCCACCGCCCGCTTCGCCATCTTCCACCTGGATGCCGGCGACCACGTGCTGGCGGTGGAGGCGATCAACGCCCCGCCGGAGTTCATGGCCGGCCGCCAGCTGATCGCCGCGCGCAAGCCCGTCGACCCGGAGCGGTTGCGCGATCTTGAGATTTCGATGAAGGAGGTCGCGGCCTGACCGGCCGCGCCCACCCGCCGCCCCTTAAACGCCCGCCCCTACAGACATCACATCACAGCGAAGCCCATGGCCAAGATCACCTACATCCAATTCGACGGCGCCGAACACGTGCTGGAGGTGAAGCCCGGCCTGACAGTGATGGAAGGGGCGGTGAAGAACAACGTGCCCGGCATCGACGCCGACTGCGGCGGCGCCTGCGCCTGCGCCACCTGCCACGTCTATGTCGACCCGGCCTGGACCGACAAGGTCGGCAAGCCCTCGGCCATGGAGGAGTCCATGCTCGACTTCGCCGAGGGCGTGGAGCCCAACTCGCGCCTGTCCTGCCAGATCAAGGTCACCGACGCCCTGGACGGCCTGATCGTACGCATGCCCGAGAGCCAGCACTGACACCGATCTTCCGCCGAGCCGCGAAAGGCGGTAAGGCGGCTTCGCGCGCGGCCCGGTAGCTCAGCAGGATAGAGCAGCGGTTTCCTAAACCGGAGGTCGGAGGTTCGAATCCTCTCCGGGCCGCCACGTCTTTTCCGGACAACATCTCCTAAAGATTCCCTGGGGAAAGCTTTCGCTTCGCCACCGAAGTCGCTGGTTGCCGCGGGTTTGGAAACCCTGCGGCAGGGTTGCGAATGGAAAAGTGGATCGGCGACCGGGGAAACAGCCCATCGCAAACCGATCGGCCTCGCCCGCCGCCCAGGCGACCTATCCCCACCGGTGAATTCGGTCGCCGCGGATTGAAGGCTCAGACCCGACACCACCAGGTGTTGGCGTTGCGCTTTCCGAACCTTATCGGCGGGATCGATTTCGGACTCTCAGCGAATGGATTCCGAAATCTCTCGCCCTTCGTAACGTCCAACCGTCACGTAGTGAATCAGAGGATTCACGTCAGCTTCGAGAACATCGGCGTAACGCCAGCGATAAAACCTGCCGCTAAACTGCCAGTGTGGCTCCGTTCCCTCTTTGAAACCAGCCTCAAGGTAATGACGAACCGGCTCGACATCGCATTTCTCGACATCGGGACGTTGCCCAAAGTAGAACGCAACATCGAAAAGGGGGTGCGGATTTCTGAGCTGTCGAAATCCATTTACGAGATAATGTTCAAGTGGATTGCAGGAGATATTGGGGCTATGCGACCGATAATATTCGACATCGAAGAGAGGATGGGGATTGCAGCCGCGCTCCGCCCCCTTCAAATAAAAATGCTCCGGAGGCGATAAACCCTCAAGATCACCATCTCCGATTGACGCAAGATAATGACGCCAGTCGAACAGGGCGGAGTTGGATATCAAATCGATCGCATTCATCTCAGCCAACTTGCCCGCGAGCCCTCATCGCCAAACGGGCGTCACGCCAATGAGAACGAAGGAAACGAACGATCTTTAGGCGCATGACGAATCTTATCGGCTTGGTGATTTTCCAAGACCTGGAGGAGATCAATTGGTCCGCGAATGTTTTAAGGCCTTGAAGCTCTGCAATCTTCGCCTCGCTGAGTCGTAAGGAATTACGAGCATCGGCGAGCTGATTGGACAAATTCATCTCGACCTTAAATTGCCCTCGCTTCCACGACTCTTGCGCGACGCGAAGGGATTTACTTGCCGCTTGAGTAAGCTTCCGCTCCGTAGCGAGCAAAACCAGCGTAATTCGCACCTCTTCCTGGAGATCCGAAATCCGGCGGTCGGCCACGTCGCCACTATCGTTCAGCTCGTCCAGGCGAAGCCGCATACGAGGTATGGCGAGATTTGCAGTTTCCAGCTCACCGAGCCTGGCCTTAAGGCTGGCGATCATGTGGTCTCGATCGCTCTGAGCGGCATCGAACTTAGCGCTTTCGGCTTGCATATTCCGGACCGTTTCATCGAGGCGTTCCTGAAGCAAGGCCTTTTCCGACAGAACGTCGCCGAGTTCGCCGCCGAGTTTATTGCGCTCCGCATTCAGCCCGCCGATATTCAGCTCGCAGATATAGCGTCCATAGACCGAATCGGCACGCTCAAGTTCCCCTAGGATTTGATCGGCTCGAACAGAGTCAAACCTTTTACTTTCGACCGCATCGAGAAACAAATTATAAGTATCTCGCATCCAAATCGGCAACTCTTCGACTTGAGCGACAAGCGCGCTATTGTGCCGACGCTCGGAAGAGAGAAAATTGTCGATTTCCACTTCGGATGCAACATTAAAGCGAGACCACTCGAAGTCGCAATCCTTTGCGATCTCCCGCGCCGTCTTGCGCCAATTCTCCAGAAGGCCGTCATAGGCGACAAAACTTCGCTGGAAATTTCGCGAATGACGCTCGGCGTCGAGCATATACCGAAGCCAAAGCAACGTGGCCTGGCCTCTCCCCATGCCGTCACGCTTTAAAAGCGAGCCCGCCACCTCAAGTGGATTGCGGATCGGGATGATGAAATTCAGCTCGGCGCCAAACGCTTTCAAGGCGTCGATCCAAAGCGGCGCAAGGCGAGCGATTCGAGGATCCTTCAGGACGAAGAATGGCTTATCGCCAAACTCGGCCTCGAGGTGCCGAACGATGCGATTGCGAGTGGCGATCGCCAGATCGGAGCGAAATGTTGCATCGCTGATATGAGAGGCATCGTCCCAGCCACTACCGATTGAGCTCAAAAACTCGTTATTTATGGTATTGACCTGCACGCCTTCCCAAAAACCAAGTTCATTTGTTTCATTCGGGACACTTGGATCGAGCTGTAGAAGCTCTGAGGGAAGCGAGGCCCCCAATAAATTCATCGTCCGCGTCAAGGCGGAAGTGCCACTGCGATGCATGCCCGCAATGACAAGGGCCCGCCGAACAGGCTGCAGGTTTGACATGAACATCCTAAGCACGAACCACGCGCCTTATTACAAGCCAAATCCGAATGACGGAAGAGCGCCGTGATGCAACTTGGCGTGCGCGCGGTCCTGGATTCGGGGAATAGCGCTCGCCTCCTCCGGCAAAGGCCGCCTCTCCCCAATCCAGCCATCGAAACACCTGGCGCGGCAGCCGCGTTTGCGAGAGCTGAGCGCTCAAGCCGCGGGAGCGGGGCCCCCACGGCGACGGCGACGCCTCACTTGGGGGCCAGGATCTCGAGGCCGACCGGCACGGGGTTAAACCGGGCCCGCCCCCGGCTCATCACGTAGCCGTTGCACCGGAGCAAGACGAGCGGCGGCCCCAGCCGGCTTTACACCGCGCCAGGGCTCTACCGTCGGGCCTCCCGCAGAACCTCGGCTCAGCTTGGCCGGCGCTCGAGGCGACCGGCCCCTCCTCGCCTCCACCCGCCCCAGCATCGTCCTGCGCTGCCGTGAAGCTAACGTCAGACCGAGATCATGAGCTTCCGGCCGGGTCGCGCACCGTCAAAACACTATGGCTTCTGAACAATTACGGCAGCCTGCCAGAAAGCCGACGGGTCGTCGATGTAGTCGACGAGCCGGAAATATTTCGCCCACTCCACTTCAATAAATTTACGCGGAATAACTGTGTCGCCATAGACCTCAGGCGTCATGAATTCCCCGCCGCCGCCCGTGGGGATATAACAGAGCTCGCCCTGGGCGGCACAGATTTTCATTTCAGGGATAAGTTCTTTGAACTTCGCCAAGCCGGCATGCCAGTTCGATTCAGGCTCCGGACCTATCGCTTCGATAAAATCGAGGAAGCGCGGCGGCTCGACAGTGAAAGCGACAATTCCGTTTTGCCGGGTGACCCGACAAAGTTCCGACATCCAGTGCTCCGCAATATGCTGAGGCAGATGAGTGAAAACGGAATAGGCTATGATGCAATCGAACTGACCATCTTCATAAGGCAACCGCCCCCTGGCGTCGATCAACTCGTAAGTTCCCGGCACGCCAAGCATCATGCAAGACGATACCGCGTCAGCGTCGATATCGACTCCATGAAGGCCCGACGCGGCGATATCGTACCAGAAAACGCGAGGATAACGTCCCCAACCGACGCCAAAATCGAGGAATTGAGTGTGTTCGTGCAGCGGCACACCGAGCGCCTCGGCATAGCCCTTCACGCGTGCGTAGAATATATAGGCCTCTTGGAGCGCCACGGCGTCATGCGAACCGACCCAGCGCTCCTGGATGGACCGGTGCGGAAATCTTGGCATGTCGACGCCTGCCACAAACGGCTCGTTCACACTTCGAATAAGCAGATCGAGCCACTGCCCTTCGTTCTGCAAATTAAAGATAGCTTTTGCAGATTTGTCTTGAGCCGAAACCAAGCCGCTTTCCTGCGGCGCCTGTTCAATAAGGCCCAGCTTGCGGACAGTAACGACAGCTTGCCAAAATAGAGCAGGGTCATCGATATATTCGACCAAATCGAAATACGAACCCCAACGTCCTTCAATGAAAGAACGGGGAACAACCGTATCGCCGTAGAATTCACTAATGGGGTTATGATCACCCAACGTTTTTACGTACACCACCTCGCCATTTTCAGCCCGCCGTTTAAACTCGGGTACGTCATTTTTAAACGCCGAAAGCAGTCGGTACCACTCCGAATCCGAACCCGCATCCGTCGTCGCTATGAAGTCCAAGAAGCGCGGGGGCTCCACCGTGTAGACCACGATCCCACCGGGACGGGTGACCCGGCTCAGCTCGGCCATCCAATGCTCGCAGAGGGCCTCGGGAAGGTGCGTAAAAACGGAATATGCGATGGTGCAGTCGAAGAAATTATCTTCGTAGGGAAGGCTGCCCTGGGGATCGATGAGCTTGTACGTTCCCGGCGCGCCGAGCATCGCGCACGCCGAAATCACGTCGGAATTGATGTCGACCCCATGCAGGCCTTCCGCCGGAATATCGTACCAGAAAAAGCGCGGATAACGCGCCCAGCCCACGCCGAAATCCAAGAACCGAGACGTTTCCGTCAGGGGAGCGTTTGCAGCTTCCGCCTGTCGCTTCACATGGCTGTAAAAGTTATACGCCTCCCGCAACGCCTGCTCGTCATGCGACCCGACCCACCGATCTTGTATCGATGCGTGGGGAAACCGGGGCATATGAATGTCGTTTATGATCGGGGTCGTAATGCTTTCAATTACGATATCTAGCCATTGAGCGTCATCTTGTAGGCCGAATAGCTTCTTTGCAGACGGCTGATTCATAAACACATCTCTATTGAATGGCTGCGCGATGATCTTAGTCGTCGGATTCGGTAGAAGACCCGGGCTTTACAACTTCATACTTCACAATACGCCAGCCGCCCGCCTCTACCGCAGGGACGAATATCCGCTCGAATGCGTGCGCGAGCGTAGCATCGATTTGGCCCATTTCAGGATCGAAATCATCTGCGGAGAACCCGGCTTCGTCGATTGCGGCCAGCGCCTCGACCCTGAACCAGAACATCGTTCCGGCCACGAACTCGCGATAGCTCGGGGGGGCGCCGAGGCGTGACATGATGAGGTTCATCTTTTCGAGGTTGTCCCGAACAACGAACCCTCCGTAGGCGGCCATGAACGAGTCCACAGGAGCAGCGAGTCCAGCTATTTTCGTCGGGAAGAATTCCGCCCCCACCTTCGCAAGGGCGCCCGGAGACAATAAACCCTCGATCAGTTCCGAGCGCCACCGCGCCCCATCAGCCATATGGGAGGACTTCTTGCTGTGGATCTTGCAGCCAAATTCGTAGCCCATCTCACGAATTACCCGCAACGCCCTCAGGAACGGAGCAACATCGCGCCCGATATTTCGCTCAACCAGGATGCGCGTGGGCTTAAGACGCCGGACAAGCCTATCCAAGGCCTCCCCCCTCCACGTATCGGGTATGGAAACGATCAGATCGAACTTTTCAAACCGGCGGGCATCTTCCAACACCTCGAGGAATTCATCGATCAGGTCGTCGTAGAATATGTGCAGGCAGACAGCCGTTTTGGCCGCCTTCTCTACAGTCTGATTTGTGGACTTTGCGATCTCCTCCAACGCATCGCGATTGGATGTCAGCGAACGCAGCACGCTCCCGGTGGCCGCAAGGTAAGCGTAGCCCAACCGCTGATCGGGCTCGAGGTAAGCTCCCTCCGCCCACTCGTTCCAGGCGTTTACGAATACGAAGCGGCTCCCTTCCGAGTTGTGGGCCACGGTGTAATTCACCGAGCGAGCAAGCCAATCCCGGTATTTGGCAGGCGTGGAATCGTGAAATACATTTCCTCGCGTCGGCTTCCTCGCCTCGTTATCCCAGGCCACCATTACGCCCGGATACCGAGGCGCCTTCGAGTTGTAATCCGCCTTCTCAAGACGTTCAGCAGACCAGGAAACCACGCTCTGGTAATCAAACACATCGCCCTGATTGTCGGCGTTGTACCATTTCAGTTTATTATTGATATGAGCCGCTTGCAATTCATGCGGCGGGAATTCGCAAAGTGCATCGAAGCCATAATCCTCTGGCTTCTCAAAATTGAATGCATTTGTGGCCACGAGGTGGAGCCCCGGCAAACCGGCCGCCACAGCTTCCGCCCGCCAGATCGTCAGCATTTCAGAAACTTCGTCGATTATATCGGGCCGGTAAACGATAATCATCGGCTTACCATCGACAGTGATATATCGCCGATCCTTGATATATCTCATCAAGTCCTTGATCACCAACCGATGGTCCTCGACAGAATGATTCTGTTTCATAAGAACATCGCTTTCGGCACCGTCCCAGCGGCGCGTCCAATTTTCATTCGCCCAACAAAGGCAGAAGGGAAAATCAAAAGCTTCATCTTGGCGAGACAGGAACATGTCAAGTGGACGGTCGAGTAATCGCTTCCCGTCGAACCAATAGTAGTAGTAACAAAATCCGCCGATTCCATATAGCTTCGCCAGCTCTATCTGACGCGCAATGACCTCCGGAACCCGGAGATCGTAAAAACCTAATTCACCCGGCAACCTTGGTTGATAGTGCCCCACAAACTGCGGATTCGCCTTGCTGACGTTGGTCCACTCGGTGAAGCCGCGTCCCCACCACTTGTCATTTTCGGGAAAGGGATAAAACTGCGGAAGATAATAGGCGAGCACCTTTACGCCCTGGGCGTTAGGCGCGACCGGTTCCAGGGAAAGAGCGGCGTAGAGCTTATTGTCACGCTCGGCCTTCGACGCGCTGACCCGCATCCAATAGGCGTGCTGAAATTCGCCTTCGGGAGCCAGCCCCTTTTGCGAAGGCCACGCAGGCATCGACCATTCGTCCGACGAGGCGTCGCCGCTCCGATTCAGCCCAAGCACCTGATCGCTTGAAGACACCTTCAAGATTTCCAGGCGGACGATATCGAAATCGCAATGCAGCTCGGTAGGATCCAACCTCAACCGATGGACAATCGTCTTCGCAACAAAGTTGCAGCACCATTCGGTCTCCGAGAGTCGGAAAAACTCGAACCTCGCACCTTTGTTTTCAAAGAAACCATTTCCCGGGTCAGCATAAAGAACCGGCCCTTGGATTGCGCCACTATTTACCGCAACGGTAAACAGAATCTGATAACAACCGGGCTCCAAGCGGACATCTTCGTCTCGCCCCAGAGGCGTCAAGCGCATCTGGGGCTGGGTTCCCACCACGACAAACGAGCGCTCTCCGCGCAATGTATCTCGCTTCAAATGGTGGAGCCGCCACTCAGCCAGAGCGACACGCTCACCACTTGTGCCGAGCAGATTTACAAGTTCGACCTGATCCACGGCCCGCGCATTCAATTCGTGCCGAAGCGCATGCTTGAATCTTCCAGCCAAGTCCGCGCCTATCGCGGATTTGAGCAAATCATCGGCGCGCTGAGACTTAAAGATTAAGGAAAAATATTCGGCCCAATTCTGAGCCCGATCAAGAACTCGCGCATCGAAGCCAAGGAAGCGCGGCACCTTGCTGAGGGTTCGAGCATTCACCAGCCATGGCGACCAGGCAGGCTCCGAGCGGCCCGATATCGCGGGATCGATGACACGGTGCCGAAATTCATTTGAACTTAGAAAATCAACAATCGTAAGAGACAGAGGCCTGCGGCCCCTACCGGCTCCCTCGATGTCGATTTCGGGTTCACGCAGAAGAAGCACACGATAGCAAAATTCAAAATCTTCCGCACTCGCAATTGCGCGGCCAACCATCGAAACCGCCTTTTGCGCGACCCTAATCATTATCCTATTTAACTCCTCGCGCCCGCACCGGACGGGTTATCGGATTAGACATTTTTGCGGAACAGAGAAACTTAATCCGCGAGATCGCCCGTCGCCGGATCAGGGGGATATGGAAATTAGATATTCGCCATAAGGTGAGTTTCGCATCTTTGCGCCACAGGCCAGCAATGCTTCCCGGCTGATCCAGCCTCGATTGAAAGCGATCTCCTCAAGGCAGGCGATCTTCAAACCCTGGCGATGCTCGATAGCCCGAACGAATTCCGACGCTTCGAGCAGGGACTCGTGCGTGCCCGTATCCAGCCACGCATATCCCCTCCCCATACGTTCTACATATAAATCGCCGCGCGCCATATATGCACGATTGACGTCGGTGATCTCGAGTTCGCCCCGGCTCGAGGGCAGGACACTCTTCGCGATATCGACGACATCGGCGTCGTAGACATAGAGGCCCGTCACCGCCCAGTTCGATCGCGGACGCGCCGGCTTCTCTTCGAGGTGGGTCGCCAGCCCCTCCGCGTTCAGATCCACGACCCCGAAACGGTGAGGATCGCTGACCTGTTGGGCGAAGATGGTCGCCCCGGTCTCACGCGCGGCGGCGCGTGAGAGAAGGCCCTCGAGATTGGCCCCGTAGAAAAGGTTGTCGCCCAGAACCAGCGAGACGGCGTCGCCATCGATGAATTTTTCGCCCACGATAAAGGCATCGGCCAAGCCGCGAGGGGCGGTCTGGACTGCATAATGCAACCGCACCCCCCACTGGGCGCCATCGCCCATCATTTCCTGGAACAGCGGAATATCTCGCGGCGTAGAGATAATCAGGATGTCCCGGATTCCCGCCATCATCAAAACAGAAAGAGGGTAATAAATCATCGGCTTATCGTATACTGGCAGCATTTGCTTGCTCAGTCCGAGCGTCAGCGGGTACAGGCGAGTAGCCGAGCCCCCGGCGAGAATTATACCCTTCATGTGCATTCCCAGAACAAAGATGATTTGATTTTACAGTTGGAAATCACGGCGACAGAAGCGGCGCGGAGCACAGGACAACGTGCAACCCGGCTCCAGCTTGTCGGCGTCAAACTGCGTCGATGAACGGCGTGTTCCAGTCCTTCAGACGTGGCGCACCCTGATCCTTGGCTGAAAGGACAGCATTCGCCCGCGCAACCGGCCAATCCACGCCGATGTCGGGATCGTCGAATGCAATCGCGCCGTCATGCTGGGCGCTGTAGAAATCGGTCACCTTGTAGCTGAGCTCGACATTGTCGGTGAGAGTGCAGAAGCCGTGCAGGAAACCTGGCGGCACCCAAAGCTGGCTCCAATTACCCGCGGACAACTCGACGGCGACATGCCGACCGAAGGTGGGGGACCCGTGGCGCACGTCGACCGCCACGTCGAGCACGCTGCCGGCGCTTACGCGGACCAGCTTTCCCTGCGCGCGCGGCGGAGCCTGATAATGTAGGCCGCGGACGGTGCCCTTCGCAGCCGAACGCGAGATATTGTCCTGGACGAAACGCACCGGCCCCGCTGCGGCCTCAAACAGGTCGCTTCGGTAAACCTCGGAGAAAAAACCGCGGGGGTCGCCGTGCCGAGGCGGCGTCAGCAGGAGCAATCCGGGGATTTCAAACGTCTCTATATTCATTTGTCTCCCCCGGCATTTCAGCGCTTCTCATAGACCGGAGCAGCTTCGGGCGCCAAGGGGTTGCGCCTTGCCCGCCTGAAACGCAATCGATAACAAGCTACGATGACCAATCCAGGAGCCTCTATGAAAGTGATTGTAACCGGAGGAGCCGGCTTTATCGGCTCCGCCGTATGCAGGCATTTGATTTCGGAGGGAGATAGCGTCGTCAATCTCGACAAGCTGACCTACGCCGCGACGCTCGGGTCCACGGCCGCCCTGGAAGGTGACCCAAATTATAAATTCATCAAAGCCGACATCCTTGATCGGGACACGGTGGCGCGTGTCTTCGAAGAATATCAGCCGGACGTGGTGATGCATCTGGCAGCGGAGTCGCACGTGGACCGCTCCATCACCGGCTCGGGTCCGTTCATCGCCACCAACGTCGTCGGCACGCACAACATGCTCGATATCGCGCTGGGTTATTGGCGGAAATTGCCGGCGCCGGCCTCCGAGCGATTCCGCTTCCTGCATGTGTCCACCGACGAAGTCTATGGCGCCCTAGGCGACGAAGGCCTCTTCTCGGAGTCCACCCCTTACGACCCTCGCTCACCCTACTCGGCGTCGAAAGCGGCTTCGGACCATCTGGTCAGCGCCTGGGGACATACCTATGGGCTGCCTGTTCTGATCTCGAATTGCTCGAACAATTACGGCCCTTTCCATTTCCCGGAAAAGCTGATCCCCCTCTGCATACTGAAGGCGATCTCCGGAGCGCCCCTGCCGGTCTACGGCGACGGCTCGCAGGTTCGGGATTGGCTGTTCGTCGAGGACCACGCCAGGGCGCTACGGCTGATCGCGCAGAGCGGCAGGCCGGGTCAGACCTATAATGTGGGCGGCCGCAACGAGCAGCGTAATCTCCAGGTCGTCGAGGCGATCTGCGACATGCTCGACGAGCTGACTCCCCCGCTATCGCAACGGCCCCGCCGCAGCCTCATCACGTTCGTGACGGATCGGCCGGGACATGACCGCCGGTACGCGATCGACGCCTCCAAGCTCGAGAACGAACTTGGCTGGCGAGCCCGGCACCGTTTCGAGACAGGTCTGCGCGAAACGATCCAGTGGTACCTGGCCAACGACTGGTGGTGGAAGCCGCTCCAACAGGATTACAGCGGACAAAGGCTCGGCCTGGCCGGCGGCGGGGATCGCGCGTGAGCGGAGCCGACACCTGCCTCGTCCTAGGCGCGTCCGGGCAGGTCGCGCAGGAATTGCAGACCATGCTCGCCCGGTTCGGCTTCGCGCCCGCGCTCGTCGGACGCGAGACCGCCGACCTGACCCGGATCGAACCCGATGTGCTGCTCGACCAATATTCGCCCCATGCGGTGATCAATGCCGCCGCGTACACGGCTGTCGACAAAGCTGAAACGGAGCGGGAGGCGGCTTTCGCACTGAACGCGGAAATGCCTGGCCGCTTCGCGACCGCTGCCGCCGGCCGCGGTATTCCTTTCGTTCAGATTTCAACCGACTACGTATTCGACGGCAGCAAACCGGCGCCCTACGTCGAGACCGATCCCAAACGGCCGCTCGGCGCATACGGCGAGAGCAAGGCTGCGGGCGAGGAAGCCGTGATCGAGGCTGGCGGCCGCTTCGCGATCCTACGGACAGCTTGGGTCTATGGTCGCTACGGTGCAAATTTTCTGAAGACCATGCGGCGCCTCGCCCAGACCCGCGACGAACTTGGCGTGGTCAACGACCAGGTGGGATCGCCGACGCGATCCGCGGAAGTGGCGCAAGGCGCTGCTCGGGTTGCGCGCGCCCTTATGGACAGGGGCGATGGCGCGATGGGCGTCCTTCATTGCGCCGGCGAGGGAGAGGCCAGTTGGGCCGACTTCGCCAGCGCCATCTTCGAGGAGGAAGTCCGCTACGGAGGCCGGGGGGCGAAGGTGCGCCGGATAACGACCGCGGATTATCCGACCCCCGCGGCCAGGCCAGCCAATTCGCGACTCGATTCAGCGTTGATGATGGAGACGATCGGCTGGCGTCCCGGCCCTTGGCGGGCACAGCTGGCGAGTCTCTATGCGGAAGGACCGTTCCCGCTGTGAGCCACGTTCGCCATCCCGTCCCCTTTCGATGGATGATGGCCTAGGCTGAATCGACATTCACCGCATCCAGAGCATGGCGGCGGCGAGATGTATGAAGGCGAGGAAGTGGGTTGCTCTGCGGTCATAGCGAGTTGCGAAGCGCCTGAAGTGCTTGAGCTTGTTGAAGCAGCGCTCGATGCGGTTGCGGTGTCGATAGATAGCGGTGTCGTGGGGGATGATCACTTTCCGCGAGCGGTTTGAGGGGATGACGGCCTCAGTCCCACTGTCGGCTATGATTTTGCGGAAGGCATTGGAATCGTAGGCCTTGTCGGCAAGGACGGCCTTGGCCTGAAAGCCTTCGAGCAGGGCCGGCGCGGTCAGGACGTCGCCAGCCTGTCCGCCTGTCAGGATGAAGCGCAAGGGCGGCCGAAGGTGTCGGCGATCATGTGGATCTTGGTGGTCAGTCCACCTCGGGAACGCCCCAGAGCCTGATCTTGGCCCCCTCTTTTCCGGTCGCCGCCTGCTGGTGAGCGCGCACCAAGGTGGAGTCGAGCATCAGGTACTGGGTTGTCCCGATCCTTGATCAGAGAGGCGAACACCTCATCTCAGACGCCTGCCTTGGCCCAGCGCGTGAAGCGCTTATGCAGGGTCTTCCACTTGCCGTAACGCTCAGGCAGTTCGCGCCAGTGCGCCCCCGACCGCAGCACCCACAGGCAACCGTTGACGAACAGACGATTGTCGCCACCCGTTCGGCCAGGGTCACTCGCCTTGCCGGGCAATAGGCGAGCGATCCGCTCCCACTGCGCCTGCGTCAACTCATAGCGCTTGGGCTGAACCATTCCCCCGCTCCGAATCATCAAACCCGGAACGCAATGAATCAGCCCTCACGCGCCGCGTGAATCCTGAATGTCGATTGAACCTAGGCCGCGGCGACCAACCTTCGGATAAAGTCTTCCAGTCCACTATCGGCGAAACAGCGGTCCCAGTATACCGCCGCCCGCTTGCTCCGTTCGGCCTCGGACAGGTCGAGGCGGGGATGATGCATGACCTCGGCCATCGCCTTCCGGAACGCAGCCGGTTCATCCGCCTTGATCACGCCGGCGACGTTCTCGAAAGCCTCGAACCCCCTGAAGGCGGTGGACGTCCCCACGATCCAGTTTTCCGTCGCAAGCGCCTCGGCCGTCTTGAGATTGCTGCCACCGCCAAACTCGATCGGCAGCAACGCTGCATGCGCGTGCATCTTCAGGGTCCAAAGGTCGGCATCGGAGGGATTTGGAAAAACCCGGATCCGAGCCTCGTGAGCCTCCTGGAAACGACGGTAGGACGGCGCCTTCAAAACCTCCTGGGCAGCCCCGCCGCACAAGGCGATAAACGGCGTGGGCGGATGGAAGAACAGGCCCTTCTCCAGCACCAGCCGCCCGAATCCCAGGCTGTTGGGCGGGTAGGCGCTTCCGACGAAATAGAAGTACCGGCGCCCCTGGAAGGGGGCGATGATGGCTGGGTTGGTTGAAATCCCGGCCGGCGGCCGATCGACGCCATTGAGCACGACGAAGACGGACACGCCGGGATGCAGGTCGCGATAGGTCTGCGCCTCGGCGTCGCTCACCGCGACTATGGCCGAAGCGGACTGGACGACCGCAATCTCCATCGCCTCGATCCGCGCGCCGATCTCCGCGGCCTCCCGCGCATCGAGATGGGCGCGCAGCATCTGCGCCTTCAGCGGCCCTTCCCAGTTGTGGGAGGAGTAGAGCAGCGGAACCCCGCCCAGCAGGCCATCACGGCGGGCCCGCTCCACCACCGGCCACATGAAAGGGTGGTCGAGCTGGATCAGGTCCGGCTCGATCCGCTCGATCAGGCGCCGAAAGTGCTGATAGGCCTGGGGCTGCTCGGCTGCGGCCTCGCCGGCGGCGATGTCCCCGACGAAGGGCACCCCGTCCCAACGCGGATGCGGCGCCCGGATGGCGAAGTCGTCCGGGCCGACAGGCTGCGGATGGCCCGGCGTCGGAATGTGGGCCGCGGCGTAGTGCAGGGTCGCGCCGAGGGTCTGATAGAAGTCGGCGAAGGCCGCGATCCTGCGCTGGCCGCCATAGCGGCGCGCACGGATCGGATAGGTGGACAGGCTGAGGATGTTCATGCGCGCGCCTCTCCCATCACGCCGTCAAGGCGCTGGAAGAACGCCTCGGCGGCGTCGGACCAGGTCACGGGCCGGTGTTCGCGGGCGATCCTGGCCGTTTGCGAACGCAACAGGTCGGGATCGGTGAACAGCTCGCCCATCGCCTCGGCCCAGGCCGGCGCGTCTTCGGGGTCGACGTAGCGCACCAGGTCCCCGCCGACTTCGGGCAGCGACCCCCGATCGGAACTCAGGCAAGGCCGGCCATGGGCCAGGGCTTCGGCGAGCGGCAGGCCGTAGCCCTCGTAGAAGGACGGAAACAGGCTGAAGTCCGCCCGGCGATAAAGCTCGGCCAGCAGGGCGTCGGAAACCCCCTCCAGGCGCACCACGGTGTCCTTGGTCCAGGGATTGTAGCTGATCTCGTGCAGCAGATCGCCAATGGCCCAGCCCGGCCGTCCCACGAACACCATGCGAAAGCGCTTCGGGTCCAGCACACCGGACCTCAGCAGGCGCTCCCACGCCTGGCAGACCACCCGGTGGTTCTTGCGGGGCTCGAGCGTGGAGACGAACAGGCAATAGCGCATCCCCTCCAGCTCGGCGGGAAACACCGGCTCTTCCTCGATGTCGGCGGGCAGGCTGCTCCCGAGCGGGAAATAGGTCGAGCGGGGTGCGGGCACGTGGTTCACCGCGCAGTGATTGAGGAAATCACGCTCGGTGCACTGGGATATGCACATCGCATAGTCGCACACCCACAGCATCTCGCCGAAATAATCGTGCAGGAGATCGATATAGGTCGGGACCACGAACTGCGGATAGATCAGCGGGATGAGGTCATAGATGACGGCGGCGTATTTGAAGCCACGCTCCGCCTTCAGCTGATAAATGCTGCGGAGATCCTTGTACTCCCAGTCGAGGCCCCCCGAAATCACCACATCGCCCGGGCCGAGCGCCAGCGCGCCGGTCGTGGTCTCCCCCAGCGTCAGACGCGTGACGGGGTCGTTGAAGGCCACACCGGCGGCCTCGCGGCGGCGGATGTTGAGGATGTCCTCGCGGGTGAAGCGGCGGCCGCGCAGCCGCTGGAGCAGGCGGTACAGCTCCACCTGCTGCATCACCTGCTCGCGCGCCCATTTGCGCGCGGCGGCCAGCGACCTGGGGGCGCGGACCTGCTTGGGCGTGTCGAGCATGATCGAACACTCGCCCTCCAGGATGGCCGGCGTCACCTGACGGTTCAGCTTATGGAAGACATTGGCGCCCTTGTCGTAGACGCAGAACTCGACTTTGTCGCCGAGGTGCGCGTAGGCCCAACGGGCGAGCTCGCGCTCGACTCGAACAATCCCGACCGCATGCCCGGACCAACGCGCGGATGTTGAGAGGTCAAAATAAATCGTCACGTGGTCCGTGAAATCCCTGGCGGCCCAGCATCGGGAGCGGGGGGCTGGATGCCATAGGACGTTACGAACGTCCACGCCGCCGCGCTCATAGCCGCAGGAAGACTAGGGCCAAGGCCTCAGGCGGGCAAAGGGCCGGGCGTCCCGTGCAAACCGAGGGCTGTAGTGGGGATCGAGGCGATCCGGGCCGCCCCACCGCCTCCACATGGCCTCGCTGGCCCTCTGCGCCCGGAGCCGCTTCTCCTCGTCATTGTCATAGCCGCGGCTCTTCGACTCCAGGTGATAGAGGGTGGAGTCGGGCGTGTAGACGACCCGCAGGTCGAGTTCGATCGCGCGCAGACAGTAGTCGATATCGTTCCCATCGACAGGAAACGTCACGCCATCGAAACCGCCGAGGCGCCGGAATACATCCGTGCGGGTGGCGAGGCAGGCCCCCGTGACGGCGGAAACCCGCCTCACCAGCGCCTGGCGGCCCAGATAGCCGGGATCGCCGCCGCTACACCCAACGGCTTCGTGCAGCGCGAAGCCGCGCACCCCGACCACCACGCCGCCGTGCTGGATGGTTCCATCCCCGTACAGGAGGCGGGCGCCCACGGCGGCGACCTGCGGGCGCAGGGCCTGCTCGCAAAGCGCGTCGCACCAGTCCGGGCTCAGCGCCACCGTGTCGTTGTTCAGGAACACCAGGACGTCAGCGTCCGTCCCACGGGCCGCGGCGTTGTTGATCAGCGCCCAGTTGAACGGGCCGTCGAAGCGTTCGACCCGCACATGGCCAGCCGCCCGCAGTTGCTCGAGATAGGTCAGGGTGGCCGGCTCTTCGCTGCGATTGTCGACGACCACGATCTCCTGGGACACGCGATTGCGCGGCAGTCGCTCCAGCAGGCTGTCGATACAGGGCTGCAGCAGGTCCAGCCGGTCCCGGGTCGGGATGATCACGGCCGCGCGGCGGTTCTCGAGCAGGTGCGGACGGCGCACCCTCAATGTCGACGGCGGGGCGGCGCCCAGGATGTCGGTCCGCGCTTCGACCTTGGCCTGTGGCTCGGTGCGGCCGAGATGAGCGGCGACCGCGGCGCGCAGGGCCTCGATCACGGGCGGCGCGACAGGCGTCAGGCGATGCAGCAGCACATGGGGGGTGTGACGTACCGCCGGCTCCCCCTCCTGCTCCACGATCCGCAGGACCAGGTCGTGGAGGTGCACGCCGCACGGCGCTCCCCGCAATCCCCCCGCAGCGAGCGCCGCCGACTTGCGGAACGCCAACAGCGACCCGAGGCCCACCTGCTGGTGCGTCAGGTCGTGATCAAAGGCGCTCCGCACACAGGGGTCGGATCGGCGGCTGAGCCGGGGCGACAGGACCTCCAGGCGATCATCGTCGCCGAAGATCACGTGTGCATCGGGCTCGGTCGCAGCCGAAACGACGCGATTCAACGCCCCGGCCGCCAGTTGGGCCGACGCGGGTGCGAAGACCACCAGCTCGCCCGAGGCCTGCTGCAAGACGCGATGAAAGGCGAGGGGAGGCTGTACCGCCGGGGCCGTGCGGACGCGCACCGAATGACCGGACGCGCTTTGCACACGAGCCGCGAGGTCCCGGTTCACGATCGCCGCCAGCCCGCGCGGGCAGATCAGGATCGCATCCCATGCTCCATCCCCCTGGGCCGCGAGGCTGCCGAGGAACGCCTCGACCTCGCCTGGCTGCGCATCCAGGGCGTCCACCACCACGGTGACGCTGGAAGACCAGCCCGAAGACAGGGTCGGCGCGGTATCGGCGCTTCCTTCGTAAGCCTCGACATAGGCGTCGTAGGCCGAGACGGGGAAACTGAAGGTCGCTTCGATCTGCGGCAGGGCGTGCTCGACCCGCTGCAGCGCCGCACGAACCTCGCTCAGTTCCTGCCTCAGACGGCCGAGCTCGGACAGCGGCAGCGTTCGCGACGCCAGCACGAAGCCGCCGAGACGTGCGCCAGTCGTCGCCTCGCGCACCTCGGCGCTACGGGGACGGCCGGCGGGCGAAGGCGCGGGAATCGCGAAGCCGGCGACGCCCGTCCCGCCGTAGAGATCCTGGATTTCCCTTCGGAAAAGGTCGGCCGGGGCGGCGGCGGCGAACGCGCCCTCGACCCAAAGTTCAGCCCGCAGCGGCCTATCCATCGCCTTGAGGTCGACCACCCACCCCCGGATCTGATCGCCGTCGCTTTCTTCCACCAGACCGGTGATCTCGTGAAGGCCCTGCGTCCGTCTCAAATCGTTCAGCGCGCCAAGGACATCGCGCCCGCCCAGGTGAAGCTGGGGCGCGAGCACCTGGACGTCCCCGTCGCTGAACAGAGCTTCGTAGAGCGCATACCAATCCCGCGCCGCGCGGATTCCAGCGGCGGATTTCGGCGCCAGCGTGGCCGACGCCCACGCCAGGACGTCGGCGGGCGGCGGGACGTCGAACGCATCGCCTCCCAGATTGCGACGGCTTCGGATGGGATTGAGCACCCGGAATTCGCATTCGGCCGACACCAGCAGGGTCGTCGCCAGGTCGCGCACGAGCTTGTCACGGTTGGCTTCGATATCTTCCGCGCGCGCCGGACGACCCAGGAAAAGCAGATACAGGCTTTCGATCGCGGCCTGACCACGCCACCTCGCGCTGAAGGCGCTGCGCGCTTTCCTTCGCGCGCCCCGCGCGATCCTGCGCAGGCTGTTTGGCAACCGATCGCGCAAGGCCAAGGAAATCATGAGCACTCAGGAGCAGGGCGAGCGCCGAGGCGCATCAGGTTGCACCGCTTCCGTTCACCACCGCGAACCATCCGCGTCAACAGCCTCTCCTCCCCCGCTCGCCACGGCGTACATCGTCTGGAGCGTGTCGCGCAGCGAGCGCCGGGGCCAGACGCCGATGCGGCCATCCAGCGCGGTGCGATCCCCCACGATGAGCTTCGGTTCGCCGAAGCGCACGAACGCCGGATTGGTTCGCACGGCCATGGACCGGCCGCTGATCTGGCGCAGCAGCTCGACGATCGAGGCGAGGTGCGTGGGCGATCCGGAACACAGGTTGAGCGTGGGGCCGGCCGGCCCGGCGATGAGGCGGACATAGGCCTCGACGATGTCGCCCAGGTCGGAAATATCGCGGTCCAGCTGGAGGTCGCCCAGCTCTATCTCCCCGGTGTCTCGGGCGAAGTGGTCGACGATCTTGGGAACCAGGAACGCCGCGCTCTGGCCAGGCCCGGTGTAGTTGAACGGACGCACGACCTGGATCGGCAGGTCCCGCAGGGCCAGGCGGCACATCTGCTCGACCGCGAGCTTGCTCACCCCGTAATCGTTGATCGGCTCCAGCCGGTCGTCCTCTCGCTGCGTATGACCATCCTCGCTACGCGCGTAGACGACAGCGCTGCTCGCGACGAGCACCAGGCGCGGCTTGCGCGGCGCGCGGCGCAGACTGGACAGGAGCGAGGCCGTCCCCGTGACGTTGGCCTCATAGATTTCCGCGACCGAGCCGTGCACCGGCGAGGCGACGCCGGCCAGATGCACCACCACATCCGGCTCGATCTCACGCAGGACAGCGCCCACGCCTTCGGATGCGGTCAGCTCGACCTCCCGCTCCCACGCGAGTCGAGCGCCGCGCGACAAGCCGCTCACGGCATAGCCGCGGTCCAACAGAGCCCTGGCCAGGGCGCGGCCGGTGAAGCCGCTGGAGCCGGTGATCAGGATCCGTTCAGAAGGAGACGCCACGCGCGTTCCTCGCCAGGTCAGCCTCCACCATCATGGCGCAGAGTTCTTCGAGCGACGTCTTCGCTTCCCACCCGAAGTCGCGCTTGGCCCGCGACGCATCGCCGAGCAGCATTTCCACCTCCGCGGCGCGGAAGAAGCGCGGATTGATCCTCACGCGCAGTTCACCCGACGCGACGTCATGGCCGACTTCGTCCACGCCGGTCCCGGTCCAGGCGATCTCGACGCCCACCGCCTTGAAGGCCAGCTCCACGAAGCCGCGCACGGTGGAGGTCTGGCCGGTCGCCAGGACATAGTCGCCCGGCTCGGGATGCTCGAGCATGCGGTACATGCCGTCGACGTACTCCTCCGCGAACCCCCAGTCGCGCCGGGCGTCGAGGTTGCCGAGCTCCAGCAGGCTCTCCTTGCCCTGATGGATGCAGGCGACGGTATTGGTGATCTTGCGGGTCACGAACTCCTGACCGCGAAGCGGGGATTCGTGATTGAACAGGATGCCGCTGACCGCATGCATTCCGTACGATTCCCGGTAGTTGACCGTCATCCAATGCGCGAACAGCTTGGCTGCGGCGTAGGGACTGCGGGGATAGAACGGGGTGTCCTCATTCTGGGGCGTGGCCCGCACCTTGCCGTACAGCTCCGAGCTGGAGGCCTGGTAGAAACGGATCTTCGGGTCGATCACCCGGATCGCTTCCAGCAGGTTCAGCGGCCCCACCCCGGTCATCTGGGCGGTGGCGAACGGCTGATCGAAGGACACGCCGACAAAGCTCTGGGCCGCCAAGTTGTAGATATGGCTCGGCTCGACCCGGCTGATCAGCCGGTAGGCCGCGCCCATGTCGAGCAGGTCGTATTCAACCAGGGAAAGGCCTTCGGCGCCGAGCACGCCCAATTCGGCAAGCCGCCAGAAATTGACCGAACTGCCCCGCCGATACGTACCGTAGACGCGGAACCCCTTCTGCAGCAGCGCCCTGGTGAGATACGCCCCATCCTGGCCGGTCACCCCGGTTATGATCGCCGTCCGCATCGCGCCCGGTGGCTCCTGCTCGTTGTCAGCTATGGAGCGCGGGAACTACACGCTCAGCGCCGCTCGGGCAAACGCGCGTCTCCCTCGATGCCGCTCAAGGGGCCGCTCGCCGCCCGCGGCTGATTTGCGCCCGTCCCCGGAAATGCCTTAGTTAGGGGTTCCATCCCATGGCGCTCCGAGACCCGGCGCCAGGGCCAGAATGCCCTATCCAGTCGGCGCGCCTCGAAAGCCTCAACCTTAGTGCGCGACCGCCATCCGGACCGACGTAATGACCGAGCAAAAGCCTGCGCCTTTGAGGACACAGTACGCCTCGCTCATCCGCAGGGCCGCCCGCCTGTTGCGGACGCCGGAGCGCCTGCCCGGGCATTTCCGCAAAAAGCTCTCCGTCGCCCCACCGGCCACGGATGCGGCCGAACATCACGCCCCGCTTTACGCCCCGCTCTACGCGGCGGAGGGCCCGAAGCAGACGGGAAGACTGCTGCTTCTGGGTACGTGCCAAGCCTATCCGCTTTTATTGGCCGGTAACGACGAAGGCTATCACGTCGATCACTATCTTCTCGGCAGCAACATCCACGATGACATTGGGGCCGCATCCATAGACTGGAATGGATACGACACCTATATTATTTCTCCTGTGCTCCGCCATATCCTTCACGATGTTTCGGGCCAGGAAAACGAGCTGCTTTTCTGGCGCCTGGACGAAGGCGGGATAAAGGATTTGCTCGAAAACTGTATTGAGCACCTGCGGAATAAATTAGACCGCCTGTCCGAATTCGCCACCCGCCCAACTATTATCGTGGGTTTTTTGGAGCCATCCCTCACCCACGCGGGCCCCACGTTCCGATTTGACCCGATGCTGGACTTCAAGGAGTTCGTGCACGACCTCAACAAGGGCTTGAAAAGGGCGGCCGACGCCCACCCCAACTTCTGGTTCCTCGATCCGAACCCGATCTTGGATCGGATGGGCCGGGCCCGCACGCAAGACGACGTGATGGCCGCCTCCACCCACGCGGCCCTTCTCGGTGATTGGGACTATGAAAAGGACCAGGCGAGGATCGTCGCTCCGACCAAGCCGAGCGACCTGTTCGGCGCCGATCCAAGGGGCGCCGCCTACGCCCACGCCATCCTGCATCAGGTCCGCGACATCCTTCACGCCATAAATTCGAGCGAGAAGATCAAGCTCGTCATCCTCGATCTCGACGATACGCTATGGCGCGGGATCGCCGCCGAAGACGACATCATGACCGCGGTGAGACGGGAGGGCTGGCCGCTCGGCCTGGTCGAAGCGCTCCTCGTGTTCAAGCGCCGCGGCGGACTGCTGGCGATCTGCAGCAAGAACTCTCACGACGAGACCCTGGTTCGCTTCAAGCAGATATGGGGCAATATTGTAACGATAGAAGACTTTGCTTCGACAGCCATCAGCTGGGACCCGAAGCCCGTCGGCATCTCGAAAATCCTGTCGGACACCAATATCCTTCCCGATCACACGCTCTTCATCGATGACAATCCCCGCGAAATCGAGGAAGTGCGCGCCGCGTTTCCGTCGATGAAGTTCAGCGGCCCCAACCACTATCTCTGGCGACAGCGCATCCTCTCCGCCCCCGACATGCTGGTCGGCCGGATCAGTTCCGAGTCCGCAAACAGGACCGAACTGGTCCGCGCCAAGATCGAGCGCGATCACCAGCGTGAGACGCTGAGCCGGGAAGACTGGCTGAAGTCCCTCGACATCCAGCAGACGTTTTCCGTCGTCACATCGACGAGCCACACCAATTTCGAGCGCGCCTTCGAGCTCATAAACAAGACGAATCAATTCAACACGAATGGGCGTCGATGGACGGCGGCCGAGCTGGGAGTCCTGTTCAAGCAAAAGGGCTTCCTCCTGACGTCAAACCTGTCGGACAAGAGCGTGGATAATGGCCTGACGGGCGTTGTGATTGTCCAGGGCACTGAGATCGTCCAGGCTGTCCTGTCGTGTCGCGTCTTCAACCTGGGCGCCGAAGCCGGGATGCTGCACGAGGCCGTGCGCCTGATCCTTCAGAAACACGATGCAGCGGTTGGGCGCATAACCGAGACGGGCCGGAATTTCGTCTGCCATGACATTTACGACAAGCTTGGTTTTCGGCGCGAGGGGGATACCTTCGTGACGAATCAGGTTCCGGCCCGTCCCGAGTGGATCAATGCGCGCGAGTTGCTGGCCGCCCAGTAGAAGGTCCCGCGCTCCGGGGCCCTCCTTCGCGCGAACGCCATGACTCCTCCTGCGAACCCGCCAGGCCACAACCCGTCCAACCGCTTCGCCGCGTCACGCTTCGAGGCGCGCCGGGCGCCGCCACTGCTCGTGCAATCCGCATTTTTGAGGCCATGATGTTTGCCAGGACGCGACGCAGGCTCAAGAGCCTCTTGACCCCCGCGGCTGAACCGCAAAGCACCGTGGATCCGCGAGCCTACGAGAAGATAAATTTCGGCTGCGGCTACGATAAGCGGGAAGGCTATCTGAACCTGGACATGGATCCGGCCTGTCATCCGGACATATTGCTGACGACGACAGACCTGACCTTCCTGCCGAAGGGGCATTTTTCCGAGATTTACGCCAAGGATGTGCTTGAACACATCCCCCGAACCCAGACGCTCAACATCCTTCTCGAATTCGCCAGCCTGCTCCGCACTGGCGGCGACCTCATGGTCCAGACCACGAGCATCCCGGACCTCGCGCGCCGCCTGAGCGAAAGCGCATCTTTCGCGGACGAGTATGGCTGGACGATCTGCCTGTTCGGCACACAGGCCCACCCCGGCGACTTCCACTATACGGGATTTACCGAGAGAACCATGGCGGTCCACCTGGCTGCCGCCGGCTTTGAGATAATAGACAGGGAGTTAATCGACGGCTGGATGATGCGCTTCAGCTGCAGGAAGATTGCCTCCTGGGAGGATCTGCTTAATGACAACGTGCAAGACGACCTCTTTTTGCAGCGCGCCTACCAGTATTTCTTCTCCAGGGATCTGGACGAAACCGGAACGATCCATTTCGGGGGACAGCTGAAGGGCAACCGGCCACGCCGGGAAGTGCTGAAGGAGATCGGAACGTCCCCGGAGCGGCTCTTTGTGACGGCCCGTCGGCTGGCGCTCTGAGCGCGGCGCTCAGCCCAGCGTCATATTCCGCCAGAGCTGCGCGCCGTCATCGTAGGTCAGTCCCGTAAGAGACGGAGCGTCAGCCAAGCCATAGAACCTGCATGGCTTCTCACGAAACAGTTTCCAGCCCTTGTTCAAAAGGAGCTCGATCAAATCCCCCTCGATCTTTCGATCGTGAGTGCCGACGAACAGGAAGCGGACCTTGGAATCGAAGAACCGCTTCGATCGCCTTATCAGCTCCCACTCTCCGCCCTGGATATCGATGTGCATGAAGTCGACGACATCGTAGGGCTGGCATAGCTTCTCGATGGAAATAGCCGGCGTCGGCAGATGCCGCACGGCCACCCCACGGTAATCCGTCTTGGAGCGATGGCTGACGGCGGCCTTGCCCGCATCCTCCGTCGCGCCGTTATCGTCGGGAAAATACAGCGTCGTCGTCTTCCACCACGCAGCCGCCTTGACCGCACGGGTTCGGAACGGGCCCACCTGTCCCTCCGTGGCTGTTTCGCTGGGTAACATCCCATTGTCGGCGAGGTGCGCCTGCAGCAATGCGAAGCGCGCGGGCGCGGCTTCGACGGCCAGCGCGTTCACGGTCGAAAAGCCACGCCGGGCGGCCAGGACCCCGAGCAATGCGGTCCATGGTCCCCACCCCGCCCCAAGCTCGACGTGGGTGAAGGTCGGGCCGGTGGACTGCTCCAAGGCGATGCAGGCGCTGGCGTATTCCACCCCACCCGACAACATGCCATCGCCCGGAAAGGGCGGCTGTCGCTGGACCTGTCCGGAACCGCCGCCGCCCAGGAGAGACGAGCGAATCTTGACGCCGAAATAGTCGACCAGGAAGCCGGGGGCAGGTTCCGCGTTCAGGGCCCTGAAGCGCGGAACGCGCTCAAGATCCTCGGCATCATAGCCCCGATAGATCTCGCCCTCGGGAGCGGGCGGAAAATCCAGCATGCGCTTCCTTTGCAGATCGCCGCGGCGGAATCTTAGCGTGCCGATCCAGCGCGGTCGATACGGTCTCGGACACTCCGGCAGACAAGGTTCGCCGTCCGGATTGCGGCTCACGCTCCGAAAAGGCTGAAGTCCCCGTTGGCGCTGAGGATGTTCTGGTGCTCCTGGGACTGGGCGATCTGAAGGACGACGTCTCCGTAGCTGGAGCCGGTTTGCAGTTCGTGGATAAAGGTCGAGAGCCCGCCGGCGTCCGCCGGCCGGCGCAGCGCGACTTCATACAGCTGCCCCACGAACGCCTGGTCCGTCGTCGTCAATGGGGTCGACGAGGGCAATCCGAACTCCGACAGGAAGGCCGCGCTCGAGGCGAGCTGATCGGAGACAGCGGACAGGGATTCGCCCGACGAAAGCCCGGTGAGCAATGAATCCAGCGTGGAATTGTCCGGCGAATGGCCAAAGGCCGCGTCGTAGAGGCTGATCAGCGAATCCGCGGTTGGGCTGGGCGTCCAGAAGCCGTTGGCGATGGCGTCGGCGGTGTCGGCCTGGTGCTCCGGGCTTTCGGAGATGGAGAGCAGGACGTCCGCGCGCGTGGTCGAACCATTGCTCAGCTCGTTGACCCAGCCCTGTAGGCCCGTGGCGTCAGGCGCCCGGTGCAGGGCGTTCTCGTAGATGTCGGTCACGAACTGGGCGTTGTCGACCGTGGACGGATAGCGCGCCTGCGCCTCCGCGCTGGCCAGGAACGCCGTGGCGATCTGGCTGAAGCTCTCGCCATTCGCGTTGGCCTGGATCCAACTCGCGAAACCCGACGGGTCCGGCGTGCGGCCGAACGCGGTGTCGTAGAGCCGGTAGAGCTCGGCCTGCGGGCTGGCCGGATCGAAGGTCAGCGCGCCGGTCAGGAACTGGATGTCGAGCAGGGCGGAGGCCGATGCCGGCCCGGCCGTGGCGCTGGCGGCGCTGGTGGAGGTCCACAGGCCGCTGGCGACCGCCGCAGCGGTGTCGGCCTGGTGCTCAGCGCTCTCGGAGATGGACAACAGGACGTCCGCGCGCGTGACCGAACCCGTGTTCAGCTCGGCGACCCAGCCCTGGAGGCCGGCGGCGTCAGGCGCGCGGTGAAGGGCGTTCTCATAGATGTCGGTGACGAACTGGGCGTTGTCGACCGCGGACGGATAGCGCGCCTGCGCCTCCGCGCTGGCCAGAAACGCCGTGGCGATCTGGCTGAAGCTGTCGCCGCTCTCGTAAGCCTGGATCCAGCCCGCGAAACCGGACGGGTCAGGCGTGCGGCCAAACGCGGTGTCGTAGAGCCGGTAAAGCTCGGCCTGCGGACTGGACAGATCGAAGCTCAGCGCGCCGTTGCTGAAGATCATGGTTTCGACGCCCCCGACCGTGGGGTCCACGCCATCGTGCACGAGCGCGACCTCGCCCCCCTGGGCGGAACCGGCGCCGGACAGCAGCGTGACATTCGTCGCCAGCTGGGTTCCCTGTTCCGTCGCCGTCGTGGAGCCGCCGGCCGGGTCGGAACTGGCTGCGACGCCGCCAGTGGCCGCGGAAGCGCCCGAAGACGCCGAAGAAGAGGACGATGTCGAAGTCGGGGCCGTCCCGGCCGCCGAAGTCGAGCCGGTGGCCGCCACTGTGGTATCGACCACGAGATGCAGATTCGCGCTCGCGCTTGTGGCCAGCATATTGGCCGCCGCATCCTGGATCGATGCGCCACCGGTGTCGCTGAGGCCAACTACCTGCAGGTCGGCGGTGTCATGGCCGGTGGCGACGGTGTAGGTGAAGCTCAGGACCCCCGAGCCCGAGCCGCCGCTGTAGGCGGCGACGGCGCCGTTGCTGAGCGTCAGGGTCGGGGCCCCGTTTACGGTGACGTCCTCGCTCAGGTTCAGGAAGATGGTGGCCGCGTCGCCAGCCTTCAGGGTCGCCCCGTCGTTGGTCGTCGCCACGATCGAGGTGATGGTGGGCGCGCTGGTCTCGACGATCAGCTGCAGGTCGCCGGTGACGGCGCCGGAGAGGGCGTTGCCGACATTGTCGACCACCGTGGCGCCGCTCGGCAGGCTGAGGCCGGTCACCTGGAGATCGGTGGTGCTGTGGCCTGCGGTGGCGGTGAACGCGAAGGTCAGGGCCGCGGTCCCCGAGCCGCCGGTATAGGTGGCGGTCTCGCCGTCGCTGAGCGTCAGGGTCGGCGTCCCGCTGACCGTCACGGCCTTGTTGAAATCGATGGTGATGGTCGCGGAGCCGCCGGCGCCCAGTTCGACCGCGCCGCCGGCGACGGACACGCCCCCGCCC
>JBARAK010000352.1:0-8791 GCA_049791955.1 Caulobacteraceae bacterium
CACACAGGTGCAGCGCCGCGCTCGCCACCGCCGCGGCCGTGTTGCGCGCGATCGGCTCCAGCAGGATCGCCTGCACCCGCGCCCCGATCGCCTGCAGCTGCTCGCCGATCAGGAACCGGTGCTCGGCGTTGGCCACCACCGTCACCGCATGGAACAGCTCCTCGCGCGACGCCCGCTGCGCCGCCTGCTGGAACAGGCTCCCCTCACCCGCCAGCGCCAGGAACTGCTTGGGATAGCTCTCCCGCGACAACGGCCACAAACGCGAACCCGAGCCGCCCGACATGATCACCGGATGTATGCGCAACACCAAGCTCCCGCAGCCAGAAATCCACTACCATGTTTGTGATCCACACGGCTGAGCGCCCCGAATTTAACAGGGCGCAATATAGGCAATCCACCCCGTGCTCCCCATGCAACCATTCCAGGCGATCTTCTGGCGGGAAGTGACCGCCAGCGAAGCTAAATAGCGAATTTCGGGGGCAAGCCAGGGAACGTATCCCAGAGCATAGTGGACTCGTGGCTAAGCAAATCTTCCGCGGGAGCACATAATGGGATGGGTTCGGACACCCAAAATATGGTGAGAACGGCAGGGTGGGTCGGCGCGAAGGAGGCGCTCGCACGCCTGGGCGTTCGCCCGCAGACGCTCTATTCGTACGTCAGCCGGGGGCGCCTGAAAGCACGCCCCGACCCAACCGATCCCAGGCGCAGCCTCTACAGCGAGCCGGACGTGGAGCGTCTCGCCCAGCGTCGGCGCGTCGGTCGTCAACAGGACGAAGCCGCGACCTCGACTCTGCGCGGCGAGCTCGTGTTCCTCTCGGCCATCTCCACCATTCACGCGGGACAGCTGATCTATCGCGGGGTGGACGCCATCGACCTCGCCGAGACCGCAACGCTTGAAGAAACCGCGGGGCTTTTGTGGAAAGCGAGCCCCGACATCTTCGCCAGGGCCAAGGAAACCGAACAACTCACGCCTCCGGAACCCAATACCTCGGCGCTCGCCCTCCTGGCGCAACTGGCCGAGGATGCGGACCCCGCCCAGGGCCGCGCGGCCTGGAGCCTGCATCTGGACGCCGCCGCGGTGCTGGCCGGCCTCGTCCAGGCGATTTCCGGGGTGACCGGAAGAACGGATGAGCCCTTTCATGCGCAGCTCGCCAGAGGCTGGAAGTCGGTGGAGGCCGCGAACACGCTGCGCCGCGCCTTGGTGCTGCTGGCCGACCATGAATTCACTCCCCCGACCTTTGCGGCCCGGATAACCGCATCCACAGGCGCCTCAATCGCCGCGTGCGCGCTCTCGGGGCTGACGACGCTGGCCGGATCGCCTCGCGGATATGCCGGCGTCGCGGTCGATCGCTTCGTGCGCGAGGCCGAAGCCGACGGCGCCCATGCCGCCCTGAGGTCGCGACTGGCCCAGGGCCTGCCGATCCCCGGCTTCGGTCATACCGCCTATGCGGGCGCCGACCCCCGCAGTCCTGCGCTGCTGGAAAGCTTCGAAATCCCCGCCCAGCACGCGGAGCTCTGTCTGGTCGGCAAAGAGATCCTGGGCCTGTCTCCCAATGTGGACTTCGCGCTGTCAGCCCTTGCAGCGCGCTTCGGCCTGACCCCGAACGCGCCATTCCTGATCCTGGCGACGGCGCGCTGTGTCGGCTGGATGGCCCATGCGCTTGAGCAGGGAAGCGAAGGCGGAACGATCAAGACCCATATGCGCTATATCGGCCCCCTTCCCCGGCGGCAGGCCTGGGCGCGCTCCTGAGCGCACCCGCCCGCCGGCCTCGCGCGAGCCGCGGTTGATCAGCGAATGACATCATTGGCCAAGCTTGCGCGAAGAACGCGCCACCCAGGGGCGTATTGGCGGGAAAACGGCGTTGGCGAGGGCGAGCGGCTTGCCGTCGGATTTGCCGCAACCGGTTATGGCTGGCGGAGGTGTGGGCGATGCTGGGGCGGCTGCTCAGGGCGTTCGTGGTGATGGGAGCCCTCCTCGGCGCGCAGATGGCCTTCGAGACCCTCTGGCTGACAGCCCTCGTCGCAGGCGGCGCGGCCGCTCTCCTGCCGGCTCCATCGGAGACACGGCCCCAAGGCCCTCACGGCCTGTTCGCCTCTCCCCTGATCCGCCGGCCCGGAAAACGCCGGCGCCACTGAGGCCAGCCGGGGTGGGAACTCCCG
This sequence comes from Caulobacteraceae bacterium, assembly GCA_049791955.1. GTDB lineage: Bacteria > Pseudomonadota > Alphaproteobacteria > Caulobacterales > Caulobacteraceae > CAHJWH01. The sequence goes on from JBARAK010000352.1 coordinate 2,161, forward strand.
GACAACGTGCGCACGCCCGAAGCACACCAGACCCCGTGGACTGAAAACATGCTGCGGAAATGACGGGAGCAGATCTCGGAGATCGCAAAACGCCGCGGCGAGCGAAGCGGTGATGAATAAAGCTGCTAGACGGCTGGTACGGGGGACCGCCGAATGAAGCAGGACCTGTACGATAGGGAGTTGACGCCCGACGAGGGTTTGCTGAGCCGATTGGCTCGAAGTCGCCATCTCGCCAGTTCGGTGCTGCACAGCCTCCCGGAGGTGCTCCGCGAACGCAGGCTCGCCCTCCAGGAAGACCGCCGCCACCAGGCGCGACCGCCCCGCGAAGGGCTGGTCGTCGACGTCGGAGCCGGCCAGGGCAGTCACGGGCGCGCCAACATGATCATCGACAAGTATGTCGTCGATGCATTCGAGCGTTCAGGCGAGATCGATCTGTCCAGGCCGCTCGTGGTGGCCGACGGCCATCAGCTGCCGATCAGGACCGGTGCGATCAGCTATATCATCGCCTCGCATGTACTTGAGCATGCGACAGACCCGGCGCTCTTCGCCTCCGAACTGTCGCGGGTGGCTCTGGCCGGCTTTGTCCAGGTGCCGTCGCGCGAGGCGGAACTGACCTTCGGCTGGCCGTTTCACCACTGGCTGGTCGACCTCGCCGGCGACACCCTGGTGTTCCGGCCCAAGGGCGACACCCGCGCCTGGACCGGCGACCTGCTGCACAGCGGCTTCATTGAAAGTCCCGGCTTCAGGCTGTGGTTCGACGCCCATCGCACGCGCTGGCACCACTCGCTGGAATGGCGCGGCAAGATCAATATCGAGGTCGATGGTCCGAGCACTCCGGAGGCTGCGGCCACCTTCGAGCTCCAGGAAACGATGAAGGCGCTTAGCGCCGCCCATAAGCGGGGCGTTCTGCGGTCGCTGACGCCCGCGCTGTGGTCCATCCTTTGCTGTCCGGTCTGTCATGGCGACCTGGGTGAAACAGCGGAGGCCGTGCACTGCACATCATGTGGCCGCGCCTACCCCGTGGCGGGCGGGACGCCCATCCTGATCGAAACCGTGGCCTCGTAGCCCTCAGGCCGCGTCGGCGACGGTCTCGCCAAGAAAGCGCTGCATGATGTCCTGGATGGCGGCCCTGTAGGTCCGGGTATAGTTCTCCCGCGTATAGGTCTCGCGCGCCAGTTCCCAGGACAGCCGCGCCTGCTGCTTCAGGATATCGGTTGGAAGCTGGGCGACCGCACGGATCACCAGTTCGATCTCGGCGATCCCGCAAGGTTCCAGGATCACGCCGCAGTCGTCCGCGTCGATCCCGGTGGCCGCGCTCACGATAGGGATCAGGCCCGCCTGCATCGCGGTCGCGACCGATCCCGCCTGGCCCTCGGAACAGGACGGAAAGACCACCGCCACGCAGCGATCCAGGATGTCCCGGAACTTATCGGAAGTCACCTCGACCCAGCCATGCAGATGGATATTGGGCGAGTGGAACAGTTCCCGCTCGTAGACCTTGACGAAATCCGCCTCCTTGGTGATCGGCCCGCAGATGTGCAGATGAAGGTGCGGCGCCCGGCTGAACGCCTCCAGCGCCAAGTCCAGCCCCTTGCGCACCAACCCTCCGCTACCGAACCAGAGGAAGTGGGTCCGGGCGCGGTCGAAATCCTTGTCCGGATTCCAATCGTACTTGACCGCCGTCGGCACGGGCAACGGATACAGCGGCTTTCGCGCATATCGGAAGGTTTCGAGCGTGGTGTGATTGCCGATCACCGTCGCGCAGTGAGCGTGCTCGATCGCCAGGTTCGGGAGTTCGTAGCGCCGCGGCGCCAGGGTCACGCCGCGCCGCTGCTGCAGATCATGCAATCTGCTCAATTCGGCAAGGTCCTGGGAAAGGATGTGGCTTGTGTCCGAATGATGGATCAGGACGCAATCCTTACTCATCTCACCACCCAGCCGCTGCAGGTTGTGCCGACTGTCGATGAAGATCGTGTATTCGATCGAGGGTTTGAAATTCTGGTTGCAGAAATCGATCAGGTCGACATCGTACCCTTCATCCAGCAGGATGCGGGCCATTTCCCTGACTTCCCACACGTTGGTGTGCTGCAGATGCTCTTCTGAGACATCGGCCCTGAATTCAGTGAAGATGTAGGACAGCAGCACGTTCCCGCGACGCTTGCCGGTCGTGCGCAGGGGCACGTGCCGCGAGCTGTCGCGCATCCTGGAAAGCTTGTGCCTCGCCTTTCGCACCGCCCAGATCGGCGCTTCGACGAATACGGAAGGCGTAACGCTCATTGCCTGAGTCTCGCGACCTACGCCGGTGGTTGGTCGGACCGCACACTGGATCGACCAGATAAGCTTGGCCTACCATCCGCGAGCGCGATCGCCGACGCCGACCCCTTGCGCCGCCAGGGTTATCTTCGGCGCAGCAAAGAAAACATCATAGTTGCTTCAAACGCTTACAAATGGAGCACTGGCCGGTTGGCGACGGACCGAGGATTTCGTCCTCTCCGTGGACGCTGGCGCAGGCCATCCAAGCCTCTATGCGTTTCCAGGCCGCACCACCGGCCGCCTCGCGCGTTCTCCCTGCAATCCGAGGAGACCGCGATGAGCGACGAGACACCTGCAGGGCCCGACCTGGCCAGGGGCGTACCCGCCGAGGCGATCGGCGACGGCGCGATGCTGGCGGGACACGTCGGCGATGAGGCCGTGCTGATCGCCCGGGTCGACGGCCAACTGCACGCCATCGGCGCCGCCTGCACCCACTACCACGGCCCGCTCGCGGAAGGGCTGATCGTGGACGGCGCCGTACGTTGTCCCTGGCATCACGCCTGCTTCGACCTGAAGACCGGCGAGGCCCTGGGCGCGCCAGCGATCGATCCCGTCGCCTGCTGGGCGGTCGAGACGCGGGACGGCAAGGTGTTCGTCACCGGCAGGAAAACCTCGACCCCGGCGAAGATCTGGACGGGAGCGGCCCGGCGGGTGGTGATCATCGGCGGCGGCGCGGCGGGGTTCGCCACCGCGGAATGGCTGCGGCGCGAGGGCTTCACGGGCGATGTCACGCTGCTGAGCGCCGATGATCAACCGCCCTACGACCGGCCCAACTGTTCGAAGGACTTCCTGGCCGGCGAAGCTCCCGCCGAATGGATGCCGCTGCGCGACGAAGACTTCTACAAGGAACAGCGGATCGACCTCAGATTGGGCGTGGAGGCGACTGGCTTCGATCCGGGGCCGAAGACGGTGAGCCTGAAGGACGGCGACACCCTGCCCTACGACGTCCTGGTCCTGGCCATGGGCGCGGAACCCCAGCGCCCACCCATCCCCGGTTTCGATGGCGAGGATGTCCACGTGCTGCGTAGCCTGGACGACGCCGAGGCCATCATCGCGGCGGTGGACAAGGCCAAGCGTGTCGCGGTGATCGGCGCCAGCTTCATCGGTCTGGAAGCAGCGGCGGCGCTGACGCAGCGCAAGCTGGAAGTCCACGTCGTCGCCCCCGAGACCACCCCGCTGGAGAAGGTCCTGGGTCGCGATCTGGGCGAATGGGTGAAACAGCTCCACGAGGAAAAGGGGGTGACCTTCCACCTCGGCCGGAAGGTCCTGGGGTATGCCGACGGCCGCTTGACGCTCGACCAGGGCGATCCGATCGCGGCCGATTTCGTGGTGGCGGGGACCGGCGTGAAGCCCCGCACAGCCCTGGCCGAAGCCGCCGGGCTGAAGGTCGACAACGGCGTGGTGGTGGACGATCGCCTGCGCACCAGCGCGCCAGACGTCTATGCGGCCGGCGACATCGCCCGCTATCCTGGCGGACTGAATGGGGGGCTCATCCGTGTGGAGCACTGGGTCCATGCCGAGCGCCAGGGCCAGCATGTCGCCCGCATGATCCTCGGTGAGGACGCCCCGTTCACCGACCCGCCGTTCTTCTGGAGCGCGCACTACGACCGCTCGCTCCGCCATTCGGGCCACGCGGAAAAGTTCGATGCGCCCGAAATCGAGGGCTCTCTCACCAAAGGAAGCGCCATCGTCCGCTATCGGCGGGACGGGAACCTCTTGGCCGTGGCGACGCTGGATCGCGACCTCGAGAACCTTGAGGCGGAACGGGCCTTCGAGCGTAAGGCGCGGGCGGCGCATTAGCCGCCCGCATCCGCACGAGGCCGGGGAAATCGATCCCGCTATTTGGTCAGGTAGACGACCTTGCGGCCTCCGAGCAGCGACATGCCAAGGACGAGGCCGACGCCAATGCCTATGGCCAGGGCCGCGAACGGGCGTTCGTGGACGTAATCCTGGATCAGCTCAAAGGCGTCCTGCGCCTGGTCCTTGGCCTGGCCATAGGCGTTCTGGATCGAGCCAGCCGCGGCGTTCACCTTGCCCCGGGCCTGGGTTTCCACGTCGCCGGTCAAGCCGCCGATGGCGTCCTGGGCGCGGCCGAGCCCCTTCCTGAGCGCGCCTTCGATACGATCTTCGGACATTGCAGCTCCTGACCTCTCGCCACCGGCGCCGTCACCGTCATGGACCAATCGGTCTGCTGGTAATCCCGCGCCGCTTCCCGCTGTTCCCTCCGGCGCAATAAGCCCTGACGTTTATCCGAACGCCGCTTCCAGCCGTTGCGCCATGGCGGCGGCCTGCGGCTCGGGCACGCCCGCGAAACCGATCAGCAAGGCGTTGTGCGCCTCGGGCCGCGCGCTCATCGATGACATCGGCAGCGGGCGCAGGCCCGCCCTCCCCGCCCGCTCGGCCAGGTCGGCGTCGCGCCCGTTGCAGACTTGAGCGACCAGGTGCAGCCCGCCTATAGTGGGCTGCACCTCCAGCCGGCCCGCCGAGGCCCGGCCGATCTCGCTGGCCAGGGCGTCGCGACGGGTGCGATAGGCGCTACGCATCCGTTTCAGGTGGCGGGCGAAATGCCCCTCGGCCAGGAACTCGGCCACCGCCGCCTGCTCCAGGGCCGGCCGGCCGCCGTCCAGCAGGTGCAGCGCCTGGCGGCAACGCCTGACCATGACGGCCGGGGCCACGACGTAGCCCAGCCTCAGTCCCGGGAACATGGTCTTGCTGAAGGTGCCGACGTAGAACACCCGCTCCGCGCCATCCAGGCTCTTCAGCGCGGGCTGGGGCCGTCCCTGGAAACGGAACTCCCCGTCGTAGTCGTCTTCCACGATCCAGCCGCCACTGGCCCTAGCCCACTCCAGCAGCGCGAGGCGGCGGCGCAGCGACATGGAGGCGCCGGTCGGGAACTGGTGGGCCGGCGCGACCACGCACATCGCCGCGTCCGGCGCCGTGCGCAGCCCGGCCTCGACATCGAGCCCTTCCGCGTCCACCGCAACCGGCGTCGGATTCGCCCCGACCCATTTCAGCGCCCAGCGGGTCAGCAGATAACCCGGATCCTCGACCCAGACCGGCGAGCCCCGCTCCAGCAGCACGCGGCAGAGCAGGCCCAGCGCCGCCTGGTAGCCGCCGGTGACCAGGATCTGTTCGGCGGTGCAGTCTATCCCGCGCGCCACGGCGAGATAGGCGGCCAGCGCACGCCGTAGCGCAAGGCTGCCGGCCGGGTCCGGATAAGCCAGGTCGTCGGGACCCAGCCGCCGCGCCTGGCGCGCCACCAGCTGGGACCACAGCTTGCGGGGAAACAGGTCGAAGGCCGGTAGGCCGGGCGTCAGCGGCCCCACCGCGAATGGGGATCCCGACTGCAGCGCCTCCGCAGAGCCTTGCGCTCCGGACCGCCTGGCCAAGTCCAGGGCGAGCAGGTCGGGCGAGACCACCGTGCCCTCGCGCCCCCGGCTCACCACGAAGCCTTCGCCCGACAGCATGGCGTAGGCCGTATCCACCGTACCGCGCGCCACGCCCAGTTCCGCCGCCATGGATCGTGCGGAGGGCAAGCGGTCGCCCGGCCTCAGCCTGCCCTCGGCGATAGAGTTCCGCACCCGCTCATAGATCTGCTGGTAGATGGTCAAGCGATCCGCCATCCATGGCCCAGTCGACTATACCGCTTTTGGTCCAGCAGGCCGGCCATGAACTGCGCGAGAGTGTCCCGACACCGCGCCGCGGGCCCGCCCAACGTACGGGCGACAGGTGCGTTGGAGGAAACGCCCATGATGAACTCCAGGACCTTCATCCACTCCAGGATCTTCAACGCGGCGCTACTGGGCGGCCTGGCCGCCGGCGCGATCGACATCGGCGCGGCGTCGCTGATCACCGGCAAGACGCCGTTCCTCGTGCTCAAGGTCATAGCCGGCGGCCTGATCGGGCGCGCCGCGCTCAAGGGCGGCGCGATGACGGCCCTGCTGGGCGCCGGCCTGCAGGAAGCCATGTCACTTGCGATCGCAGCAGCGTTCGTCGGCGCCAGCCTGGCGCTGCCTACGCTCCGCAAGCAATGGATCGCGGCCGGGATGACCTACGGCGTGGGCGTGTTCGCGGTGATGAACTACGTGGTACTGCCGCTTTCGGCCCTGAAGCTCACGCCGCATTTCAGCGCCGCGGCCTTCACCCAGAACCTGGCGGCCATGGTGCTGTTTGGACTGATCGTCTCCGCCTCGGCGCGGCTGCTGCTTGGCGAGGACGACCAGGCAACGCAGGCGGAGCCTCGCGGACAGGCGGAAGCCGATGATTTCCGGCCTTCGATGGCGGCGCGGAGCTGAAGCTGCTCAGTCGTGGTAGTGGC
>JBARAK010000353.1:0-7174 GCA_049791955.1 Caulobacteraceae bacterium
CTGCGAAACGGGGGAGGTGGCGGCGAAGCCGACGGAGGGGGCTCGTGGAGCGCTACGCCCTTCGAGCCCCCTCCACCATGCTGCGCATGGTTCCCCTCCCCCGCTTGCGCAGGGGAGGAGGCATCAATCAGAAGTGCGCCTGGACGCGGACGACGTAGTCGCCGCCGTTGGTGTCGTAAGGCGAGTTACGCGAGTAGAGCAGGCCGCGGTTGGCCTGGTTGGTCGCCTTGGCCGGATAGAAGTTGCCGACGTTTTCCGCACCGACCTTGACGGAGAGGTTGTCGGTGACGGCGTAGGTCACTTCCAGGTCCAGGAAGGCGATGCCCGGGAAGCTCTGGAAGATGGTGCCGGTGGTGTTGCCGGTGGAGTCGGTCCAGGAGCCGTAATACCGCATGCGGCCCAGCCCGGTGATCTTGCCGAGCGTGTAGGTGGCGGTGACCGTGGCGTTGTAGTCCGGCGCGCTCTTCTCGTACTCGACCAGCGCGGCGTGCTGGGTGGCCGCCGACAGCGATCCGCCCGTTATCTGGGTGTTGTAGTAGGCGAAGTTGCCGTTCAGGTTGAAGTCGCCCGGGCCCAGGTGACGGGCGTAGTTGCTCGTCAGGTTGATGCCGCGCGTCGCCGTGCTGAAGGCGTTGGTGTAGAAGCTGACGCTGGTGAAGGCCGAGGCGCCCGCAACCCCGCTCGCCTCAAGCTGTGCGACTTGCCCCGGCGTCAGGGTGAAGGACGGGGACTGCAGCAGGCGGTTGGCCACGTCGATCTGGTACAGGTCGAGCGAACCCGACAGGCCGAAGTGGGTCTTCCAGACCAGGCCGCCGTCGATGTCGGTGGAGGTCTCGGGCGTCAGCGGCTTGGCGCCCAGGGCTTGGGCCAGCGGGTTTTCCGGCGAGATACGGCCGGCGGTGACCTGCTGCAGCGTCACCGAGTCCAGCGACTGGTTGGTGTTGGTGGAGAAGATCTGGCCGGGCGTCGGCGCCTTGAAGCCGGTGGAGTAGGACACCCGCATGGCCACGGCGTCCTGAAGCAGTTCGTAGCGGCCGGCGACCTTGTAGTTGAAGGTGTTGCCGAACAGGTCGAAGCTTTCGTCGCGGGCGGCGAACTCGATCTGCGCCTGCTTGGTGACCGGAACCTGGATGTCGAGGTAGCCGGCGTAGCTGGTCTCGCTGTGGGTGCCGGCCTGCTGCAGGTTGATGCCGGGGAAGCCGTTGGCGCCGGGCGCCAGGCCCGCCGCCGCGCCGGGGCCGACCTCGTAGGAGGCCAGGTCGCCGGAACGGGCTTCGAAGGTCTCGACCCGCCGCTCGGCGCCGAACGCGATGTTGATCGGATCCGGCAGGAAGTTGGTCCGCAGCCGGTAGTCGAAGTCGGCGTTCAGGTCGAAGTCGGTATCCATATAGTGGCCGAGCTGGAAGTTATGCGGGCTATCCGGGCCGAGCGACGCGTTGATCGAATTGTCGAGGAACAGGCCGGTGTCGTTATGGCCGTAGGAGGCGCTGACGTCCCAGGTGAAGACGTCGGAGTTCTTGTGGCGCAGGCCGATGTCGACCTGCTGGTCGTTGTATTCGGTGCCTTCGCGCGGGGTGAAGCCGCCCGGATAGACGTTGTTGAGGTTGAAGCCGGGGAAGATGGTCGGCGCGACGCCGAGCGCCGGGTTGGTCCCGTAGACGCTGGCGTTGGTGGTCGGGTTACGCCAGTTGATGTCGGCGATGCCGTAGCCGTTGCTCATGGTGCCGAAGATGTAACCCTCGGCGACGTCGCCGATCGGCTCGGCGCCGTCGAAGGCGTACTTCCAGGAGTTGGTCGCCGGGTTGCCCCAACGCTGCACCGGGTTGGCGAGGTTCAGTTGCGGGTTGGCTGCCTGGAAGGCGACGGCGTCGGGGCGTTGGACGGTGCGCGAGGTCAGGCCGTCGTTGGAATACTCGGTGGTCACCATCAGGTGGCCGCCGCCGGGCAGAGCAGTGGCGGCGCGCAGGCCGAACTCCCCGCTGGTGCCGTCACCGGCATAGTATTGCGAGCCCTGGGCGAAGACGTCCACGCCCGGCTTGGTGTTCAAGATCAGGTTGACGACGCCGGCGATGGCGTCGGAGCCGTATTGGGCCGAGGCGCCGTCGGTCAGCACCTGGATGCTGCTCAGCGCGAAGCTGGGGATCATGTTGAGGTCGGAAGATTGAGAGGCCGCGCTGTTGCCGCTGCCCTCAATGAAGCCCGAATTGTGGAAGCGCTTGCCGTTCAGCAGCACCAGGGTGAAGTCGGGCGACAGGCCGTCCAGCGAGACGGGCTGGATGAACTCGGGGCCGTCGGCGGCCGGCAGGCGCTTCACGTCGAAGCCGGGCGCGATTTCAGCCAGGGTCTGGCCCAGGTTGGTGGTGATGGTCGAGGTCACCGTCTTTTGCGAATAGACGCTGACCGGCGACAGGGCGGTGAACTGGGTCTGGCCGGCTTCACGGGTGCCGGTGACGACGATCTCGCTCATCGCCGCGGAAGGGGCGTTGGCCTGGGGCGGCGAGGTGTCGGAGATGGTCTGGATGGCGGGCGCCTGGCTGGCGTCCTGGGCGTGGGCGCCTGTGGCTAAGGCTGCGACCAGCGCGGATGCGGCGCTCGCCGCGAATAGACCAGCGATGCGTCTGGCGGTTGGCATGTTTAGCTCCCGAAATAGGGCGGGAGACCTCGCCGCAAAGTGCGACAATCAAATAACAAATTTATAAAATGTAAAATAACGTTTCGAGTTGCTTAATTAGCACGACTATGAGCGGAGTGCAATTATAGATTGATGTTCTTTGCAGATCGTTGAATTCCTGAAAATATTTTAGTTACGTCTTCCAAAAATCTGTTCGTGTCCCTCCCTTGTTCGCGATTCTGGATGGCCGTTAGATTTCTGGCCTGAAATGTGAGGCCGCTCGATTTTGTCGCATATGGTCTGTCTGTCAGACCAAAATATGGCGCTTCCACCCGACTCGGGGGCGGGGGCGGGGAATGTGAGCGCTATCGGCGTGAAAATGGACGGTCTATCCTTTCCGCCGGACAAGCTGTCCGGGAACCACGAGCGCGGCCGGCGCAACGGCCACCATAGGGAGATGCATATATGAAGCGTGGATGGCCGCGGTCGTGGGTGTTGGGCCTGCTGGCGGGCGGGGCGTGCGTGGCCGGGGTTGCGGCGAAGTCCGCGCCGCCGCCAACTGGCTCCCAAACCGCTCCGGAGATGGGGCCGGAGATGGGGATCGTAAGGCTCGATCCCGGCCTGGACGCCCTGATCGCGCCGGGGACCAGGATCACCCGCGTCGCCACCGGCTTCAAGTTCACCGAAGGCCCGATGTGGCGCGGGGGGCGGCTGTGGTTCTCCGACGTGCGGGGCGACGGGATGCGGGCGGTCTCGCCCGACGGCAAGGTCCGGCTGCTGATCGCCAACTCCGGCGGGGTGGCGCATCCGCCGCCGCACGTGGACGTCGGCTCCAACGCCATGGTCACCGACAAGGACGGCTCGGTGCTGATGATCCAGCAGGGCGCGCGCACCATCGTGCGGGTGGACGACCGGCTGAAGATCCATCCCTTCCTGTCCAGCTATAATGGCAAGCGGTTCAACAGCCCCAACGACCTGGTGTTCGCCCCGGACGGCTCGCTCTGGTTCACCGATCCGCCGTTCGGCCTGGCCGGCAAGGACAAGGACCCCGACAAGCAACTGCCGTTCAACGCGGTGTTCCGCTACGCCAACGGCAAGCTGACCCCGGAGATCACCGACTTCACCCTGCCCAACGGCATCGGCTTCTCGCCGGACGGCCACACGCTCTACGTCTCCAACTACGGGCCGAAGATGTATGTGAAGGCGTTCGACGTCGGGCCGGGCGGCCGGCTGTCCCGGGGGCGGGTCCTGATCGCCTATCCCCATCCGGTCGGCGACGGCGGTCCGGACGGGCTGAAGGTGGATAGGGCCGGCAACATCTGGTCCAGCGGACCGGGCGGCATCCGCATCATCACCCCCGCCGGCAAGGTGCTGGGTCAGATCAAGCTGCCGGAAGTGGCGGCCAACCTGGCCTTCACCAACGGCGGCCGCACGGTGTTCATCACCGCTTCCTCCAGCATCTACCGGCTGGAGGTGAAGACCCCCGGCGAGGTCCCGCTGTATGTGAGGGAGTAGGGGCCTTTCTTCTCCTCCCCTGCGAAGCGGGGGAGGAGGAAGAGGGGAGAAGGCGTTCTGCTATCGCACCCCGGCGGCGGCCAGTTCCTGCTTGGCGGCGGCGATGTCGGCCTGCAGGGCCGGGGCTTGCAGCAGCTCGACGCCGATGGCGGTGCCCATGGCCTGGCCGGCGACGATGTCGCTGCGGAAGTGGGCGCCGCAGACCAGGCGGTCGTGGGCGTAGTCGGCGGCGCGTTGCAGCACCGGCTGGGCGTGTTCGGGGGCGATGCCGGCCATGACCACGGCCAGGGTGTAGCCCAGGGTGGCGTGGCCGCTGGGATAGGCGGACTTGGCCCGGTCGTTGCCGTGCTCGCAGCCGACGATGGCGGCGTCGACCACGAACGGGCGGGTGCGGTGGAACTCCTGCTTGGCCAGCTTGGAGATCGAGGCCTGCTCGTTGCGCACCTCGGTCAGCAGGCGGGCGGTGGCGGGCAGGGCGGCGAGGTCGAACTTTGGGCCCATGGCCGAGGCGAAGGCGCTGGCGTCCTCATGGTCGGCGTTCCACTTGGCCCGGGCGAATTCCTCCGGGGTGCGGGTCGCCTGCAGGTGGTGCAGTTCGGCCAGCTCGGTCTTCTGGACTTCCGAGCCCTCGGGCGGGGGCGGCGGCAGCAGGCGCAGCGGGTCGATGGCGTCCGGCGACAGGATGTGCGGGCCGGGCTTCAGCTTGGCCTTGGCTTCGAGCGGAGCGTCGGCGGCGCAGGCGGCGTGGGCGCAGAGGGCGAGCACGAGGGCGCCGCCGAGGAATGCGGAACGGAACATATGCGACTCCGGACAGGTCGCCGGCGGAAAGGCGCGCAGCCTCTCCGCCGGCGTGTAGGGACGGGCTTAGAGCGTGGCGCGCAGGGTGAACTGCACGCTGCGGCCCGGCTGGAAGAAGTACTGGTCGTGGTTGTTGAGCGGGTTGGACAGCGGGTTGGTCGCCGCGCCCCCGGTCACCGCCACGCCGTCGTTCTGGGTGATGGCGGTGACGTTGGTGTTGTCGAACAGGTCATAGATGCCGATCTGCGCCTTGATCCGTCCGAAGTCGTAGCCAAGGATCAGGTTGGTCGTGGTGTAGGTGGGGATCTTGTAGTTGCTGGGCTCTTCGGCCACCGCCCACTGCGGGCCGATGAACTTGTTCAGCAGCGATACGCTGATCTTGTCATGCGAGTAGATCCCGCCGATGGCGGCGACCCACTTCGGCGCATCGGCCACCTGCTTGTGGGTTTCGTCCTGGGCCGAGTTGGTCGAGCCGTTCACGAACACCGCGAAGCCCGGATACAGCAGGTAGTTCGCCTCGCCCTCGATGCCGCGGTAGATCGAGGTGCCGGGATCGTTGGCCTCGACCGACTCGCCGCCGGAGTTGGCGACCTTCACGATCGCGTTGTTCAGCAGGATGTAATAGTAGTCGGCGTCGAAGGTCAGCCTGCCGGTATTGTAGACCGTGCCGATCTGATAGTTGGTCGAGGTCTGCGGCTTCAGCGAGGTCTGACCCGGCGCCAGCACATAGAAGATGCTCAGCGGTGGGGCCAGGAAGCCCTGGGCGAACTGGAAGTACGTCGACCAGTTGTGGGTGATCAGGTAGTTCGCCGAGGCGTAGGCCAGGGTCCGCTGGAAGGTCTCGTCGCTGACGGTGTCCTCGACGCGGGTCTTGGAGTTGACCGGCGAGTCGATCTTGCGGTCCAGGTTGAAGTACTTCACGCCGGGCGTGATGGTCAGGCCTGGGATCGGCTTGATGTCCACGTCCAGGAAGGGCTCGTAGTGGATCCACTTCGAGCGTTCCTGGAACTGGATGTTGGCCGGCGGGGCCGGGCCGATGCTGGGGGCCTTTTCGATCGGGTTCGGCAGGTCCAGCGTGCGGTCGAGGTCGAAGCGGTGGCGGTTGGTGACCGCGGTCTCGTACCAGAGGCCGGAGCGGAACACGACCATGCCCAGGTCTTCGTTCAGGTGCAGGATGTCGCCGAACACCCGGTATTCGTTGAGCTTGTCGTAGCCCAGCACATCCAGGTTGCCCTTGGGGCCGACCTTGGAGCCGACGCCGTCGCTCTGGAACGTGCCGGACGCCACCTGGGCGGCGTCCTGGGTGGTGTCGGTCGCCGACAGAGTGTCGTTGCGGTAGGCGTAGGTGTAGACGCTATCCTCGAAGCTGAAGCCGCGGTCGTAATTGCCCTTCAGGCGCATGTATTCGAGGTCGGTTTCCTTGCTGACCGTGTTGTAGCCGTAATAGGTCGGCGAGGTCGGGTCATTGCTCAGCGAGAAGTTCTTACCGTACTTCTGCTCCTGCGCCATGGTCACGCCGGGATTGTCCGGCTCGTTATCGGTGCCGCTGTTATGGGTGGCGAAGGCCGAGAAGGTCAGGTGCGAGTCGATCGGCGTTTCGACCTTCAGGAACTGGTTGAGCTCGTGGACGTGGTTGAAGCTCAGGGCGCCGCTGGAGTCCAGCTCCTGGAAGCCGGCCGCGATGCGGGTGTCGTGCAGCTGGCTGATCTTGCCGCTCTGCAAGGTGGTGACGAAGTTGCTGGTGTCCCAGCTGCCGTAGGTGGCCTTCTGCTGCAGGTAGGCGTCGTCGGTGAGCGTGCGCGAGAACAGGTTGATCGAGCCGCCGTAGGTGGCCTGGCCGAGGTTGCCGGCGTCGCCCGGACCGCGGTCGATCTGCACCGCGCCCAGCGTCGAGGCCGGGAAGTAGGCGGTGGAGTGGTGGGTGGGATCGTTGGTGTCGGCGAAGGGCACCCCGTCGATGGTGACGTTGTACTCGCCGTCGGTGAAGCCGCGCAGGGTCGGCTCGCTCTCGCCCAGGCCGGGGCCGTTGGAGGACGGGGTCGCGGTGACGCCCGGGGCGAACGCCACGATCTCGTTGTAGTCGCCGGTATCGGGAATCGAGTTCTCGATGAAAGTCCGGGTGATGACCGAGGCCGGCTCGTGGGTGGTGAGCGGAGCGGTGGAAGGCGCCAGGGTGGCGGCGGTGCCGCGCGAGGCGGTGACCACCACGGTCTCCAGCTCGGGGGCGTCCTTGGCGTAGGCGCCGGGCGC
>JBARAK010000354.1:0-1807 GCA_049791955.1 Caulobacteraceae bacterium
GCCCAAGCCGGTGCGCATCGTGTTCGAGGGCATCCGCGAGCGCGCCACCGTGCTGCCGCTGGGCATGAGCGCGCGCGGCCCGCTGATCAGCCCGGACGGCAAGACCCTGGTGTTTTCGGTCGCCGAGGGCGAGCGGGAGAACCTGTACCGCTACGATCTCGACGAACTGGCGATCGAACCGCCCAGCCCGGTGCAGCTGACCTCGACCGAGCATGAGAAGAGCGATTACGCCTTCACCCCGGACAGCAAGACCCTGTTCTACCGCGACGGCGGCAAGCTGTTCTCCACCCCGCTGGAGACGCCCCACGCCAAGCCGCTGGCGGTGACCGCCGAGATGGACGTCAACTTCGACACCGAGAAGATGGTGGTGTTCGAGGAGGCGTGGAGCACCCTGGACCGCCGCTTCTTCGACGCCGACTTCAACGGCCACGACTGGACCAAGATCAGGGCCGAGTTCGAGCCCCAGATCCAGGGCGCACGCACCGGCGACGAGATGCGCCGGCTGATCAACCTGATGATCGGCGAGCTGAACTCATCGCACTCCGGCATCAGCCATCCGGCCGACCCCGCCGCCAACGTGGCGCACGTGGGCGACCTGGGCCTGCGGTTCGAGCGTGAGCCCTACGAGGCCGGCAAGGGGCTGGTGATCCGCGAGGTGATCGCGCTCGGCCCGGCCGGCATCGAGGGCAGCATCAAGCCCGGCGACACCCTGCTCGCGGTCGACGGCGAGGATGTCGGCCCGCATGGCAACCTCGACCGGCTGCTGGTCGGCAAGACCGGCAAGCGCACTGTCATAAAAATCCGCGATCCGGCGGGACATGTCCATGACACTGCGGTTCGGCCGGTCAGCGCGCAGGTGGCGGCCGGATTGCTTTACCGGCAATGGGTCAACGACCGCCGCGCCTATGTCGAGAAGATCAGCGGCGGGCGCATCGGCTACGTCCATATCGCTGACATGTCAGACGCATCCCTGGCGCAGCTCTACCTCGACCTGGACGCCGAGAACCAGGCCAGGCAGGGGGTGGTGATCGACATCCGCAACAACAACGGCGGCTACATCAACGGCTACGCGCTCGATGTGTTCGCCCGCCGCAACTACATGAACATGACCGTGCGCGGCTTCTTCCCGACCCCCAGCCGCCAGACCCTGGGCCAGCGCGCGCTGGGCCTGCCGACGGTGCTGGTCACCAACGAGTCCTCGCTGTCGGACGCGGAGGATTTCACCGAGGGCTACCGGTCGCTGGGCCTGGGCAAGGTGGTGGGCGAGCCTACCGCCGGCTGGATCATCTACACCGGGCCCCAGCCGCTGATCGACGGCTCGGTGGTGCGGGTGCCGGGCGTGCGGGTCCAGGACCTGCGCGGCCAGACCATGGAGATGCACCCGCGCCCGGTCGACGTGACCGTGGAGCGTCCGCTGGGCGAGACCGAGACCGGCCACGACGCCCAGCTCGAAGCGGCGGTTAAGGTGCTGCTGGGGCAGTAAAAACGG
Organism: Caulobacteraceae bacterium; assembly: GCA_049791955.1. GTDB lineage: Bacteria > Pseudomonadota > Alphaproteobacteria > Caulobacterales > Caulobacteraceae > CAHJWH01. The sequence goes on from JBARAK010000354.1 coordinate 1,490, forward strand.
GCGTCAGGGGGCCGCGATCGACCGCTTCAGGTCGGTCAGCGGCTGCTGGCTGACGGTGATCGAGCCGGTCCGCGGCCGGTCCAGGTCGACGATCAGGGTCAGGGCCAGGGCGGTCAGGGCGAGCAGGATGGCGGCGCTGGTGCGGGGCCGCCGTCCGGTTCCGCCCACCACATAGCCGATGATCCCGGCCGAGATCGCCGCATAGACCACCAGGGCGGCGAGCACGCTGCCCGGCAGGCGCGCGGACAGGGCCGACTTGCGCGACGCCTCCAGGTCGATGGTGTCGTTGAGCGAGGCGACCAGCAGGGTGACCGCCGG
>JBARAK010000355.1:0-1791 GCA_049791955.1 Caulobacteraceae bacterium
GGCCAGGGCGCCGGACAGGGGCGGCGCGCGCCGGTCCTGCATGATGATCCCGCGGGCGCCGAACGCCGCCGCCGAGCGGAAAATGGCGCCGACGTTCTGGGGGTCGGCCACTTGGTCCAGCAGCACGATCACCCCTTCGGCCGGTTCGGCCAGGTCTTCCAGCGCCACGTCCGGCAGCGGATCGGCCAGCAGGGCCAATCCCTGGTGCACCGCGCCCGCGGGCAGCAGCCGTGCGATCTCGTTAGGCTCGGCTGTCTCCACCCTCAGGTTCCGTTCCGTCAGCGCGGCCTCCAGGTGCGACGCCTTGCCCGAGGTGGCGAGCAGCCGGTGGAAACTCTCACGCGCGGGGTTCGCCAGGGCCGCGTCGACCGCGTGTCGACCCCATAGCCACTCGGCTCCTCCGGTCTCCGCCGGCCGCCGCGAGGGGCGAAAATCGGTCGCGGCGCGATCCCTCGGAAAGGGCCGTCGGCGGTCGTTGCCTTTGGAAGATGAGGACACTATAAGACGCGCTCCGTTTTGAGGCCCTCAACGGCCTCCTGCTTCGGTCCCGTCTATACCCGGTCGGGCGGAAGTGGGGAGGTTCATTGAGGACCATCATCGCGTACGGGGGAATGTCCCGAGCGGCAAAGGGGGCGGACTGTAAATCCGCTGGCTAAGCCTTCGTAGGTTCGAGTCCTACTTCCCCCACCACGCGCGATGACGGATCGAAGATCTGGGCCGTGCCCGCGGGTATAGCACAATGGTAGTGCAGCAGCCTTCCAAGCTGAGGATGCGGGTTCGATTCCCGCTACCCGCTCCAGTCTTTTCGAACGCTTAGAGGGGCCCAGCAGAGCGTCTGATCCTAGTCCTTGCGCGTTCTCTCGTCGTGCGGCGCGCCCGTCGCCGGATCGGTCTGCGTCTTGTGGGTCCTGGTCGAATGCTCCGAGCCATGGGGTTCGGTGGCGGGCCGGGGCGGGTGGTTCGGCTTCAGGTTCTCGTTCTCGGTGGCCTGGGAGTGCTCCCGCGGCGTGTCGAGGGGGTGGCGGCGGTCCTGTGGCATGGTGGTCCTGCGATGCTGTCGCCAGGTAACGCTTCGGCCGGGCGCCCGATCCGGTTTCAGTCGAGTCGCGCGGCCAGGCCGCCGGGCAGGAGCTCCGCGCGGCCCGCCAGGGAAAGCTCCATCAGGGCGGCGAGGACGGCGGAGGTCGGCGCCTTCAGGGCGCGCACCATTTCGTCCAGGGCGACGGGCGTCGGCGAGAGCAGGGCGTAAGCCGTTTCGCGGAGACGGTCGGCCGCGGCGTCCTGTTCGTCCGGCGGCGATGGCGAGGCGTCGAACAGGTCGGACTGAGGTTCGCCCAGCAACCGCGAGCCGGATTCCTGCAGCACCCGCACGACGTCTTCCGCATCCTCGCACAGGTTGGCGCCCTGGCGGATGAGGGCGTTCGGGCCCTTGGCGCGCGGATCTAGCGGGGAGCCAGGGACGGCGAACACCTCGCGTCCCTGTTCGGCGGCGAGACGAGCGGTGATCAGCGAGCCGGAACGCGTCTCCGCCTCGACCACCACCACGCCGAGCGAAAGGCCGGATATGATCCGGTTGCGGCGTGGAAAGTCGCGGGCCTGGGCTCGTCTCCCCACCGCGTTCTCCGACACCAGGCAGCCTTCCTTGGCGATGCGAGCGTAGAGGTCCGCGTGTTCGGGGGGATAGATGTCGTCGATCCCGCCGCCGAGCACGGCGATCGTTCCGCTCGCCATCGCCCCCTCGTGCGCGGCGCCGTCCACGCCCCGGGCCAGGCCCGAGACCACCAGGTAGCC
>JBARAK010000356.1:0-31672 GCA_049791955.1 Caulobacteraceae bacterium
GTCCTGGGCGGCGGCGGCGTATTGCTGGTCTTCCTGCGGATTGGGCTGGGCGTCCTGCGCGTTCGGGTCGTAGCCCGGCGGCGGCGGCGGCGCGCCCTGGTCGTCATAGCCCGGAGGGGGACCCTGCTGGTCGCCGCCCTGGGGACCGTAGCCCGGAGGCGGCGGGGGCTGCTGGCCATAACCAGGCTGCTGCTGGCCGTAACCCTGTTGGCCGTAGCCTTGCTGGTCATAGCCCTGCTGGCCGTAGCCGCCCTGGGGCGGGGGCGGGGGCTGCTGGCCGTAGCCCTGGCCATAGCCTTGCTGACCATAGCCCTGCTGGCCGTAGCCGCCCGGAGGCGGCGGCGGGGGCTGGCCCTGATCGTCGCCCTGCTGGCCGTAGCCCTGGGGCGGCGGCGGCGGGGGTTGCTGGCCGTAACCCGGATAGCCGTAGGACGGCTGCTGGGCGGCCGCCATGCCGGTGGCGAGGGGGGAACCCGCCATGCAGAGCGCGACCGCCATCATCGTCGGGCGTACCAGCGCGTTGGGTAAAGGCATTGGGGTTTTCCCTGTGGAGTTCTGCGTCCAAGTTACGCCTTCTAAAGGCTGAACCCAAGCTGACTGTTCCGTTCATCTCAACGGAGGACCGCCCGTGGAGGCCCTTGAGTCGCCAGGGATACAGAGCGGTCTCAGCCCTGGGGCTGGAACGGCTCAGCCAGCGGTTTGGCTCCCAGCCGCGGCGGCTCGTCGGAAGACCCCGTATCGGGGATGGGCGCGGTCGGCTGGACGGTCGACAGCGGCTGGTCGTTCGGAGGCGGCCGGTCGGCGGGAACCATGCTGACGTCGCCCCCCGCGGACGGCGCCGCCTGGGAATCGGTCCTGCCCGCCCCCATGCCCGGTTCGCCCACCGTGTCGATGGCGGCGACCAGCGATTCCCAGGGCAGCGAGCCGGCGTTCCTGACCTTGTTGAACGACTTGGCCGGATCGTACCGCTCCACCCCGCGCACCAGGTCGGCGACCTCCAGCCGCCCCATGGCGGCCAGCAGGGCGGCCTCGGCGACGTATTCGTCATGGCGCGCCTGGGTCAGCGACAGCTGGGCGTTCTCCAGCGTCTGCTGCTGGATCAGCACGTCCAGGGTGGTGGACAGCCCGACCCGGTACTGCTCGCGCAGCCCCTCGTAGGCGACCTCGGCGGCGCTGACCTGCTGCTGGTTGGACACCACGCTGGCTTGATCCCCGACCATGGTGTTCCACGACTGGGCCACGGTCTGGACCACGGTGCGCCGCGCCCCCTCGATGGCGATCCGGTCCGAGGCGTTCTGCTGGATCGCCTGGCGGATCAGCGAGCTGTTCAGCCCCCCGGTGAAGATCGGCTGGCTGTAGACCAGTTCGCCCGCCACCTGGCGGTCGAAGTCGCGCACCGCGAAAGGCGCCAGCGTCCCCTCGGCCCCATAGCTGGCCTGGGCGGAGACGGTCGGCCGATTCGCCGCCTTGGCCTCGGCGATCTTGGCGCGGGAGGACTGCTCGGTGATCTTCGCCTGCATCAGCGGCGGGCTCTCCGATTCGGCCGCGTCGAAGGCCTGGTCCACCGTCGCCGGCATCCCCGGCAGCACCGGCTCGGGCGCCAGCTGGCCGGGGTTCTGTCCCACCACCGCAGCGTACTCGGCCCGGCTGATCTGGAGCTGGGCCTTGGAGGTGGCCAGCAAGGCGTCGGCGGAGGAGAGCTGGGCCTGGCCCTGGGCGACGTCGGTGCGGGTGAGCTGGCCGGCCTGGAACTTGGCCTGGGTCTCGCTCAGCTGGTCGCGCAGCAGGGCGGCGTTGTCGGTGCGGATCTTCAGGATCTCCTGGTCGCGCCGCACGTCCTCGTAGGCGGTGATGACGTTCTGGATCAGGGTGGTCTCCACCCCGCGCAGGTTCTGGCGCCCGGCCATCACCGTGGCCTCCGCCGCCTGCACGGTCGCGGCGGTCTTGCCGCCGGTGTAGATCGGCTGGGTCGCGGTGATCTGGCCGTAGCCGTAGTTCTCCTCGAAATGGCTGCCGATACTGGCGACCGGCACGGTCCCGCCGCTGCCGAGGCCGGAGGAGCCGCCGACGCCGGAGGAGCCGCTTCCCACCCCGGTCCCCGAACTGCCGATGCTGGAGGAACTGCTGTTCAGCGAAACGCTCTGGCTCTCGTGGCCGAAATCGGTGCGCGACCAGTAGCCCGCCCCGCTGACGCTGACGCTCGGACGCCAGCCCGCCCGCGCCTGGACATAGGTCTCGTCCAGCGCCCGCTGCTGGGCGCGCTGGGACAGCAGGGTGGGGTTGGACTGGTAGGCGAGCGCGATGGCGTCGGCCAGGGTCTCAGCCGAAGCGGACCCGCCCGCGAACGCAAACGCGGCGGCGCAGAACAATGCGCGACGGCTGGACATGAAGGCGACCCCGGACCCCTGAGAACTCAGGGCCGGATTAGATCGCGATCCCGCCGGGCCGCCAGTTAAGCTTTGGTCATGCCGGAGACGTCGCGCTCAGAACGCGAAGCTGGGCTGCAGGTCGAAGCCGGGGAGCACCGGCGGGCTGGCGTCGAACACCTCGCGCGCGCCGACCAAGCCTTCGGGACCGCGCTCGTAGATGCGGGCCTTGCCCATCGGACCGGTGCGCTCGATCACGCCCAGCCGGCCGCCGACGCCGATGGCGTCGATCCAGGTGCGCGGCGTGCGGGCGACCGCGCCTTCGCAGATCGCCACGTCGAAGCTCTTGCCCACATCCAGCGCCTGCAGGTCGCCGCTGGTCACCTCGATGCGCGGATCGTCCAGCGCCGCCTTGATCGCGTCGGCGTCCACGCCCTTGGGCAGGACCAGCCGGGTCGCCAGGCCCATGCGCGCCAGCACCGCCGCCGCATAGGGCGCCGCGATGGCCAGGGCGGTCTCGCCCTCGACCGGGAAGATGGCCTGCAGCAGCTTGGCGGTGTCGCGCGCCTGCATCAGGAACCAGCCGGGCGCGTATTCGACCACGCCCTCGGCATAGGCGAGATAGGCCTTGCCCGGCGGGCACAGCCGCTCGCGGCGGATCACGCGCATGGCGTCCTGGATCGGCAGGTCCGTCACGTCATTGGTGCGGACCTGGTTCTCCACCATGTTGACGCGCGCAGTGTTGAAATCGAGCGTCATCCCCGCCTCGCTATTCGGAACGGCGCCTTATAGGTCGCCGGTCGAGCGGAACGCAATGCGGGATGCGCGCCGCCCGGAGCGAGTGGCGCCGGACACATGGATATTATGGGAAAAGGTGGAGGCCTGACCCGGAATCGAACCGGGGTACACGGATTTGCAGTCCGCTGCGTAACCTCTCCGCCATCAGGCCGCGCGAGGTGAATGCGCTGGCTAACAGAACCCTTGGAGCGGAGCAAGCCGCCACGCTCCAAAGTCACCGCGACAACCGTGGACCGCCGCGCCTTACGACGCGCCGGCGACGAGACCGTCGATCACCTCAAGCGCGATCTGCTGCGCGTTGAGCTCTGCAAAGCGCACGGCCATGGCGCGGGCCTGCTCGCGGTATCGGGGCGCTTCGAGCACCTGGGTGATCGCGTCGCGCAGCGCCGCCATGTCCGGCGTCTGGCTCGGGATCTCGACGCCGACGCCCGACCAGGCCACCCTGGCCCCGACCTCCGCCTTGTCCTCGGTGCGACCCGCCGCGACGATCGGCACGCCGGCCCGCAGGGCGAGCGAGACGGAGCCGTAGCCGCCGTTGGTGACCAGCAGGTCGATCCGGGGCAGCAGCGCTTCGTAATCGAGGAAGGTCGCGATCCGCACGTTGTCCGGCAATGGCCCCTTCACATCGGTCACCGGCCGCCCACCCGTGGTCACGATCACGAGCAGGTCGTCGCGGTCGGCCAGCGCGGCGATGGCCGGCTCGACGAGTTCGCCGAAATTGGCGTTGGCGACCGTGCCTTGCGTCACCAGCACCACCCTGCGCCCGCCGTCCAGTTCGCCCCACCAGGACGGCGGCGTCGGCGCCAGAGACGACGGCGGCGCAAAGGCGCCGATGAAGCGCACCGTCGGCGGCAGCGGGCCGAAGTCGTACTCGAACTCGGGCGCGCCAGGTTGCAGGAACGCATCGGGCAGATGCACGCGCGAGGACCAGAACGAAACCGGCGTGGGCGGCGACAGGTCCATCGCGGCGAGGGTCCGGTTGAAGTGCTCCTCGACCGGGTGGATCACCGCGGCGTTCACGCCGGCCGCGATCGCGGCGTAGCGATCCCGCTCGTCGCTGTCGCGCGCGGGCGGCAATCCAAGACCGATCGGGGCTCCGTCCGGCCGGTCGAGGCTGAGGAAGGTGACGTTGCAGGCCACGATCGGCGGCCGCGGGCGGCGCTGGTCGAGGAGCAGCGGCGTGATGCCGAAGAAGAATGCGCCCGCGACGATGACGTCCGGCGCGTGCAGCTCGATCGCCTGGCGCAGGGTTTCGGCCTGCGCCGGCATCGGATCGATGAAGATGCGCTCGAGGTTGAACCTGAGCACGGCCGGCCCGGGCGGCAGCGACGCGCGCTCCGGAAACAGCTCCTCCATCCTGCGGAAGTCGAGGTCGGCGCCCGGCGCGAACGGGATCGCTTGCGCGCCGGCGGCCTCGACCAGCGGGAAGAGATGCTCGACGGTCGCGAAAAGGGCTTCGTCCCCCCGAGCGACCGCCGCGCGGACGATCGACAGGAGCGGATTCACGTGACCGGGGACCGGAGTCGCGGCGAACAGGATCTTCATGGGCCAGACCGATATCGGGCGCCGGCTAGCCCATGATGTCTTCGACGCTGTATTTGGCTACCGCTGTAGTCTCGGCCGCCGCGACGCGACTGCCGCGCGCCGGGCCTATGACCCGGCGTTCACCGGCCGGAACACGTTGTTGCTGCGGTCGCTGTCGGGCAGGCGGTGGTCGGGGTCGATGGTGGCCGAGACGATCCGCCGCCCGCCCGGCAGGGTCAGCACGGTCTTGCCGCGCTCGATCCAGGTCTCCACCGGCAGCGGCAGGCGCTGGACGCTACCGTCGTCGTAGCGGACCTCCAGCACCGTCGGCAGCACCAGCTTGTCGCGCGCCTCCACCGCGATGCGCGCGCCCTTGGCCGGGTCGCCATCGATATAGGCCACGTCGGTCACCGCCAGGTCGAGCCGCCAGTTGTTGAGATACCAGCCCCGCCACCACCACGACAGGTCCTCGCCGCCCTCGCTCTCCATCGCGCGGAAGAAGTCGCTGGGCTTGGGATGCTTGAAGGACCAGTCGGCGATGAACTTGCGGAACGCCGGGTCGAATCGCTCCGGCCCCAGGATCTCGTTGCGCAGCAGGGTCAGGCCGTAGGCGGATTTGAAGTAGGTCACCGGGTGGCGGTACTTCTCCGGGATGGTGTCCGCCCGGCTCAGGATCGGCGGGGCGTCGGGATCGGCCAGGACCGACAGGATCCCGTCGGCGGGATTGCCGCCGCCCGGCGCATATTCGCTGTCGCGCTTGGGGCCATAGACCCCGCCTTTGAACTCGTCGGACTCGAAGGTGTCGATGAAGGTGTTGAAGCCTTCGTCCATCCAGGCGTCGCGCCGCTCGTCGAAGCCGACGGTCATCGGGAACTAGGTGTGGCCGATCTCGTGGGCGGTGATCCAGAACAGCTCCTTGCCCTTGTCCTCGATGCCGTCGAAGGCCAGGCCCGGGTACTCCATGCCCGAGGCCCCGCCCGCCACGTTCACCGCGGTGGGATAGGGATAGACCGACCAGCGGCGCGAGAAGTGCTCCACCGCGTCCTTCAGGTATTCGGTCGAGCGGCTCCAGGCCCCCTCGCCCACGCTCTCGGTCGGATAGACGCTCTCGGCCAGGGCCGTCTTGCCGCCCGGCAGGTTGATGCGCGCCGCATCCCAGACGAAGGCCGGCGAGGCGCTGAAGGCCACGTCGCGGGTGCTGGCCATGTGGTAGCGCCAGGTCCGCTCGCCCACGGGCTTGGGCGCCTTGGCCGCCGCGGCGACCTCGGCCGGGGTGCGGATCAGTACGGTGGCGTCGCTGGCGCGGGCCTGGTCGAGGCGGCGGCGCTCCTCGGCGCTCAGCACCTCCTGCGGGTTGGTCAGCTCGCCCGTGCCCATGACCATCATGTCGGCCGGCACGGTCACCGCGTAGTCGAAGTCGCCGTACTCCAGATAGAACTCCTGGGCGAGGTAGGGCAGCGTGTCCCAGCCGCGCACGTCGTCGTAGACGCACATGCGCGGGAACCACTGAGCCAGGTCGAAGATCGGGCCGTTCTTCGTATCGGTCCAGGCGGTGCGGCCGCCGAACATGCCTGGCACGACATAGTGGTAGGCGATCTTGAGCCGGAGCTTCTGGCCGCCCTTCAGCGGCTGGTCGAGGTGGACCTGCATGCGGGTGTCGGAAACCAGATGCTCGGCCTTGGCGGTCTGGCCGTCGCGCTCGATCTCGACCGAATCGATGCTGTAGCCGTCGGTGAACTCGTCGCGCTTGCGGTGGTCGCTGGAGACCGCGGCCCGCGCGTCGCGGCGGTAGGTGTTCTCGTCAAGCTGCACCCACAGGCTGGCCAGGGCGTCGGGGCTGTTGTTGGTGTAGGTGATGGTCTCGGTGGCGGTCAGGACCTTGGTCGCCGGGTCGAGCCGGGCCTTGATGTCGTAGTCGGCGCGGTTCTGCCAGTAGCCCGGGCCCGGGGCGCCGTCGCCGGAGCGGTAGGTGTTGACCGGTCCCGGCAGGGTCAGCGGGGCGAAGGTCTCATGCGGGTCATAGCCGGGCGCGGCCTGTGCGCCGGAGGGGGCCGAAAGCAATGTCGTCACCAGCAGGAACGACGCCAGCTCGAACCCCGAAACCCTGCTCATCGACGCCATCCCTGTCACGCTTCACGTCCCGCTTAGCTGAGCCGTGGCGGGCGCGAAAGGCGCCAACGGCGACCTGCAGGAACTTCAGGCGAGGACCGCCTGCGGGAGCGGCAGGGCGAGATCGAGCTGGTCGGGCGGCGCCTCAGCGCCCCGGTGGAAATTCGACACCGACACCCCCACCAGGCGCACGCCAACGGACAGTGGGAACACCGTGCGCACCAGCTCCAGGCTGGCGTTGCGCAATGTCTCGCGCGCGTTGACCAGCCCGCCCACGGTGTGGCTGCGGGTGGCCTGGCGGAAGTCGGCGTACTTGATCTTCACCGTGACCGTGCGGCCGTAGGCGCCGGCCTTGGCGCACCACTCCCAGACCTCGTCGGCCATGGCCAGCACCCCCGCCTCCACCCGCTCCGGATCGGTCAGGTCCTGCGAGAAGGTGGTCTCCGAGCCCGACGACTTGCGCTGGCGGTCGGCCACCACCGCCCGGTCGTCCTCGCCGCGCGCAATGGCGTAGTACCAGGGGCCGGACTTGCCGAAGTGATGCTGCAGGAAGGCCAGCGACTGGCGGCGCAGGTCCTCGCCGGTGAAGACGCCCAGCCGGTTCATCTTCTGCGCGGTGACCGGCCCTACGCCATGGAAGCGGCCGACCGGCAGGGCCTCGACGAAGGCCGCGCCCTCGCCCGGCACCACGGCGAACTGGCCGTTGGGCTTGCGGTGGTCCGACGCCAGCTTGGCCAGGAACTTGTTGTAGGAGATGCCCGCCGACGCGTTCAGCCCGGTCTCCTCGCGGATGCGGGCGCGGATCTCCTGCGCGGTGGTCCAGGCGGTCGGCACGCCGCGCAGGTTCTCGGTGACGTCGAGATAGGCCTCGTCCAGCGACAGCGGCTCGATCAGGGGGGTGTAGTCGGCGAAGATCGCATGGATCTGGCGCGACACCGCCCGGTAGACCTCGAACCGCGGCGGCACGAACACCAGCTCGGCGCACTTGCGCAGGGCGGTGGTCGAGGGCATGGCCGAACGCACCCCGAAGGTGCGGGCCTCGTAGCTGGCCGCCGCCACCACGCCGCGCCTGGCCGGATAGCCCACCGCCACCGGCCGTCCCCGCAAGGCCGGATCGTCGCGCTGTTCCACCGAGGCGTAGAACGCGTCCATGTCGACATGGATGATCTTGCGGACGCCGGTCTGGCTCATGGCGAAGCGATCATAGCCGGATGGGAACGTTTGGAGAACTGCCTATGCCGCCACACGCGGAACGAACCGCCTGCCCGCACGTTCGCAAGTCCTGTCATGCGGGGATTCGGTGAGCCAATACGAACGTTTGCCTGAGTCCGAGATCGAGGAGGCCCTGCGCAGCAGCGAGCAGCAGTTCAAGCTGCTGGTCCAGAGCGTGACCGACTACGCGATCTACATGCTGGACCGGCAGGGCCGGGTCGCCAACTGGAACGCCGGCGCCGAGCGCATCAAGGGCTACCGCCCCGAAGAGATCATCGGCGAGCATTTCTCGCGCTTCTACACCGAGGAGGACCGGCAGGCCGGAATGCCGGAGCGGGGCCTGGAGACCGCTGCCCGCGAAGGCCGCTTCGAGCGCGAAGGCTGGCGGGTGCGCAAGGATGGCACCCGGTTCTGGGCCCATATCGTGATCGACGCGATCCGTGACGACAACGGCCAGACTATCGGCTTCGCCAAGATCACCCGCGACATCACCGAGCGCAGGGACGCCCAGCGCGCGCTGGAAGAGGCCCAGCAGGCGCTGTTCCAGACCCAGAAGCTGGAGTCGATCGGCCAGCTCACCGGCGGCATCGCCCACGACTTCAACAACCTGCTGACCGCGATCCTGGGCAGCCTGGAGCTGCTGCGCAAACGCCTTCCCGATGATCCCAAGTCGCGGGCGCTGCTCGACAACGCCGTCCACGGCGCCCAGCGCGGCGCCTCCCTCACCCAACGCATGCTGGCCTTCGCCCGCCGCCAGGAACTGACGCCGGAGGCGATCGACCTCGCCACACTGGTCCGGGGCATGACCGGGCTGATGGAGCGTTCCATCGGGCCGGGCGTGGTGATCCACACCGATTTCCCGCCCGGCCTGCCCCCCGCCGTCACCGACGCCAACCAGCTCGAGGCGGCCCTGCTGAACATGGTGGTCAATGCGCGCGACGCCATGCCGGCCGGCGGCGAGATCAGCATCTCGGCCGACGCGGCGAGCGCCCTTCCCGGCGACGGAAGCAACCTTACGCCCGGCCGCTATGTCCGCCTGCGGGTCAGAGACACCGGGCAGGGCATGGACGAACAGACCCTGGGGCGCGCGCTCGAACCGTTCTTCACCACCAAGGGCGTCGGCAAGGGCACCGGGCTGGGCCTGCCCATGGTGCAGGGCCTGGCGATGCAATCCGGCGGCAAGCTGCAGCTGGAAAGCCGGGTCGGGGAAGGCACGACGGTGGAGATCTGGCTTCCCGTCGCCGCTTCCCATATCGCGCCGGCCAGGCCCCGCGAGGACCCTGATCGGGCGGAGCAGGCCATCGCCGCCGGGCGGCTGACCATCCTGGTCGTCGACGACGACGATCTGGTGCTCATGAACACCACCTCCATGCTCGAAGACCTCGGCCATGCGGTGATCGAGGCCAGTTCAGGCCAGCAGGCGCTGGAGAGGCTCTCCGCCGCCCCGGCGGTGGACCTGGTGATCTCAGATCAGGTCATGCCCGGGATGACGGGGCTGCAGCTCGCCTGCGCGATCCGATCCGAGCGGCCGGCCCTGCCGATCATCCTGGCCACCGGCTATGCGGAACTGCCCGCCGACGCGGACGCCGGCCCCATCCTGCACCGCCTCTCCAAGCCCTTCCGGCAACGGGAGCTGGCCGAAGCCGTCGCCGCGGCGCGCGGATAGGGCGGGGTTTTCTCCTCCTCCCCTGCGAACAGCGGGGGAGGTGGCCGCGAAGCGGACGGAGGGGGCTCGTGGAGAGCCGCGGGCCCACCCCATCTCGACCTCCGCTGACCTCTCAAAATCCGCTCATTCCCGCGGAGGCGGAAATCCAGATTCATTCGCGGACGTCAGCAGACTTGATCTGGATTCCCGCCTTTGCGGGAATGAGCGGGTTCCAGGTAAACCGTCTTCCCCCTTCGAGCCCCCCACCAAGCTTCGCCTCGTCCCCCGCTTCGCAGGGGGGAGAAGAAAGCCACCGTTCACACCGGTCGGCGCCGCTCGGGCCGGCAGAGGTCGACCAGCGGGACCTCCAGCTCTTCCAGGGCGGCCTTCATGGCGCGGTAGCCCGCCTCCACGGCCGGTTCGAACGCCTTCCAGTCGCGCAGCTCCACCCCCTCGATGTTCGGCGCCACCAGCAGGTCGCAGGCGTCCAGGATCGGGGCGCGGTCGTGGGCGTTGGACACCGTCGCCGCGCGGATCAGCAGCGAGACGATAGGCGGGCCCTTCTTCCAGTCGCCCGACAGCACCCAGCGCAGGATCGATTTGGGCGGCTCCACGTCCTGGATGCGCAGCGCCCTGGCCTCGGCCACGTCGATCCCGACCACCGGCCCGCGATGCCAGCGGCGCATGATGTCGGTGGGCAGGTTGTTGGTCACCGCCCCGTCGACCAGGACGCTGGCCTCCCAGATCACCGGCGGCAGCACGCCGGGCAGCGAGCTGGAGGCGCGCAGCGCGTGCCGCAGGCTCCCCCGGCGGTGCAGGTAGGGCTCGCCCGTGGTCAGGTTGGAGGACACGCAATAGAACGGCAGCCACAGGTCCTCGATGTCGGTGTCGCCGAAGCTCTCCTTCAGCCGGTCGTGGACCAGCTTGCCGCGGGTCATGGCGATCATCGGCAGGGCGATGTCGGACAGCGGGTTGGAGGCGACGAACGCCTTGCGGATCGCGGTCTTGGCCTTTTCCAGCGACCAGCCGGCGGCCAGCCCGGCCCCGATGATCGCCCCCATCGAGGCCCCGCCGATGAAGTCGATCGGCACGCCCGCCTCGCGCAGCGCCTTCACCACCCCCAGGTGGGCGTAGGCCCGCGCCCCTCCCCCCGACAGCACCAGCCCGACCGAGGTGCCGGTGAGCACGCGCGCCATCCGGGCGATGTGGGATGGATCGCCCTGGCGGAGGTGGAAGATACGGCTGGCCGGCGCCGCGTCCATCCACGCCGCCGCGCCCTGGGGCCGCTGGCTGTGCCGGGGCTGCACCAGCAGGATGTCCATCAGCCGGTGGTCGTGGAACACCTGGTCGGCGAAGGCGAACGGCTCGGCCGGCGGCGGCTGGTCGCCAGGTCCCACCAGGAAGATCCGGTCGACCTGGCGGGCGCAGAGCTGGATCCAGGCGCTCTGGTCCTGCTCGGCCACGAACAGCACCACATCGTGCCCGTCCTCCTGGGCGGAGAACCACGCCGTCGCCTCCCCCGACGCCTCCGACCCGATCAGGGCCACGGTGAAGCCCAGCTTGGCGATCTGGGCCCTGATCGCCTCCAGCAGCGGACGCACCGGGGTTTGCGAAACCGCGATGAAGCCGAAGGTGGTCGGCGCGTGCGACCCCGTGCGTGGCCGCGACTGGCGCGAGCGCACGATCATCAGGTGCGCCAGCTCCGCCATCAGCAGCGGATCGCGGCGGGTGGCGAGGAAGAAGGCCTCACGCGGCAGGGCCAGGATCTCGGAGTCGCGGATGGCCACCACGGTGGCCGAATGGGGCGTGCCGGCGATCAGCGCCATCTCGCCGACCGGCTCGCCGGGCTTCACCACGCCCAGGAACTGCTGCTCGCGCCCCGGCTCTTCCCGGATCACTCCGAGCCGTCCGGCCTTGAGGAAGTACAGCGTGTCGGCAGGCTGTCCGGCGGTGTAGAGCACCTGCCCGCCCGCCAGCGAGACATGTGCGACCTCCGGCGCCGCCCCCCACCCGGCGAACAGCCGCGCCAGCGCGCCGTCGCCGGGCGCGTCGAACGCAGTCTCGACCATGTGGCCGTTACGCGGGGTCATGGAACGAGGTTAGCCGCATGGCCGCCACGACGCCATGGCCGAGCTTGGGGCGGCCCCGTGATCGCCGTCAGGACGCCAAGGTCCGGTCGATCGCGGCCAGCAGCACCTCCCACTCCTGCCGGGTATTGACCGGATAGCGCTCGAAATCGGCGCCCATGCTGAGATCGGCGAACAATCCTGCCGGGTCCTCGTGAAAGTGCAGGAGCGATTTCGACTTCCTGTAGAAAACGCCGAACGTCTTTTCCCTGACGCCTTCCCTGGCCCGGATCTGCGCGAGAAGCTCGGACAGGCCCTCCAGGGCCGCGCTGGTCGCATGCTTCATGAGGCGTTCCTCCTTCCAGAACGCACGTCGCGCCAGAACGCATGTCGGAAACGGAGATCAACCGTCCGCGGCCACACTGGCCCACGTCGGCAAGGCGTCAATAAATCGCCGTTCAGTTCACCGATCAGCCCCTGGCCTGGAACGCCGGCGCATAGGCGAACAACCCTGGCGTGCCGCCGGTCATCAGGAACAGCACCGCCTCGGACCCATCGAACAGGCCGTTGCGGATGGCGTCGATCAGCCCCGCCAGCGCCTTGCCGCTGTAGACCGGATCGACCAGCAGCCCTTCGCTGCGGGCCAGCAGGCGCACCGCCTCGACCATGGCCGGGGTCGGTATGCCGTAGCCGTCGCCGAGCTGGCCGCCCTCGATCCGGATCGACGCTGCATCGAGGCTGGCCGAGCCGTCCAGCAGCGCCAGCGCGCGCCTGGCCAGGTCGGTGGTGGCGGCCCGGCAGCGCTCCAGCGGCGCGAGGACGGTGAAGGACAGCGCCCGCCCCGCATCCTCCCCCATCGCGGCGAGACCGGCCGCGAGGCCGGCGTGGGTGCCTGAACTGCCGTTGGCCATCATGATGGCGCTGAACCGCTCGCCCAGCTCCTTTTCCTGCGCGACGATCTCGGCGGCGCAGACGGCGTAGCCCAGGCAACCCAGCGGCGAGGACCCGCCCGCGCCCACCACATAGGCGTTACGGCCCTCGCTCTTCAGCGCGGCGGCGCGTTCCTCGGCGAACGCCAGCGCATCGCCGTCGCCCGGCAGGCGATGCACGCGCGCGCCGAACAGCTCGTCGAGCAGCACGTTGCCGTTGGTGCGATAGGTCTCGTCGTCCCGCGGGACCACGTCGGTCAGCACCAGCTCGCAGGCCAGCCCCAGGCGCGCGCAGGCGGCCGCGCTCAGCCGGGCATGGTTGGACTGCCGCCCGCCGGTGGTGATGAAGGTGTCGCATCCCTGCTTCAGCGCGTCGGCGAGCAGGAATTCGAGCTTGCGCAGCTTGTTGCCGCCGCCGCCCAGGCCGTTCAGGTCGTCGCGCTTCACATAGATGCGCGGCCCGCCGCCGAGCGCCCGCTCCAGCCGTTCCAGCCGCTGGATCGGCGTCACGCCTTCCAGCAGGCGCACCCGGCCGAAGCGGTCGAGATCGAAGCTGGCCATGATGTCTGTCCTCCCGGGCTCCCTGACCAGCTGATCTAGAGCTTTTCGCCGGATCGGATGAGTCCATTCGAAACCGGAAAGACTTCCGGGGAGCGATGACGCCGGGAAGGCATGGCCCCTGAGCGGGCATCATCCGTCTACGGATTATTAGGGGGTGGATGGGGAAACGCCGCGGCTTCCCTCCCGAATGCGTTGGGCATTCTGGGGCGGTCGTAGTCGAGCAGCCTTGGTCAAACCGCGTGTAAGAAGTCGCGCTGCCAGTCGGGGCCCAACATCATCGCCATACAGTTGATTAGTATGGCCGCCATCTGCTCTGCAAGACTGCGGATGGAGCGATATTTCCGCAAACCGAGGAGGACGGCATGCCCAGGATCGATGTCGCCGCCGTGCGCCGGATCGAAGGCGTGGGCTATCCGGCGCCCTTCGCGACACTGAGCGCGCATCGCGTGCGCCAGCGGCTGGGCGATGCGGGCGGGCTCAGGGACTTCGGCGTCAACCTGATGCGGCTGCCGCCCGGCGAGTGGTCGAGCCAGCGCCACTGGCACTCCCATGAAGACGAGCTGGTCTATGTGCTAGAAGGCGAGCTGACCCTGATCGAGGACGCAGGCGAAACGCTGCTGCGCGCCGGGGACTGCGCGGCCTTTCCCAAAAACGCCGGCGACGGCCATCACCTGATCAACAGGTCGGACACGACGGCGGTCTATCTGGAGGTCGGCTCACGCCAACCGGCCGACGTCACCACCTGCTCCGACGTGGACATGATCAGCACCAACGCCGACGGACGCTTCCTGCACAAGGACGGCGCGCCGTATTCGCAGCGGTAAGATCGCGGCTCGACAACCTACCGCCGGAATTGCCCCCCGAAGGCCGCCAACATGGCCTGCTGGATTCGCACGGCGTCCTCGGCCGAGAGCTGGAACGGCGTCTTGCCCTCGACCATGTCCTTCGCCTCTCTCAGGCCCAGTCCCGGCATGGCGTGGCGCAGCAGTTTGATCCGCTCGATCTCGCCCAGATCGCGGAGCAGGCTGCCGTCGAACGGATTGGCGCCTGGCCCGGCGAGAAGCGGCCCCGCCTCGGGCGAGACCCCCGCGGCCGCCTGCAGGTGCTCGTAGGGGTCGCCATAGCCCATGGCCACGGAATCGACGCCGATGGTCTTGGTGTCCTTCGGATCGTAGCGGATCGCGACCTCGGCTCCGGCGTGGCAGATCTGGGCCACCTTCTGCGGCGTGCTCACGGTGGTCTCCAGCTCGGCGCGGAAGGGCCAGCCATGCTCGGGCGTGACCTCGATCTCCAGCCGCCACCGGCTGAGCCCGCGCGCGGCCAGGGCCTGGGGAACGTCCTGCGCCTCGACCGACTTGACCACGCCCTTGCCCTTGGCGCCGGCCTTGAGCAGCTGCGGGCCCAGCACCAGGGGGTCCAGCCGGTTGGGTCCCTGCGGCAGCACCGCGCCGCCGGTCGCGGAGGGCGGCGCGATCTCGACCAGATCGGGCTTGGCCGGGTCGGTCAGGACATAGACCCGCTCGCCACGCTCCAGGGGCTGATCCTGGCCTAGGTCGGCGGTAACCCGCCGCTTGGGCGCGCCGATAGCGTCCAGCTCCAGGGCGGCGACGCGCTGACCGGTGAGGGAGGAGATCGACACCACCTCGGCCACGCCCAGGCGCTCCAGGTCCAGCCCCGGCCCGCCCGCGCCGGCGCCGGCCATGGTCACCCCGACCGGCCCCGCCGTGGTCTGGATCGAGGTCCGCACCTGCACGGAGTCCGGCGGCAGACCCGCGCTCTGAAGCGCGTCGCGCATGGCCTTGCTGAGGTCGACGGTCAGGGGAGAGCCGGTTCCCGCCAGCGTCTCGCTCATCACCAGCATGCGCTGGAGCACCGCCCGCTTGCGCCGCTGCGCCATCACCGACGACGCCACGATGACGGCGACAACGAACAGCACGATCACCAACGCCATCATGGCCATGCACTCCAACGCGCCGATGGCGGGCTTCAACCCGCGATCGAACCGGGACGGTTTCGACCGGG
The DNA here is from genome assembly GCA_049791955.1 of Caulobacteraceae bacterium. Taxonomy (GTDB): domain Bacteria; phylum Pseudomonadota; class Alphaproteobacteria; order Caulobacterales; family Caulobacteraceae; genus CAHJWH01. The sequence goes on from JBARAK010000356.1 coordinate 15,233, forward strand.
GCGGGATGCGGCGTAAACGCCAAGCTCGCCGGCCGGTTCCTCCGCGCGGCGCGGGCGCGGGATGGGTCGAGAGCGGCGGCCTCAAATCTGCGGCATTGGCGCGGGCCGTCATCTTTGACTACCGTCCGGCAGGCGCGCGGGGAAACGTCGCGCGACCCGGGGGAATCGCCATCATGCTCGATCGTCGCCAACTGCTCGCGTCCGTCGCCGCCGCCAGCGTGGCCAGCTCGGTCCGCGCCGAACCGGGCGTGGCCGGCGCCGGCCAGGGACAGCAGCTCACCGCCCTGCTCGACACCTTCTGGGCGGAGGAGCTTCAACGCGATCCCGAGCGCGCCACCGACCTGGGGCTGGACACCGGCGCCAACGCCCCCCTGAAGCACCGGCTGAAGGACGTCAGCCGCACCGGCGTCGAACGCGACCGGGCAGACGTGGCCAGCCAGGCCCGGCGCATGGCCGCCATCGACCGCAAGGCGCTGAGCGGCATGGACGCCGTCAACTACGACACCGTCGCCTACACCATCGAATCCCGTCGTCGCGTGCTGGCGCCGGACATGGGCGGCACGGACGGCTTTTCGCCCTCCTGCTACGTGCTGAGCCCGATCACCGGCGCCTACCATGGCGTGCCGGACTTCCTGGAGAACAAGCACAAGGTCGAGGATGCCGAAGGCGCCGAAGCCTATCTCGACCGCATGAAGGCCTTCGCCGGGTCGCTCGACGACAATACCGCGCGGTTCCGCCACGACATGGGCAAGGGCGTGCTGCCGCCGGACTTCCTGATCGACATCACCCTGACCCAGATGGGCGAGATCCGCGTTCCGGCCGCCCAGTCCCGCGTGGTGACCAGCCTCGCCCGGCGGGCCGCCGACAAGGGCCTGCCAGCACGCTACGCCGAGGCGGCGACGCAGTTGCACGAGACCCTGATCCTGCCGGCGCTCGACCGCCAGATGGCGGCGCTGAAGGCGGCGCGGGCCCAGGCCGGCCACGCCCCGGGCATCTCGCGCTTCAAGGACGGCGAGGCGTTCTACGTCGCCAACCTGCGCTACACCACCACCACCTCGATGACGCCGAAAGAGGTGCACCAGCTCGGGCTGGACGAGGCCAGGGAGATCGGCGCGCGCCTGGACGTGCTGCTGAAGGCCCAGGGCCTGACCCAGGGCTCGCTCGGCCAGCGGGTGCAGGCGCTGTTCAAGGACCCGAGCCAGTTCTACGCCAACACGCCGGAGGGCAAGGCCGAGCTGCTGGCCTATCTGCAGGCCAAGCTCGCCGCGGTGAAGGCGCGCCTGCCCACCGTGTTCGACCGCCTGCCGCCCTACAAGGTCGAGGCGCGGGCGATCCCGGCGGCGATCGATTCCGGCGCGCCCGGGGCCTATTCCGAACCGCCCTCGCTCGACGGCTCGCGGCCGGGCTACATCCGCTTCAACCTGCACGACACCGCGGAGTGGCCGCGCTGGAACCTCGACACCACGCTCTACCATGAGGGCCTGCCGGGCCATCAGCTGCAGATGGGCCTGGCCCTGCAGTCGACCGGCATCCCGATCCTTCGCCGCAACATGTACCTGTCGGCCTATGGCGAGGGCTGGGCCCTGTACGCCGAGCAGCTCGCCAACGAGATCGGCATGTACGACGACAATCCGCTCGGCCGCATCGGCTGGCTGAAGGGCCAGATGTTCCGCGCCGGGCGCTGCGTCGTCGACACCGGCATGCACACCATGGGCTGGAGCCAGGAGCAGGCGGTCCAGACGCTCGGCGAGCTGACCGGCGACGCCGTCGGCTTCACCACCCGCGAGGTCAACCGCTACTGCGCCATCCCGGCCCAGGCCTGCAGCTACAAGATCGGCCACACCTACTGGGAAGCCCAGCGCGCCCGCGCCAAGACGGCGCTAGGTGCGAAGTTCGACATCAAGGCCTTCCACGACGCCGGCCTGCTGTCAGGCGCCATGCCGCTGGACGTGCTGGGCCACCGGGTGGACGACTACATCACCACCGCGAAGGCGTAGATAAGCCGCTCCTCCTCCCCTGCGAACAGCGGGGGAGGTGGCCGCGAAGCGGACGGAGGGGGCTCGTGGAGAACCGCGGGTCGTTGCAGCGTAAAGGTTTGCGCCCTTCGAGCCCCCTCCACCAGGCTGCGCCTGGTCCCCCTCCCCCGCTTTGCAGGGGAGGAGAAAAGGGCCGCCTACTTCCCCTCGCCGCCCAGGCTGACGAACGGCGTCGCGCCGGACGTGACCTGGGGCATCCGGCCGTCCCACTTCTCGATCGCGCGGAGCCGCAGCACCTCGGGATTGGCGCGCAGGGCCGCGCCTTGCAGGTTGGTCGCGGTGGCGTCGCCCTGGGCCTGGGCGATCTGCTGCTGGGCCTTGGCCTGGATCACCGCCACGTTGGCCTGTTCCTTCAGCGCGTTCTGCTCGGCGGCGATCTTGCCCTCGATCTGCTGGCGCACCTGGTCGGGCAGGTTGACGTTGGAGGTCCAGTACAGCCGCTCGATCACCAGGCCGAAGGGCGCGAAGAACGAGCGCACGTCGTTCTCGGCCAGGGCGGCCAGCTCGGCCTTCTTCGGCCCGTAGATCTCCTCGACGCCGTAGTTGGCCGCGCGGCGCACGATCGCGTCGCGGACCGCGTTGCGGACCGGGCCGGCGATGATGCCCTCCATGTCCATCCGGTACTTCTGGAACAGGATCGGCGCGCGGGTCGGGTCGACGTGCACGCTGGTGGCGATGTCGGCCGACATCGACAGCCCTTCCTTGGACTGGAAGTGGAAAGCCTCGTCGGTCGCATTGCCCTCCGAAAGGGAGGCCGTCCAGTTGTAGGTCTGGGTATAGATCGGATAGGCGTAGATGGCCTGGGCGAAGCCGGTCCAGTAATAGCCCACGCCGAGCGCTGTGCTTTCCACGCCGGCGTTGGAGCCGAGGTTGTCCACCCTCACCCCCACATGGCCGGGCTTGACCTGTGTGCAGGCCGCCAGCGCCAGGGCGGTTCCGGTGATCACCAACGTCTTACGCACGATAAGCCTCGCTTGCGGGTAGATGAGATCAGGTCCCAGACGAACCAGACGACGAGAACGGCCCCGCCGATCAGCAGGGCCGCGGCCAGCACCAGGGCCGCGGTGTTGTGCAGGTCGACCAGCCAGGGGCCCACGAGGCGCAGGAGAATGAAGGCGAGGACGACCAGGCCGATGGCCTCGATCACCTTGCGCAACGCGAACGGCTTCATCCCCAACGCCTCGAAACTGCAGTGGCGTGAGCTTACAGCCTAGCTCTGGGTTGTGCGCGGACATTCGCGCGCCCGCCAAGCCGAAACCCGACGAAGCTAAACTGTCATGGGCTTGTGGCATGGGCGGGCGACACATCCAGTCCACCAAGGGTCCACATGCGCGTTTCCGTCTTCGCCGCCCTCGCCGCAGCGACCCTCGCCGCCGCCGGGGCGATCCTGCCGGGCGCGCTCCATGCCACGCCCTACCACCCGCCGGCCGTCATCCCGCCGGTCGCCAGCCTGGCCGACGGGGTCTGGCTCAAGGGCGACCTGCACATCCACTCGCGCCACAGCCTGGATTCCAGCAACAATCCGGTGCGCAAGATCCTGGCGCTCGCCGACCACGCCGGGATGGACTACCTGCTGATCTCCGACCACGACAACCACGTGAAGGGCGACGTCGCCCACAACACCTGGGCCGACCCTGAGTATCACTCGGACAAGATCCTGCTGCTCTACGGCGCGGAGTGGACCACCCACCGCGGCCACGCCACCATCATCTCGGCCGTGCCCTACGACCACCAGGCGCTCTACGACGCCGCCGACGAGCGCGACACCGAGATCGCCGCGCTGAAGAAGAAGCTCGGCGTGCACCTGTCGGCCAACCATCCGGGCTCCCACGACGCCTTCGCCTTCTCCTACGACTTCGTGGATTCGGTGGAGGCCTGGAACTCGTCGGTCTGGAAGACCAACGCCATCAACATGCACATCTGGGACGACATGCTGAAGTCGGGCCGCAAGATGACCGGGCGCGGCGGCAGCGACAGCCACCACGGCATCCCCGTCCCGCCCGAGCAGCCCTCGCGCCTGACCTTCGAGGCGCCCGCCAACAACGTCGGCACCCCCACCACCTGGGTGTTCGCCAAGACCCGCACGCGCCAGGCCGTGGTCGACGCCCTGACCAACGGCCGCGTGTCGATCAGCGCCAATCCCTATGACCCGCGCGTGGAGTTCACCGCCGACCTGAACGACGACGGCCGCCCCGACATGATGCAGGGCGACAACGCCAAGCCGACCGGCAAGCCGGTGGCCTTCCACGTTGCGCTGGTCGGCCAGATGGACCCGGCGGCGGCCTATTCGGTGGACGTGATCAAGGACGGCGAGAAGCTCACCACCGTGACCATGACCGGCGCCCACCCCGAGGCGGACTTCACCGACACCCCCGTCACCACCGCGCGCAGCTACTACCGCGTCGAGGTGCACGGCCCCCAGACCCCCTACCCGGAGGTCCCCGGCTCGATGAAGCTGAGCGGCGACATGATCGCCCTGTCCAACGCCATCTGCTTCAACTTCGACCCGAAGTTCTGAAGCCGGCGGCCGACCACGCTCCAGGTCATCGCCTGGAGGCGTGGTCCCGTTCGGGGTCGTAGCCCACCACTTCGCCGAGATCGAAGCCGCAGACCTCGTATCCTCGCCGGAAATCGACGATGTGGCGGCGCATCCAGAGTTCGGCCTGTTCGCGGCTGCGGGCCTTCAGCGCCTCGATGATGTGATGGTGCACCTCGATCAGGCGCCGGGGTCCTATCTCGGCATTGCGGGGATGGGCGAACAGGGTGGCCAGGGCGGGGTAGAACAGCTGCGAGATCGGTTCGCGCGCCAGCAGCAGGGCCTTGTTGCCGGCGATCTCGGCCACCATCGTGTGGAACTGCAGGTCCAGGTCGATAATGGAATCGCCGGCCGCGAACGCTTCCTCTGTTCTTCGGACATTGGCCTCCAGCAGGGCGATCTGCTCATCCTCGACCCGGCCCGCGGCGCGCGCGGCGGCGCTGGGCTCCAGCGACATCGAGGCCTCCCAAAGCTCCCCGATGGTGACGCGCTGCATGATCAGGGCGCGTGAGGCGCGCGGCGCAAGCTCCGCATAGTGCGGCGCCTTGACGAACAGCCGCCTGCCCCCTTCGCGCCGGACCAGGCCGCTGTCTTCCAGCAGCCTCAGGCCCTCGCGCACGGTGTGGCGGGCCAGGCCGAACTGCTCGGCCAGGTCCGTCTCGGTCGGCAACTGATCCCCCGCGTCCAGACGCCCGCTCAGGATCTGCTTTTCAATGGCCTCGTAGACGATCCGGTAGGCGGGGATCGCTGTGACGCGGTCGAACATGGGCGCTCCGTTTGAGGGAGCCTAACACCTGGCTCTGCTCAGCTCCAATGTTGGTTTGTTCAACAAACTAATTGACACACGAGTGAACGAATAGCAGCCTCCCCTTCAGGCGCCGAAGAGCGCTCTCGAAATCGATAGGGGGAAGGCCATGAAGACCCACGCGCTGTGGCTGGGTGTGTCCGTGATTTCGCTTATGTGGTGCGACCTGGCGAACGCCCAGGGGGCGATAGCGACCCCGCCCAACACCCCGCAAAGCTCAGCCCAGGCGCCGGGCGCGTCCCCGACCAGCGCCCGCTCGACCGGCTCGGTGTCGGAGGTCGTGGTCACCGCCGAGCGCCGCACCACCAACCTCCAGAACACCCCGATCGCCGCCACCGTGCTCAGCCAGAAGGACCTGCTGAAGAACGGGATCGTCACGGTCGAGCAGCTGCAGTTCGTCAGCCCCTCGCTCGCCGTCGACAACTTCGGCCAGGGCAACAACATCGACATCCGCGGCATCGGCAAGGGCGAGCACAACAGCCAGACGCTCACCGGGGTCATCACCTATCGCGACGGCGTGGCGACCTTCCCGGGCTATGCGCAGGAGGAACCCTATTACGACATCGCCAACCTGGAGGTCCTGCGCGGGCCCCAGGGCACCTTCAGCGGCCAGAGCGCCACGGGCGGGGCGATCATCGTCAACACCCAGGACCCCAAGATCAACGGCGGCTACAGCGGCTATCTGCTCGGGCACTTCGGCAACTACGACGACGGCGGCCTGCAGGGCGCGGTGAACCTGCCGGTCAACGACACCCTGGCCCTGCGCGTCGCCTTCAACACCGAGACCCGCAACAGCTTCTACCACCTGACCGGAGAGACCGGCGATCCGAACCTGTACTGGGGCAGCGCCCGCGTCTCGCTGCTGTGGACCCCGACGCCCCAGTTCAGCCTGCTGCTGAAGACCGACTACAGCTATCTCGACAACGGCGGCTACTTCGGCGACCCGCTGGTCACCAACGGCCAGGCCACGCCGACCAACAACCTGTTCGACGTCACCGTCGACCCCAACATCAAGACCGTCGCCCGGGACGAGATCATCCGCCAGGTCGCAAAGGCCGACTACACCTTCTCCGACGGCATCGACCTGCGCTCGGTTTCGGGCTTCCAGCAGGCCAGCGACGCCTGGAAGCAGGGCCTTGGCTCAGCCGAGGTGAGCATCGAGGAGCGGGTGCCGGTCAGGATCTGGTCCCAGGAGTTCAACCTGATCTCCCCCGACCGCGGGCCGGTCACCTGGATACTCGGGACCTATTTCACCCACAGCCACTACAGCTTCCCGAACTTCGACGTCGGCTTCCCGCCCGGCGTGACCGACACGCTGCTCAACGGCGACAACCTGACCCACACCTACGCCGGCTTCGGCCAGGTCAGCTTCCAGCTGCCCGCCGGCTTCCAGCTCCAGGCCGGCCTGCGCTATTCGGTCTGGCGCTCGACCAACGGGGGGCTCTACTCCATTCCGGAGTTCGCGCCGCTGTTCGACCAGTCACAGGACCAGAGCACGCACGGCAACAACCTGACCGGCAAGGTCACGCTCAACTGGACCCTGGACAGCGCCAACTTCCTCTATGTCTTCGTCGCCACCGGCGCCAAGCCGGGCGGCCTGAACACGTCCCTCTATGCCGGGCCCACGGTCCCGATCCCGGCCCCGTTCGGCCAGGAGTACGTGGTCGACTACGAGATCGGGTGGAAGTCGCGCTTCTTCGACAACCACCTCAAGACCCAGCTCGGCGCCTACTACAACGACTTCCACCACTTCCAGGTCAGCCTGCCGATCCCCAACGACCCGCAGTTCTCCACCGAACAGAACGACCCCAACCCGACCAAGCTCTATGGGGTGGAAGCCTCGGCCCAGGGGGTGTGGGGCGGCCTGTCGGTCAACGCCAGCCTCGGCCTGGAGCACACCTCGCTCGGCCAGTTCTATGCCGAGGACAGCCGGGTCGCCGTCGGCGGCGCCTGCAATCCCAGCACCGGGCCCGCGACCACCTTCTGCATCAACCTGAACAGCCACCCGCAGACCTATGCGCCGTCCCTGACCTACAACTTCCAGGTCCAGTACGACTACAAGCCAGACGACCGGGACACGATCACCCCCGCGGTCACCTTCGCCCACATCTCCAGCCAGTGGGGCACGGTGTTCGACAATCCCCAGCAGGGCGACTTCCTGGCCTCGCGCAACATCCTGGGCGCGTCGCTGGCCTGGACCCGCGGGACCTACACGACCACGCTCTACAGCACCAACCTGAACGACGACCACTACGTCAGCGCCCTGGTCACCCCGATCCGCATCGCCGGCGCCCCCCGCCAGTTCGGCATCAGCGTGCTGAAGACGTTCTGAGCGGAGCCTCGCCGCCGCAACGGCCTAAAATTCGCCACGCCGGCGGCCTGGCTGCTACCGTTTCCCCGGGGAAACGGCGCGCATGGACCTGAACTCGCTGCAAACCTTCGTCGCCGTCGTACGCGCCCGAGGTTTCGCCGCCGCCGCCCGCGAGACCGACACCCCGCGCTCTTCGGTGAGCCTGCGCATGCGCAACCTCGAAAAGGCGCTCGGCGTACGGCTGTTCAAGCGGTCGGCGCGCGCCTTCGCCCTGACCGCGGAAGGCGCGGAGCTGTACCGGCGCTCCACCGACGCCCTGGCGACCCTCGTCAGCGCGGTGGCGGACGTGAAGCGGTCCGGAACGTCCTTCGACGGCGAGATCCGGGTCACGGCCCCGGCGGACTTTCCAGCCCACATCGTCGCCGCGGCCATCGCCGAATTCCGGCTGGAGCATCCCGGCGTGCGCTTCGAGGTGATGCTCACCAACGAGGTGCTCGACCTGATCTCCAGCAATATCGACGTGGCGCTGCGCATCGGCGCCTCCAATCCCCAGGACGCCATCATCCGGGGCGCGGTCGACATGACGCTGGGCCTGTACGCCAGCCGCAACTACCTGGCCGCCCAGGGCGCGCCGCGCGATATCGACAGCATATCCGCCCTCATCGGCCCCCAGCGCGCCGAACTGCGCCGCCTGATATCGGACAGCTTTCCCGAAGGGGCCGAGCTTCCCCCATTCCATATCGCGGCCAACAACTTCGCCCTCGTGCGCGAGCTGATCCTGCTCGACCAGGGCGTGGGCCTGCTTCCAACCTCGCTATGCCGGGCGGACATCGCTGCGGGCGTCATCGTCCCGGTGCTGCCCGACCAGTTCCACGGAACCCTGCGGCTGCATCTCACCTATCCCTCGCGGGCCGACCTGAGCCCCAAGGTCAACGCCTTCGCGCACCTGCTGGCCCGGCGCCTCGGCTCCGCCCCGGGCTGAAGCCCCGCGCGTGAGCGGCCATTATCCTGGCCGCTCCGTCCAGCGCCTCGACCTACCCCCGCTTCCCCGCGCCTGCGAAAGATGATCGTCCCCTTTGACGAACATTTGGAGCGCAGATGAAACCCGGTGTCGCCACGGAATTTGAAACGACGCAATTCGCCGGAATAACCGCGAAGATCATCAATCCCTATCCCAGCCCCTTCACTGTCCTCGACATGGTCATCACGCCGGGCTTCGGCGCGCCGGCCCATATCTCCTCGACCGAAGACAAGCTGTTCATCGTGATCGAGGGGCGGCTGAAGTACCTGATCGGCGACGAGACCGAGACCGCCAGCCCTGGCGCCCGGGTGATCGTTCCCAGGGGCGTCGTCCACGGCTTCACCAATGTCGGCGACGGCGACGCCCGCCACATCCTGGTGTCCACGCCCCGCCGCCATGAGGAATTCTTCCGCGACCTGCACAACCTGGCGGGGTCGCCGCAACAGCGCGCGGATGAACTTCCCGCCATCGCCCAACGCCACGATCAATCCATCGTCGGGCCCCTGCCCTGATCGCGTTTCGCCACTTCCGTCAGGAGACAGCCCATGTCCCACCTCTTCATCGAACTCTACAAATACAAACCCGCCTGGCTCGCCCTGCCCCCGGCCGAGCGGGAAAAGGTCCGCTCGGCGGTGCTTGAAGCGCTGACAGGGCTCCAGGCCGCCGGCCTTGAGATCATCGGCTGGGGCGCGAACGACCCGGCCACCGACCTCCGCGCGGACCACGATTTCTTCTGCGTCTACCGGACGCCATCACCAGAGTTCACCCGCCAGTTCGAAAGCGGCATTCGCGCCTCCGGCTGGCATGAGCTGTTCGACCAGGTCGCACTCAGCGGCCCGGCGCTCAGTCCGGCTGAGGTGCTCGCGCTGAACGTGTCCTACTCAGCCTGAATGTGACCCGCGTCGCGCTGTAACGGCACCGGCGAGCCCCCGCTGAGACTGCCCCATTGCCGGAGGCCAAAATTTTTCGCGACGTCCATTTTCGAGGCGGACGGACGATCTCAAATCCTTATCCGACCAGTTTGATCCATTCTGGCCGCTGAGTGCGGGTCGCTGAACTGGTCGAGAGTCTAACGGGGCGGTGGATATCTACTGGTACGTTTCCCGGTATTTTAAGAACGTCTGCGGCCCGAATCTGGAACAAAGCGCGGGGATAGCGGACGCTTGTGCGTCTGACCTGCAGGCGCTCGATCAAGCCGGCCAGGACAAGCTGGTCGCGCGCTTTGACGATCTTGACCCTGGTCCAGCCGCCGAAGGCCCCCCCTACGGATTGCGACATCCCCTCCGCGCTGATGGGCGCGGTAGCCGCGCTACCCCAAACATCGACGATGAAGACCAGCAGCATCACGGCGGCGGCGTCGCCCTTAAGATGATGCAGGGCGCTGGAGAACGACACGTCCGACACCAAGGGTTCGACCAGTTGGTAGCGCGCGACGTTGCCCCTGCCCTTCCCGCCGGCCTGGAGGACGCGCAGTACGCCGGCCTTTACCAGGGCGGTGATGGCGCTGTCGGCGTCGTGAAGCTTCCAGCCGGGGATGGCGGCTGCGACCCTGCCGGGCGCGAGATCGATATCGCCGATGTCGAGTTCACTTTGACTAAGCCAGCCCCAGAGGGCGAGCGCACGCACTTGGCGGCCCATGCGCCGAAGGGCGTCGCGGACATGGCGTCGGTGCCTAGCCGGAGGTCTGTTCACCCCGCTGACAGTCCGGGTCCACGCGCTCGTTGCGAGGTTCTCGACCTCCGCCAGCGGCAGGGGCGAAACGCAGAGCGCCATGTTGTAGGCCTGGACCCGGTCGGTCAAGGCAGACCGTCCGTCGTCGGTGTCTCCAAACCGACGGCGAATGTCATGGGCGTCTCGCAGGGCCGCCCTAAACAAGGTGCTATTGCGGGTTCCCTCCGGGATTGGCGCACCGGTCATGATAACGGTGTCGCCGCGGCGGGCCAAGGGTGGTGGGCCGCGGACCTGCACTAGGCCTTGGGGCTGTTGCAGGAGTTCACGGAGCGCGGCGGATTCAAGGCGCGGCAAAGAGGTCAGGCGTCGCGCGAACTCCGAGATCGAGAGATCGTCCTCGTTGGTCAGGCGGTAGATTACGCCGCCGTTCTCGGATCCAGGTGCCAGGACAAAGGCCCCTCTTCCCCGAGCCTTGATATCGAACGGCTGACCAGCCGGATGATTGACGCTAGCCACCGCGCCTAAGGGGTCGGCGAAGTACCAATGCTCGCCGTGGCGCGTCCTGATCTTGAGAGGCGTGTCGCCGGCAACCGCCTCGAACAGGGCTATGGCGGCGGGGTCGTCGGCGTCGAGAACAGCGAGCCTCTGGCGGGCAGTGGGAAACCCAAGGTTCGCCTCGGGGAATGTCTCGGTCCAACGGTCAAGAGCCGCCGCGCTCGGCCGACGATCAGCAAGGCCCTGACACACGGACGCTTGCCATCGGCCGGAAAGGGATGGAGGCCGTTGTTGCGGTAGTCAGCGATCCATCGCCTGTAAGGCTCGGTCATTCGCCCATCTTGTGGTTTCGGCTTACGTACCTACCACATCTCGCGGGTGGATCGAACAGCGCATCGGCCTCGCCGATAGCGGATATTCACCCAATCCGACCTTCTGCAGCGTCTACTCCGCAGATGCAGTTTGCGCCGTCCCGGCTGCCCTGTTTGCATCCGGAGCAGTCCAGTATGCCCCCGCGTTGTGGACGTTCGCGCCACTCGCCGCTTGGTCGCCGATCCATTAGTTTGTCACTCCACAACTTCCACGTTAAGCTCAACGAAGCTGAGGCGCTGACGCTATTCAGGAAGCTAGATGTTCAAGGTAGGGCTCTCCGGCTTCCGTGTTTTCGAACGCGTCCCCTCCGTCGACATACGACCGTTGACCGTTTTGACTGGCGGAAACAGCAGCGGCAAGTCCAGTTTCCTAGCAGCGCTCAGAATCCTATCGGACTTTTCACGGTGGGAGTCAGGATCTGCCTCATTCAATAAGGATCCTTTCTTTCTAGGGTCGTACGATCAGATCGCTCACCACCGCGGCGGCCGCTACGGCCGAGTAAAAGACTTTTCGCTTTTTTATAACGGCAAGCCCAGAAGCGACATACGCAGCCTTCGGCTGGGCACCGAGCAACAGCTACCGACCTCAGCCTCGATCGTGATGACTTATAAAAAGCGATTAGGTCAGCCTGTTCTATCTAATTTGAGTTATTCCAGCGACCTTTCCCGCGCCACGTTCTCTTACTCCACTGATTGGGCGTCTGTAAAAATAGAGGCTAGCCTCGGCGAGGCCACGTTTTCAAGAACGATGAATAGCGATGAACTTCCGCCTCCCGAACTCATAACCTCGCAGCCTATCTACATGTCTTCATTGCTTGATCGCATGATTGTTCCTCGTTCTGAAGGCAGCGATTATTTAGAAGCTAGCCGGCAGATTCGTCAGGTGTCGAGACATCTTGAGACTTCCTTTAATATTGTTCCGCAAATCGGTTTTGTGGGCGCCCCTGTAAGAACCCGCCCTCTCCGCACCTATGATCCCATTGATATTACGCCACAGAGTGAGGGATCTCATGTACCTAGTCAGATGGCTCAGCTCGCCAGGACTAAGCCTAGCGAGTGGGAACGCACACGAGCGGAGCTGGTGAAGTTCGGCCAAACATCAGGGCTATTTAAAGATTTAGAAGTCCGGACGCTGGGCCGGGGCGATAGCGATCCATTTCAAGTCAATGTAGTCATCAATGGCCCTAAAAGGAACATCGTCGATGTTGGATATGGCGTTAGTCAAGCTATCCCGATAGTGTTCGAGCTAAGTCGACGCCGCCGCGACCTTCTGTACATGATGCAACAGCCTGAGGTACATCTTCACCCTGAAGCTCAAGCGGCTCTTGGCAGCTTCCTAGTTGGTAGCGTGAAGCGCAATCCAGGTTACATTGTACTAGAGACTCACAGTGATTTTTTGATTGATAGGCTAAGACGGCATGTAAGGAATGGTGAAATCGGGGCGGAGGATATCGCTCTGCTATACTTTCACCGCGACGATTTTTCGTCTTCGATCACTCAGCTTGAACTCAACGATGCGGGAGAAATAACTGGAGCGCCAGATGACTATAGGAGGTTCTTTCTTCGCGAACAGATCGAGAATCTGGGCTTCTGATGTGCCTGATAGTTGATGCAAATTGCGCAAACCTTATTTTGAGTAAAAGCGCCGCTGCGGCTCCTGTTTTAGTCTGGCTTGAAAGCAAGGGCGCCCATGTAGCAGTGGGCGGCACCAAGTTGGCCTCAGAGTATTCCAAGATACCTAAGCTTCTGTCACTTCTCGCCGTGCTAGATAGTGCCGGGAAAGTAAGGCGCTTCTCCAAGATAGCGGTCGATACCGAGCAGAAGGCTGTCGAGAATGGCGGGCTACTGAAATCCGATGATCCACACGTCATCGCATTGGCACGAGTGTCTGGCGCCAGGGTAGTGTTCTCGGCCGACAACGATCTACACCAGGACTTTGGAAATGTAGCCCTCCTATCGCCAAGGGGAAAAATTTATCAGAATCCCACCCACAAACACTTACTAACAACAGCTCCACCCTGCGCATTGCAGGGCGCTCCATCACCGTGAATTATCTGAGCAAGCTGTTTAGACGGGCGCTTTTCCTCAATCCACCCGCTTCGAATGCCAGTTTTGGTTGCGAACGAGAGCGTGAAATCGGACCTGTCGCGCACGGAGCGGTGAAAAGGTGAACCAGCGAAACCCGTTCCGCAAACGTCCGCTCACCCGTTTTTACACAGGCTCAGCCAACTCTGGTCGTGCGTCACCAGATGTCGGACGCCTCCGTCAGCCCAGCATTGACGCCCCACCGCAGATGCAGAAACCTCACCGCAACCATTGAAGCGAAGGGGCTGGGATGAGCGATGCGGGGCGGCGGACCGTTGCGCGGGCTTTACTCTCACCCCACCCTAATTACAAAACGGCCCACCGAATATATCAAAAACGTTCTTCGCCTCACTCAGATCAATATCATATTCCTTCACCTCTTTGGTGAGGGTGGAAACCTTGAGTCGCACCCGCTTTATTCCACCCGTCTTGATCAGGTCAGAAACCGACTGGGGGAATTCATAGGAATCCGTCGTCCCGTCCAAGTTTATCTTGGAAGGAGGCGCGTCGTCATCCTGTTCTTCGAACCCGAGCAGGCCGCCCTGTTCGGCCATGGAGAAGCCGAGCTTGTCCGGCGCTTCCAGCACGAAATTGGACGAGGTGAGGTTGACCGCCAGGCACTGCTTCTTCTGCGTCTGGGCGTTGGTCTTGCCAAGCACCTGCCAGTTGGTGAACGTCTTGACGACCTGGACCTCCGGATTGTCGCTCAGGGGGGACAATGCGGCGGCGAGGACCATGGCGATGGCGATCATGTCGGGCCTTACGATGTTCGGCGGCCACGCGGGGGCCTTTCCGGATCAAATAGAATCATTCGCGTGGGATAAAAAGTCTCTAAATCATAGAGTTAGGGCGTGATGGCTTCCGCAACCGGCTTCCACTTGCGGCTATCACGCTCCAGACGCCCGGACCGCCGCCGTGGCGTCAGGCGGCTCGGCGCCATGTTGCCGATCGATACGACGACATATGCGGACTTCACCAACCCCCTTTGATCGCCAAGCCCGCTCTATCGATAAGATAACAGCCATCTTTATCGGCAAAGTCCCAGGCTTGACCGAGGGAAGCGGACCTTGGGAAGGGTCGAGGCGCGCCCGCCTCAGTAACGCCTCGGACAGTCTAGCTCCCCTGCTGGGGCTTGGCGCGGAGGATGACCCAGGTACGGATGAAGGAGCGGGCTTGGGTGGCCTGTTGCTGCAAGAGAGCCTCTTTATCGGGGGTGCGTTGCAGGTCGACGCTCCTGGAGCGCTCCCTGCGCTTCGCGGGTGCTGTGTCCACCATCGTGCTTTCGCCCGCGCGCGCGGCCATGCGGAAGGGTTCGAGATGCTTGAACCCTGCCTTGAGCGCCGCACCCGTTGTCCCCTGCCCTCCAACTAGGCGGTTGACTTTCTCCAGCTCCGAGCGGAGGACCTTCTTGCGCAACTCGGCCCTGACTGCTCCGACCTTGATCACCTGGGAGTCTTCAACGTTCATATCCGGAATACCCGGAAGTAGCTTTTTCCACTGAGCCCCATTTAATGTGAGCTCATTCTCAATTGCTTCGATCCGCCGCAGAGCTTCCGCCTCGACTAGCTTATCCGCGGTCAAGGGCGCATCTTGTCGGATTTGATCGAAAGTCCCGCTTGCCGCGTCGTCATAGGGCAGATCCACCCGGGGCGGTCGCCGGCCATAGTATGGCGTGGAATGCCAAATGGAGGGATCGAGAAAGCTGACACGGCCGCGCTCTGGCAGATCAATACCGTCGATCTGCGCATCGTCGGCCAAGCCGTCCGCGCGCACCTGTCCGATCAGATCCGTGGCCGCCTGCGGCATGCCCTGTTCGAACGGCGGATGACCTTGATTGTCCGGGATGTATTCGGGGGCCGCGAGACCCGGATCGCTGTTGTTGTAGGTCAGATTGACGAACAGCGTCTCGCCGACCGAGTCCTTGTGGAACCTGCCGCCCGCATCGGGCATGCGGTTGGGATAGAAATCGACATCGACATAGACGTCATGGGTCTGGCTGATTGTCCCCCAATTTGCAGCGATCCACTGAAATTGACCGGCGCTGAACAAGGTTTGGTTGACGTTTTCGCGGACAGTCGCCCTAAGCTCCTTAATACGCTCGTCGGCCGACAGGAACTTGGCTTCCACCGTCGGCGCGACCAGGGGTTCGATCTCCTTGGCCGTCCAGTTGGTGACCAGCGCCCCCTCACGAGTCCGCTCGAACTTGAAGCTCGCGACGCGCAAGGGTTTGCCGGGGTTTGCGGCGATGAAGTCGCTGAATTCGGCGCTAAGCTGGCCCGTCAGCGCCGTCTGCTGGTCGAAAAAGGGCTGGCTCATGGGGGCCATATCGATGCGGCGGGAAACGCTTTCGCCAAGTTTTTCCCAGTCCGTGGCGCCGACCTGGGCCTTGATGGTCTCGCCAAGGGGCTCCGACAGGCGGTCGTCCTGGGTGAGCCAAAGCTTGGCGTCCGCCGCAACCGTGGACAGGTCGACCTCTTCGACGCTTTCTTCAGTCTTTCCTTTGTATTTATCCGACAGCGCCTTGTTCAGGGGCTTGGGGAGGGCGGCGGGTTCATGGTCCTTGCCAACGAAATTGTCGGTCTTGGAGAAGCGCACCCGCTGGATTGGCGCGGCCTGGGCAGCGCGGCTCCCGTCGACCAAGGCGCGCATCCTTGTGGCTCGTGGGCTGGCGTCGGCCACGGCTTGCAACGCGCGAATCCGAGAGCCGTGCGGAGTGTGGTCCTCCGTCTTGGCGCTAGGTTGGCCCATGCGCGCGGCGGCGGCCGGGACGCCGCTCCGCTCCGAGTTGGGGCCCTGTTGCGGCGAAGCGTGGACTGGCATGCGCTCCCTACCGTGACGGCCCCACGCTAACGCTAGAAGCCTCCGTAGGGCCGATCAAGAGACTTGGAGCCGCGCCGGCGAACTCGGCGATCTGGTGCAAGATCGCCCGAGAATGGTCCGCGTCTCCCGCAAGGCGCTCCCCACATTGACCCCCTCCACCGCAGATGCAGAGATCACCCCCGGTGCGGCCGTCGCCGTCGAAGCGGAGGGGTGGGGATGGGCGATCTGGAGCGCACGACGCGGCGCGGGGTCTCGGCCTGGCTGGCGGCGCTGGGGGCCTCGACAGCGG
>JBARAK010000357.1:0-10875 GCA_049791955.1 Caulobacteraceae bacterium
GACATGGCCAAGCGTGGCTGCGAAAACCTTTATCCGGCGGCGCCTTACGACCTGGGTCCCCGCCTTCGCGGGGAAGAGTGGAGTTTTTCAAATCATTCCGCGTGAAGTCCTCGCGCTCCAGGTCCCCACACCCGAACCCCCCTTCGCTTCCGGCCGCCATGTTCCTATGAACCTGTGCAACGCAGGAGGCCGGTCGTGGGCAGCTTCGATGTCGCCGTTGTCGGGCTGGGCGCCATGGGCGCGGCCAGCCTCCATGCGCTGAGCCGGCGGGGCGCGCGGGTCGTCGGCTGCGACCGCTTTGAGCCTGGCCACGACCGGGGCTCCTCCCACGGCGAGAGCCGGATCATCCGGCTGGCCTATTTCGAGGACCCCGCTTACGTGCCGCTGGTCCGGCTGGCCTACGAGGCGTGGGAGCGGCTGCAGGCCGATACCGGCCGCCGGATCATGATCCGCACCGGCATGCTGGAGGCGGGAGTCAAGGGTTCGGCCCTGGTGGAAGGCTCCCTGCGTTCAGCTAACGAGCACGGCATCGCGCATGAGCTGTTGTCGCCCGCCCAGGTGGCGGAACGCTTCCCGGCCTTTTCCCTGCCGCACGACTGGGACTGCCTGTTCCAGGCCGACGGCGGCCTGCTGGAGCCGGAGAAGGCGATCCGCCTGCTGGTCGAAACCGCCTCCGCCCAGGGCGCGACCGTCCACGCCAACGCCCGCGTGCGGCGGGTGGCGCCGAAGGGGGAGGGGGTGGCGGTCGAGCTGGAGGACGGGACTGTCGTTGAGGCCGGATCGGCCATCGTCGCCGCCGGGCCGTGGATGGGCGAACTGGTCCCCGAACTGGCGCCGCACCTGACCCTCACCCGCCAGACCCTGACCTGGTTCGAGCCGGTCGACCCCGCCCTGGTCGGACCCGACCGCATGCCGGCCTTCCTGATCGATACGGTGGGGGGCGGGGCGGCGGGGGAGGCGGCGGGCGACGCCCTGATCTATGGCCTGCCGGACATCGGCGCCGGGGTGAAGGCCGGTTCGCACCTGTCCCAGGGCGTGCTGGCCGGGCCGGATGCGCCCCGCCCCGCCGCCAGCCCGGCCGAGACCGCGGCGCTGCGGGAACTGCTCGGGCGCTACATCCCCGCCGCCGCCGGGCCGCCGCGCCACTCCAGGGCCTGCACCTACACCCGCACGCCCGACGAGCACTTCGTGCTGGGTCCGCACCCCGACGCGCCGCAGATCGTGCTGGCCTCGCCCTGTTCCGGCCACGGCTTCAAGTTCGCCAGCATCATCGGCGAGATCCTGGCCGACCTGGTGCTTACGGGCGCGACGCCGCATCCGATCGGCCTGTTCAGCCCGGGGCGGTTGATGAGGTGATCCCTTCTCCCGCAGGGGAGAAGGCGTTTTCAGGCGAAGATGATCAGCAGCGGCACGACCACGCCCAAGCCCAGCGCAATCAGGCCCGAGATCCGCCGCAGGGGGCTCTGCAGCGACATGATCACGCCCAGCACGGTGGAGAAGATCAGGCCCAGGGCGGCGACCGCCAGGTAGGTCTTCAGCACCCACTGGCGCGCGGTGTAGTGGGGGACGGGCCTGATCCTGGGCGGCTTGGCCGGCTTTCCCGGCTCCGGCGTCTCGGGTTTCTCCAGCATCTGGTTCTTGTGCAGCGTACCCGCCTGGGCGATCAGCCTGGGCGCGGTGTAGCCGACGTGGTCCTCGTGCAGGTTGAAGGTCTGGGCCAGCCCGGTCAGGGCCAGGAAGATCAGGGCCGGCGCGATGAACATGCCGATGTAGTGGTGCCAGGTCCGCACGCTGAACACCTGGGGACGTTCGCGCGTACGTCCCATGCCATCCGACCAAGCCATGTGTGATGATGTCCCCCGTGCCGAGGCGAGCTTAGCCCGAAATCCCGGCTTGGGGAGCGCATCGTCCTGGGGACGATCGCCGCAGCGTGGGCGCCGCTCCCGTCTGGAATGCAGAGAAAGTCGGTCGTACTATTCCCGGTGGAATATGGTGATTGATTTCGTTGATTTCATTCGATTAAATCCATATACAATTGCATAAACAGGAAATAATTCCCCGCCGGAAGGGATGTGTTTCTTGGGGTGGATGCGTGCTATTCTTCCATGAACGGCCGGTTCGCATTGCGAGGCATAGGCGTCGCCATCGCCAAGCGGCCTGCTCTCCCCGGAAAGGGGTTGCATGTCCACCACGATACCAACGCCGCGGTCAGGCGGATTTTCCAGCGCGCTGAAGCGGGGCTCCGGGCGCCGGGCCCATGGCGTCAGCCGATGAAGGGCCCCGCCGTCTGGCTGAAGATGCTGCAGGCCCACTGGATTCCGGAGGCCGAGGTGAGGGCCGAGGCTTGGGCCCTGGGCGCCCGGCACCGGGGCGAGGTGCTGGAAGGCGCGCGCCGCGAACTCAAGGCGCCGGACCTGTCCATGCGCCGGGCCATCCTGCTCAAGGCCATCGTCCGCCGTCACAGCCGCAAGGGCGCCGACGCCTGGCGCAAGGACGCGCGCTCCGCCGACAGGCGCTCGGGATGAGCGAGGACGCGGCCGATCATCTTGCGCGGGCGAACGAGCTCCTGAGAATCCGCTGCGAGCAGCTGGAGTGGGAGGTGACGCGGCTGCGGGAGTTGATCGCCGCCTCGACCTTCGCCGCAGCGGAGGACGAGGCGCATGCGCCCGGCGAACGGGTGTCCGCCTATCCGATGCTCTCGGCCGATGAGGGCGCCGCCCTGGCCGCGCTCGCCCGCAACCGGACCGGCCGCGAGCCGGCGCTGATCAGCATCGCCCACGCCCGCTTCCTGGCCTTGGCCGGACTGGCGGAGCGAAGCGGTTCGGGCTGGGTGATCACGGCGGCGGGCAAGTCGGCCCTGGACGGGGTGGGTTCGCAGGATTGAGCGGGGGGGATTCTGGACCTGTGAAGGGTTCAGGGGAATCTTCCTTGCATCCGCTGATCTTTCAAAATCCGCTCTCCCCCGCGAAGGCGGGGATCCAGATTCATTCGCATACGTCAGCGGATTTGACCTGGGTCCCCGCCTTCGCGGGGAAGAGCGGACTTATGGGAATTCGGTAGCGCTTCACCTTCCCGTCACAAGCGACGGGCCCCCGGGGGGGGCGAGATCTTCACCGCCGCTTGGTGATGAGCCGGGGCAGGTGTCGAACGGCCGTCCCTGAAACCTTCGCCACCTCTTCCAGGGCGAGCTGCGTCTCGTCGCGTAGCTGCTTCACGTAGGCGCGCAACTCGTCGAGTTCGCGGCGGGTTTCATCCGGCATCGGGCCGTCTCCGCTGTTCCATCGAGATCGGCGTGGACAGGATCGCCACGGCCTCGTCCTCGATGTCGCCCTTCAGCGCTTCCTCGCCGCTCAGGGTGATGTGCCAGCCGGCCTGGTCCCGCTCGGCCAGGCCCAGTTCGGTGAGGGCGCGCGCGTCGGCGATATTGATCCAGTCGACCTCTTCGCCGGACTTCTTGCGCAGGAGATTGCGCAGCGCGGTCAACTGTCCTGTTGTCAGCTTCATTCGTCGACCTCCGGGGGCGTGCGGCCTGGGTTTGAGAAGGCCGCTTGCGCGCTGCAGAGCCCCGCTGACGCGTCGTAATATTCTGGAAATCAGAAATATTTCGATGGATTTTATGATTATTCGATATTTGATTCAATGCGAGATTATTTATGCGCAGCCGGAATAGCTGCGGCTGAAATCGCAAAAATAGAGACAAGAACTCCCAAAGTATCGCGCAGTCCGCGCCGGGTTCAATCGCCAGTAGCGGGGCGGGCGCACAGGCGCCCGCCCCGGGTTTATTGGTTACTGTCCCTGCACCACCGGCAGCCAGATCGCGCTGGCCTGGGCGCCGGCGTGGAATACCTGCTGGGTGGCCGCCTGGTAGTCGGACGGCTTGGCCAGGAAGATGTTGTCCACGTAGGTCTGGGGGTTGCGGTCGTAGAGCGGGAACCAGCTCGACTGGATCTGCACCATGATCCGGTGGCCCGGCTGGAACACGTAGTTGGTGGAGGGCAGGGCGAAGCGGTAGCGCTCGACCTGGCCGGCGGGAATCGCGCTGGGATGCTCGAAGCTGTCGCGATAGCGGCCGCGGAAGATGTCCATGGCGATGGGCAGCTCGTAGCCGCCCATCTCCGGCTTGGACGGGACCTCGTCGGGATAGACGTCGATCAGCTTGACCACCCAGTCGGCGTCCGTGCCGCTGGTGGCGGCGTAGAGGTCGGCGATGGTCTGGCCGCTGATCCGCACCGGGCCGGTCAGTACGCCGGTCTGGTAGGTCAGCACGTCGGGCCGGTCGGCCGAGGCGCGCTGGTCGCTGGTCAGCCAGGCCTTCCAGCGGTCGCCGTCGGCGAACCGCACCGGCCGCGGCAGGTAGGGGACCGGCTTGGACGGGTCGGAGACATAGCTGTCCGAAGGCGCGCCGCCCGCCGCCGGGGCGGAGAACGACAGGCCGAAGCCCTGCTGCAGGTAAAGCGGGGTCAGGGGCGCGCCGCAGCCGGCCTCGCAGGCCAGCGGCCACTTGGCGAACTTGTCCCAATGGTCGGCGGCGGGGTTGTAGATCAGGGCGTGGGGGACCTGGGCCTGGGGCGCGCCGGGCTTCAGGTACTGGTCGAAGAACGGCTTCAGGTACTCGCGCCGCCATTCGGTGGCGGTGTCGCCGGTGAACTGCAGCACGCCGAGCGAGGAGCCGTCGTAATTGGCCTGGCTATGGCGCCAGGGGCCCATCACCAGCACATTGGTGTCGCCGTAGCCCTTGGCTTCCAGGGCGCGCCAGGTGTGGATCGCCCCCCACATGTCCTCCTGGTCCCACAGGCCCTGTTCCCACATGGTGGGCACCTTGGAGGGATGCTCGGCGACCAGCTTGTCCAGGGCCTGGCCCTGCCAGAAGCCGTCGTAGGCGGGGTGTTCCTCCAGGCGCTGCAGGAAGGGATAGCCCTCGATCCCGTGCGCCCGGGCGTAGCCGTCCACCGAACCGGCGCGGCGGAAGCCCTCGTAGTCGTCCCAGGTCTCGCGGGGGACCGGGTTGGCCTCTCCGCGCTTGGTGGTCTGGTCGGTGATGTAGTCCAGGTTGGTCTGGCGGAAGGCGCCGTAGTGGAACCAGTCGTCGCCCATCCAGCCGTCGACCATCGGGCTCTCGGGCGCGGCCACCTTCAGCGCCGGGTGCGGGTCGAGCAGGGCCATGACCACGGTGTAGCCCTCGTAGGACGAGCCCAGCATGCCGACCCGGCCGTTGCTCTCCGGGGTGTGCTTGACCAGCCAGTCGATGGTGTCCCAGGCGTCGGTGGTCTCGTCGGTCTTGGTCGGGTTCAGCGGCCCGCGCACCGGGCGGGTCATGACGTAGGCGCCTTCCGAGCCGTACTTGCCGCGGATGTCCTGGAACACGCGGATGTAGCCGTCCTTGACGAACACCTCGTCGCCCTGGGGCAGGGAGGCCAGCATCGAGGGGCTGACGTTGCGCTCCACCCGCTTGGCGGCGTTGTAGGGCGTGCGGGTCAGGATCATCGGGGCGTCGTGGGCGCCCTTGGGGATCATGATCACGGTGTAGAGCTTCACCCCGTCGCGCATGGGGATCATCACCACGCGCTTCTCGTAGTCGTAGGCGGCGGTGGGGCCGGGCGGCTTGGCGGGGATATCGTTCAGGTCCGGAACCGTGGCCGCGGCCGCGCCGGACCGGAGCTCGGAATCCTTGGCCGACGGCTGGGCCCTGGCGGCCGACACGGCCATGCACAGGGCCAGCGCGGCGACGCTGCACTTCAACACTTGGATAGACACGAAACGTCGCCCCCGGAGGATTGAGAATGTTACGACTGTAACGGGCGCGCGGCTTTGGCCAAGGGGCATTCGCACCGGGTTCCCGCGTGGGGTTGCACGCGTGGTTATTTTATAACAAAACCAGATTCGGTGCGGCGCCGCTCCCGGCCCCTTTGAGCCGCCCTTTTTTTGAGCTGCATGCGATGAGCGCGCTTCGCCTGGCCATGATCCCGCTCGGCGGCCTGTTCGTCGGGGTCGCCGCCGCCCTGCTGGTGCTGGCCTGGCGCGGCGCCGCGTCCGACACCGTGCTCGGCCAGCCGAAGGTGGAGCGAGCCGCCCAGCGCAGCCTGCCGCGCTCCGGCGACCCGGCCTGGGCCGTGCTGCGCACCACCGGCATCCACCAGGACCTGGGCAAGGGCGTGTTCCGGGCCAGCTATCCGGCCGCCGTGCGCGCGATGGCGGGCCATGGCCTCAGCATCACCGGCTACATGCTGCCCTTGGAGGCCGGCCAGGCCACCCACCACTTCCTGCTGTCGAAATATACCCCGGTCTGCCCCTTCTGCCCGCCCGGCGAGCCCAACGAGGTGATCGAGGTCCGTTCCGAGTCCGCCATCGTGCCGGACACCGGCCTGGTGATGGTGACCGGGCGCTTCTCGCTCCAGCATGACGAGAGCGCGGGCCTGTTCTTCCGTTTGGACGGGGCCGAGGTCAGCGACTGAGCGATCACCCCACCTGGATGCGCCGGCGGCCCCGGCGGATCAGCAGGCGGCGCAGGCCCTGCCGCACGGGCGCGTCGTAGAACCGGTAGTCCAGGTGTGCGACCAGGACGAGGCCAACGGTGGCTAGCAGCACGAGGGCGAGGTCGAGCGGCCATGCCAGGCGCGCCCGCAGCATGAACCCTCCCAGATAGACCACCACCGGCAGGTGGATGGCGTAGAGCGGATAGGACAGGTCGCCCAGCGCCCGGCAGGCCTGGCCCAGCCGCCGGCCCGGCCGGGAGGCCGCGCCCAGGTAGAGGATCGCCGGCAGGATCACCAGGGCCGACAGCATGTCGGGCAGGGGATGCAGCACGCTGTAGCCCGGGAAGACGAACACCAGCAGCATGACCGCGAACAGGATCGCGGGCGGGAAGCCCAGGCCGCGGTCGATGCGCTGGCCGTAGCGGCTGATCAGCACCCCTTCCAGGAACGGCGGGGCCGCCCGCACCATGCCGAGCGGCAGGTGGCGCCAGTCGCCGGGGCCGATCTCGATGCTGCCCAGCTGGGTCACCGAGACGATCATCACCAGCAGCGACAGCGCCGCCGCCACGCTGAGCCCGACCGCGCCCAGGAAGCGGAGCGGAAGATACAGGGCGTTGACGGCCAGCTCCGCGAACAGCGACCAGAACGCCCCGTTGAGCCAGGGGATGCCCGGGACCAGCAAGCAGGTGGCCAGGAACGAGATCGCCAGGGGCAGGGTGAAATGGAACCCGCCGCCGACGACGAGGCTGGACGCCGCCGTCATGGCCAGCCCCACCGCAGCGCCGAGCAGGATCTGCGGCCACAGCCGGATCAGCCGCTTCAGCACGAAGCGCCGCGCGCCGATCCGGTGCACCGAGACGTCCGGATCATAGGCCCGCGCCAGCACGAAGCCGCTGAGCCCGAAGAAGAAGTCCACCGCCAGATAGGCGTGCGCGAGCAGGTGCCTGACCCCGAGCACGGAGCCGAAGTGGTACAGCACCACCGCGATGGCCGCGAAGCCGCGCAGGCCATCCAGAACGAGGAGGCGATCCGAATCCGGCCTCTGACCGAGGTCCTGACCGGACACCGTCCAGACGCGACGCGTATCCATGCTGGCTCCAGCTGCACGACCGGCTTTGGGCGGGCGCCTCCAGGCGTTCTTCGACACCCGAAGATCGCAGTCCGATCTGAGCGTCCCGCTGGGGCGCCTCCGCAACCCGCCAGGCGCGCGACCAGCCGCCTGGGTCCAAGCCTGCGTCCGGGCGAGGCAGATCGCCTTGCTGTGGTGCAACACGCCGCATCGGGCTTTCGCAGGCGCAACATAAGCAACCTCACCAGGCGGTGGAATGGGCGCGTCGGGAGCGGCTTGAACGAACGCTCCGCCAGCGGGGGAAGGCGCTGGCAGGCGATATGAACGGGAACTTCAGGTAGTCGCTAAATATCGGGGCGAGTTTTTACAAATCGCATCAAAACAGTCATATCGAAGGATATGAAGTCGATCTTCATAACCATAATGAAGGCTGGCTGCATGCCATATTAAGCTGGACTTACACGACGCTTCGCGCTGAGCTTGTTACATCCGTAACGGTGCGGTCCTGCTTTGACTGGGCGCCGTCCAGTGGGCTGCGGAGGTGGCGCGAATGTTCAGCCTCAATATCAACGGGCAGGACCATCCGGTGGATGTCCCGCCGGACATGCCGCTGCTGTGGGTGCTGCGCGACGTGGTCGGGCTGACCGGGACCAAGTTCGGCTGCGGCATCGCCCAGTGCGGCGCCTGCACGGTGCATGTGGCCGGCCAGGCGGTGCGCTCCTGCGTGCTGCCGGTCTCGGCCATCGGCGCGCGCCCGGTGACCACGATCGAGGCGGTCGGCAAGACGCCCACGGGCCAGAAGGTCCAGCAGGCCTGGCTTGATATCGAGGTGGTTCAGTGCGGCTATTGCCAGTCGGGCCAGGTGATGAGCGCCTCGGCCCTGCTGGCCCATACGCCCAACCCGAGCGACGCCGACATCGACGCGGCCATGTCGGGCAACATCTGCCGCTGCGGCACCTATGTCCGCATCCGCGAGGCGATCAAGCAGGCCGCCACCGGCCGTTCCGACGCCATGCCGACCATCCCCAACATCGCGCCTTCCGATGCGACGACGGGCGAGAGGGCGGCGTGATGGCCGCTCCCGAAACCCTGGCCCCCCAGACCCTGGCCGACCCCTCGCGCCGCAATCTGCTGCTGGCCGGCGGCGGCTTCACCCTGGCCTTCACCCTGATGCGGGGCGGCCGGGCGGAGGCGATCATCAGCGCGCGGCCCCAGTCCTCCGACGCGGCGGCGGCGGCGGCCGACGGCCACCCGGCGTTTGCGCCCAACGCCTTCATCCGCATCGACCGGACCGGCCCGATCCGCCTTGTCATGCCCAGCGTCGAGATGGGGCAGGGGATCTATACCGGCGCCTCGACCCTGATCGCCGAGGAACTGGACGTCGGCCTGGACCAGCTCAGCCTGGAGCACGCCCCGCCCAACGCACAGCTCTATGCCTCGCCGGTGCTGCAGCAGCAGGCCACCGGCGGCTCCACCTCGATCCGTGGGGACTGGAAGGTGATGCGCGAGGCCGGCGCGGTCGCCCGCGTCATGCTGGTCGGCGCCGCGGCCCAGACCTGGGGCGTCGATCCGGCCAGCTGCACCGTGGAGCGCGGGGTGGTGCATCACGCGGCGTCCGGCCGCTCGGCGAGCTACGGCGACCTGGCCCAAGCCGCGGCCCGCCAGCCCGTACCGCCCAAGGTGACGCTGAAGGACCCCAAGGATTTCAAGCTGATCGGCAAGCCGCTGCGCCGGCTCGACACCGCCGGCAAGGTCGATGGCTCGGTGGTCTACGGCATCGACGCCACGGCGCCCGGGATGAAGATCGCCGCCTACGTCCCCTGTCCGGTCTATGGCGGCAAGCTCAAGTCGGTGGACGACAGCCGCGCCCGCGCCATCCCGGGGGTGCGCGAGGTGGTGCGCCTCGAAAACGGCGTGGGCGTGATCGGCGACCACTTCTGGGCCGCCAAGACCGGCGCCGAGGCGCTGCAGGTGGAATGGGACCTGGGCCCGCTGGCCGATTTCTCCACCGCCGGCCTGCTCAAGGCCATGGACGACACCTCGCTGAACGGCAAGGCGCTGGTGGCGCGCCAGGCCGGCGACCTGGACCATGGCGGCCACAGGATCGAGGCGATCTACCAGTCGCCGTTCCTGGCCCATGCGCCGATGGAGCCGATGAACGCCCTGGTCCACGTCCGTCCGGACGCCTGCGAGATCTGGGTCGGCACCCAGGTCCCCACCCGCGTGGTCGACGTGGCGGCGAAGATCACCGGCCTGCCCAAGGACAAGATCATCGTCCACAACCACTATCTGGGCGGCGGCTTCGGCCGGCGGCTGGACGCGGATTCGGTGGTTCCGGCGGTTTCGATCGCCAAGGCGGTCGGCTATCCGGTCAAGATGATCTGGACGCGTGAGAACGACATCCAGCACGACATCCCGCGCCCCTATTACTACGACCGCATCTCCGCCGTGCTCGACGGCGACGGCCTGCCGATCGTGTGGACCGACCGGGTGACCAGCGACTCGGTCGCGCGGCGCTGGGCCCCGGTGATCCTGCGCAAGGACGGCTTCGACAGCGACACCACCGAGGGCGCGGCCGAGACGCCCTACGCCCTGAAGAACGTGAAGGTGGAGTGGGCGCCCCACCACCTGCCCGGCGACATGCCGGTGGCCTGGTGGCGCGGGGTCGGCCCGACCCACAACCTGTTCAAGGTCGAGAGCTTCATCGACGAGTGCGCCCACGCCGCCGGCAAGGACCCGGTCGCCTATCGCCGAGCCCTGCTGCATGACAATCCCCGCGCGCTCGGGGTGCTGAACCTGGCGGCGGAGAAGATGGGCTGGGGCGCCTCGCCCACGGGCGAACGCGTCGGCCGGGGGATCGCCCTGGGCGCGCCGTTCGGCAGCTACGTCTGCACGGCGCTGGAGATCGAGGTCTCGCCCCAGGGCGAGATCCGGCTCCGCCGCTCGGTGACCGCGATCGACTGCGGGATCGCGATCAACCCCAACACCATCGAGGCCCAGATCCAGGGCGGGCTGGTGTTCGGCTGGACCGCCGCGCTCTACAGCCAGATCACCCACCAGAACGGCGTGGTCCAGCAGAGCAACTTCCACGACTACCGCATGATGCGGATGAACGAGACGCCGCGGTTCGAGGTGCACATCGTCCCCAGCGGCGAGACCCCTGGCGGCATGGGCGAGGTCGGCACCGCCATCGCCGCCCCGGTGCTGGGCAATGCGATCTTCGCCGCCACGGGCGTGCGCATCCGCACGCTGCCGGTAAATCGCGACCTGCTGGTCCAGGACGACGGCGCGCGCAAGGCGGTGCTGACGGCGGCCCCGCTGGGCGCCCTGGCC
>JBARAK010000358.1:0-3219 GCA_049791955.1 Caulobacteraceae bacterium
TACCGACACGCCGCCCGACAGCCGCCGGCCGTTGATGGCGAAGGTCATCTCGCCCGGCGCCGGCGACAGCAGGGCGTCGCAGAGGCTGCGCGCGCCCGGCGCGTTGCTGAGCCGTTCGTGTGCAGCCAGGCTGCGCGCGTGGTCGTCGAAGCCCTCCGGCTCGACGCTGTACAGCCGGGTCTGGGGCGACAGCTTCTCGAAGGCCAGCGCGATCCCGGCCACCAGCCCGCCGCCCGAGGCCGGGCACAGCAGGACGTCGGCCCGCGTCCCCGCCGCGTCGAGCTGGCGAATCGCCTCCAGGCCGGCGGTCCCCTGCCCCGCGATGATAAAGGGATCGTCGAACGAGGGGACCAGCACCGCGCCACGCTCTCCGGCGATCCGCTCGGCGATGGCTTCGCGGCTCTCGGTGAAGCGGTCGTAGAACACTACCTCCGCACCCAGCGACCGGGTGGACTCCACCTTGATCACCGGGGCGTCGGCCGGCATCACGATCACCGCCGGACAGCCGACCAGGCCGGCCGCCGCCGCCACGCCCTGGGCGTGGTTGCCGGAGGAGAAGGCCACCACCCCGCGTTCGCGCTCGGCGGCGGTCAGCCGGCTCAGGCGGTTGTAGGCGCCGCGGAACTTGAACGAGCCGGTGCGTTGCAGCACCTCGGCCTTCACGAAGACCCGGCCGCCGACGGCGGCGTCCAGCGCGTCGGCGCGCACCAGCGGGGTCTCCACGGCATGGCCCTTCAGGCGGGCGCTGGCGTCTTCCACATCATCGAAGGTCGGGGTCATGGCTTTCACGTCGCACGGCTGCGCCGCCTGCGTCCAGAGCGCGTCACGGGTGGCGCGGGCGCGGATGTAGCGCTAGAGCGCAAGCGTGACTCAAACGCCCGCCCCATCCGCGCCACGCCTGGCGCCCGACCCGATCGTCCTGCGCACCGAGCCCTGGGCGGACTACGCCCTGCTGGACAGCGGCGACGGCCGCAAACTGGAGCGCTACGGCAAGGCCACCATCGTGCGCCCCGAGCCCCAGTGCCTGTGGCGCCCGCGCCTGCCGGCCGAGCGCTGGGAGCAGGCCGACGCGGTGTTCGATCCAGCCGACGAGGAGGACGACGGCCGCTGGCGCATGAACCGCCGGCTGGGCGAGAGCTGGCCGCTGTCCTGGGGCCAGGCCCGTTTCCACGCCCGGCTGACCAGCTTCCGCCATCTGGCCTTCTTCCCCGAGCAGGCCGCCAACTGGGCGTGGCTCGATCAGAGGGTGCGCGCCATGGCCGGCCGCGCTTCCGAGCCACCCAAGGTGCTGAACCTGTTCGGCTACACCGGGGTCGCCAGCCTGGTCTGCGCCGCCGCCGGGGCCGCGGTGACCCATGTGGACGCCTCAAAGAAATCGGTCGGCTGGGCGCGCGACAACGCCGCCCTGTCCGGCCTGTCCGATCGTCCGGTGCGCTGGATCTGCGAGGACGCCCGCCGCTATGTCCAGCGCGAGGTCAACCGGGGCTCGAAGTACCAGGGGATCGTGCTCGACCCACCCAAGTACGGGCGAGGCCCCGGCGGAGAGGTCTGGCGGCTGTTCGAGGACCTGCCCGAGCTGGCGCGGCTGTGCGCGGCCCTGCTGGCCGACGACGCGGACTTCCTGCTGCTGAACGGCTACGCCGCCCGCATCTCCGGCCTGTCGCTGGCCCACCTGCTGATCGAGGCGCTCGGCCCGCGCGGCGGCGAACTGGACTGGGGCGAACTGGCGCTGGCCGAGGCCGGCGCTCCGGGCGAGCGCCGCGAGATCGGGCTGTCGTTCTTCGCCCGCTGGCGGCGGAGCTGAGCATGAGCGACCCGCGCCGCATCACCTCGCTGGCCAATCCGCTGGTCAAGCTCGCCCGCAGCCTGCACCTGCGCAAGGACCGCGAGGCCAGCAGCCTGTTCCTGGCCGAGGGCCTGAAGATCGTCACCGAGGCGGTGGACCTGGGCCACCGGCCCAAGGCGCTGATGCACGGCCCCGACGCCGACCATCCGGTGTTCCGCCGGGTCGCCGCCGCCACCTATGAGGCCGGCGGCGAGGTGGTCGAGGTCACCCGCGAGGTGCTGGAGAAGGTCTCCCGGCGCGAGAACCCGCAGACCGTGGTGGCGGTGTTCGAGCAGATGTTCCGCCCGCTCGAATCGCTGCAGCCGCAGCAGGCGAGCTGCTGGGTGGCGCTGCAGGCGGTGCGCGATCCCGGCAACCTGGGCACGATCGTGCGCACCGCCGACGCGGCGGGTTGCGGCGGGGTGATCCTGGTCGGCGACTGCTGCGATCCGTTTTCGGTGGAGGCGGTGCGCGCCACCATGGGCTCGATCTTCGCCGTCCCGATCTTCAAGGCCGGCGTCGCGGAGTTCCTGTCCTGGCGTGAACGCTGGCCGGGCTCTGTGGTCGGGACCTTGCTGAGCGCCACCACGGACTATCGCGCCGCCAACTATGCGCGGCCGAGCCTGATCCTGATGGGCAACGAACAGGCCGGCCTGCCGCCGGAGCTGGCCAGCGCGTGCGACGTCGCCGTGAAGATCCCCATGCGCGGTCGAGCCGACAGCCTGAACCTGTCGGTGGCGACCGGGATCATGATCTACGCGGCGACCGACGGACAGTGACGCGCCTTCCGCGAACGCTACGGCTTCCCGCCGAGCACGCTGCGGGTTTAGTTCACGTGCCGCGTGGCTTGGCCCGGGTGGTGGGTGGCGCGGAGAGCGGGTCCTCGGGCCAGGGGTGGCGGGGATAGCGGCCCTTCATCTCGCTGCGCACGGCCTTCCATGATCCGGTCCAGAACCCGGGCAGGTCGCGGGTGACCTGCACCGGCCGCCGGGCCGGCGACAGCAGGGCCAGGGTCAGGGGCGTGCGGTTGCGCCCGACGGTGGGGTGCTCGGCTAGGCCGAACAGCTCCTGCACCCGGACCTCCACGCGCGGGCCGCCTTCCGCCGCATAGTCGATCGCCGCACTATTGCCGGTGGGCGCGGTGAAGCGATCGGGCGCTTCGGCGTCCAGCCGGCGTTGCAGGTCGTAGGGCACCAGCCCGCGCAGGGCCGCGTCCAGGTCCGCCGACTGGATGTCCTTCAGGCTGCTGCGCCCCTCCAGCACCGGCGCCAGCCACTGGTCGAGCGAACAGGTCAGGCCCGCATCGCTCAGGTCCGGCCAAGCCTCGCCTTCCTGGGCCCGCATGAAGCCGACCCGGGCGCGCAGGCGGTCCGCCGCCTCGCCCCAGGCCAGAC
>JBARAK010000359.1:0-3079 GCA_049791955.1 Caulobacteraceae bacterium
GGCCAGGGCCTCGGCCAGCGTGGCCGCCGTCATCAGCCCGCTGTCAGGGTCGACGTCGGCGAACAGCACCTCCGCCCCGCACATCCGCGCGGCGGTGGCGGTGGAGAGGAAGGTGATGGCTGGGACCACGCAGAGCTCGCCCGGCCCGACATCCAGGGCGGCCAGCGCCAGGTGCAGGGCCGCGGTGCCGGAGGAACAGGCCACGGCTTCCCGTGCGCCGGTCTCCGCCGCCAGCGCCCTTTCGAAGTCCGCCACCCTTGGGCCGTGGGCGATGTGGTCGCTCTTCAGGGCGGCGACCACCGCGGCGATGTCGTCGTCCTCCACCAGGTGGCGGCCATAGGGGAGGGGCGGGAGCGGCGGCATGGCCCCAGCATGGCGCGGCCGCCTTGCCCGGCCGTTAACCACGAACAATTAACCTTAACGGCCCAGCATGGCGGTCCATCCTCGCAAGGTCCGCCCATGTCCGCCGCCGCTCGCGCCGAAAGCCAGGAAGCCCTTCCCGTTGCGATCGTGCGGGAATTCCGCGACCCGCGCGCCGACCTGAACGACAAGGTGGTGCTGGTCACCGGCGGCACCGGCTCGTTCGGGCGCGCCTTCGTGCGGATGGCCTGCGAGGAATTCCAGCCCCGGAAGCTGATCATCTTCAGCCGCGACGAGCTGAAGCAGTACGAGATGGCCCAGGCCTTCCCGCCCGAGACCTATCCGTTCCTGCGCTACTTCATCGGCGACGTGCGCGACGCCGCCCGGCTGGAGATGGCCATGCGGGGAGTGGACTATGTGATCCACGCCGCGGCGCTGAAGCACGTGCCGATCGCCGAGTACAACCCGTTCGAGTGCATCAAGACCAATGTGATGGGGGCGGAGAACGTGGTGAACGCCGCCATCGCCGCCGGCGTGAAGCGGGTTGTGGCGCTGTCCACCGACAAGGCGGCCAACCCGATCAACCTCTACGGCGCTTCCAAGTTGGCTTCGGACAAGATCTTCGTGGCGGCCCAGGCCATGGCGGGCGACGCCGGGACCCGCTTCTCGGTCGTGCGCTACGGGAATGTCATGGGCTCGCGCGGGTCGGTGGCGCCGTTCTTCCGCAAGCTCGTCGACGAAGGCGCCGCGGAGCTGCCGATCACCGACGCCCGCATGACCCGCTTCTGGATCACCCTGGAGCAGGGTGTGAACTTCGTGCTGTCGAGCCTGGAGATGATGGCGGGGGCGGAGATCTTCGTGCCCAAGATCCCCTCCATGCACACCACCGAACTGGCCAGCGCCATCGCGCCCGGCCTGCCGCACAAGGTGGTGGGCATCCGGCCCGGCGAGAAGCTGCACGAGGTGATGGTGCCCGAGGACGACGCCCGTTCGGCCGTCGAGCTTGAGGACCGCTACGTGATCCTGCCCAGCCACGATCCGGCCCGGCGCGCGGCGTGGATCGCCCAGGGCGCCCGCGACCTGCCGGAAGGCTTTTCCTATGCGTCGGACCGTAATCCGGAACGGCTGGACGCCCTGGGGCTTCAGGCCCTGCTGGCGAAGGCTTTCGGGGGCTGACGGTTTTACCTGACCAAGCTATGGGACCTGTGGTGAAGCGGTCGCAGTTGATCCTCATTAAGGCTTTCACGCCTTAGTTTCGTCATCACGTCCCCCTCTATCCCAGCGCAGCAGACCGACGAGTGATAATGCCGGAAACAGCGACTCTGACCGCCGCCAGCTTCAGCCCCCTGGCGATGTTCATGAATGCGGACTGGGTGGTGAAGCTGGTGCTGACCGGCCT
Organism: Caulobacteraceae bacterium; assembly: GCA_049791955.1. Lineage (GTDB taxonomy): Bacteria > Pseudomonadota > Alphaproteobacteria > Caulobacterales > Caulobacteraceae > CAHJWH01. Next base: position 1,760 of record JBARAK010000359.1, read on the forward strand.
GATCCTGGCGTCCCTGTGGTCCTGGGCGGTGATCCTGGACAAGGCGTTCCGCCTGTCGGCGCTCAATCGCCGCGCGGAACGGTTCGAGGCCGAGGTCAGCTCGGGGCGGCCGCTCGAGGACATCGCCGCCGAGGTTGGCGAGAACCCCACCCACGCCCTGCCGCGCATGCTGCAGGCGGCGCTTAGGGAGTGGCGCGGCTCACGCGTGCGGGCGGCGCTCAGCGACACCCAGACGGCGCTCACCATCCAACGCATCGATCGGGCGCTGGACAGCGTTATCGCCAAGGAGAGCCGCAAGGTCGAAGAAGGCCTGGGGCTGCTGGCCATCGTGGCGACCGCCTCGCCGTTCATCGGCCTGTTCGGAACGGTTTGGGGGATCATGACGGCGTTCCAGGCCATCGCCATCCAGAGGAACACCAACCTGACGGTGGTGGCGCCGGCGATCGCCCACGCCCTGTTCGCCACCGCCATCGGCCTGGCCGCGGCGATCCCGGCCTATATCGCCTACAACAAGTTCTCCACCGACGCCTCCAAGTTCACCGCCCGGCTGGAGACCTTCGCCGACGACCTGTCCGGCGCGGTGGCGCGCCGGCTCGGCGAGCGGCTGAACCCCTCCGTGTCGGCTTCGGACGGAGCCTGATCCTTGGCGCTATCCGTCCACGACGCCATGTCCACCAACCGCCGCGGCCGCCGCCGCCGCGGTCGCGCGGCCTTGTCCGAGATCAACGTCACGCCGCTGGTCGACGTGATGCTGGTGCTGCTGATCATCTTCATGGTGTCCGCGCCGCTGCTGACCTCGGGCGTGCCGCTCGACCTGCCCAAGACCGACGCGGCGGCGATCAGCACTCCCAGCCAGCCGGTCACCGTCAGCGTCCAGAAGGACGGCCAAATCTACGTCGGCGACAGCCAGACCGACCTGGACGAGCTGCCGGATCGGGTGAAAGCCGCCGGGGGCGCAGCGGGCGTCGGCCAGGGCGGCCAGAGCAAGCCGCTCTACGTGCGCGGCGACGGGGCCGCCGCCTATGCGGTGGTGGCCCAGGTGATGGCGCGGCTCTCCACGTCCGGCTTCACCTCGATCAACCTGATCACCGACACCGGCGGCCCCGAGCACCCGGCCAAGCGCGCCGAGGCCGCGCCCGGCCAGTTCTGAGACGTGGCGGTGGCGGAGCGTTCGAACCTGACTCCCGCGCTGGCGGCCTCCGCCGGCCTGCACCTGCTATTGGCGCTGGTGCTGCTGATCGGCTGGAAGTTCGCGCCGCCGCTTACCCGGCCGATCACGGTGACGCCGGTGACCCTGGTCTCCAACGCGCCGGACACCAA
>JBARAK010000360.1:0-10958 GCA_049791955.1 Caulobacteraceae bacterium
AAAGTTTTCGGCGCGATACGCCGATGCTGCGCGCGATTGTTTCCGGTGTCAGGTCGAAATCAAATATATTGTCCGCGATATAGGCTTTCGACCGTTGAAGGAAAGTCGTGTCCAGCGCCGGACTTGCTGCATCTGCGCGCTTCCCGCTCTGCAAGATCGCGGCGGCCAGGATCTGGATCGTCGCGTCGAAAATCGGGACGGCGCTTTCCAGGGAAATGCCGGATGCGTTCCGCATGATGGACCGCAGGTGGTCGCGAAACAGATCCGATGCGAGGCCGCCCGGAAAGAAGCCGCACGGATCGCCGATGTCCGGCATGGCTTGAGCCAGCTGATCCATCGGCAGCCTGAGGGCGATGGTTTCGGCGCCCCGCCGCCAGATTTCAGCCGGACGGCTCATGTCCACGATCAGTATGCCGTTGGGTGTGGACTGATACCGGATGTCTCCGATGCGACCTTCTCCACGCCCTTTCAGGAGAACCTGCACGCAAAGCCAATGATCGGTGGATTTCCGTATATGGCCCCGCGTGCGGATTTCGGCGGCGCCATCGCGCCGGCAGTGGGCCAGTGACAGCGGCCCGCAGCTGAAATCTATGTATTCCAGCTCATAGCCGTGATCCGCAGGGGCTTGGGATGTGCTGTCATATTCCTCACAAGCCAGGTCACGCCACACCTCGAATTGCTTCTCAGGTGTAAGCCCTTTGGTGGAGATACGTGTCCAATGAGGATTTGATCCGGTTGTTACGGGTGTGTGGGCAAACATTCGGTGGGGAGCGTATCAGTCGAGAATGGGATGGACGAAAATCTGGAAGAGCGCACGCATCACGGCGATCCCCAAAAGGGCGCTGATGATAAGGCCGGATAGATCCATGATCAGCCGCAGGGCGAACCCCAGGCGACATCTTGGTTGCGGCTGCTTTTCATAGTTTCTTCTGAACGGATCGATCGGCGTCATCGCCTTGACGCTCCCTCTGCCGCCTCTGCGGAAAATGCCGTGAAGGGCGGCGCGCTTTTGCCGGGATAACCGGAGCCTGTCCTTAGCGGGGGGCGATGGGGTTGGGGGCCGTGAGCGGGCCTCATGGCCTTGGCCATATGCTTAGCCGGACGGGCACAGTCGGTATGCTTTGCTTGAAAGTCGTCAATCGCTTGGAATGCCCAGCTTCGAACGCTCGGCTCAGTATTTAGCCGAACGCGAGGAGGGGGGCATTGACCGCCCGTGCAAATCCGTTGCGCGTCCGTGCAAATCGGTGGCGCGGTGCGGGCTTTGGCGTGTCGTCACCGCTTCCACGGCGACGGCGGCTCTAAATCAAAAACTTGGAGCGTGATGGCCGCCGAGCCGAAGGCCGGCGAGGCTAAACCGGCGTCCGCTTCCGGCTTCGCCTTGTTAGCCCACGAGCTGCAGGGCCTTGCCGACGTCGCGGGTTTCGCTGGGCGAATGGCTGAATCGGGCCTTGAAGCTCCGGGAGAAGTGGGCTTCGCTCTGGAAGCCGTGCGTGAACGCGACTTCCTTGATCATGCCGGAGCGATACTCGCCCGCCAGGGCGCTGCGCGCCCGTTCCAGGCGAAGCCCCACCACATAGCGCGCGATCCCGCCTTCGCTCTCGAAGATCTGGTAGAGCTTTCGGCGCGAAACGCCGACGGCGACGGCGATACGGTCCGGCGTGAGTTCGGGTGAAAAGAGATTGTGCGAGATATATTTCAACGCGCGGCTCTTGATCAGGTCCGCGATCGGAGCTTCCGCCTGGAGGAAAGCATCCCGGCTGGGCGCCAGCGCCGCGGTGATCATCTTCTCCGTCACGCCGCCGATCTCGGACGCCGAGGCGGACTGCAGATCGTCCGCATGATCGACAAGGGAGCACATGTAGTCGCGCAGGACCCCCATCACGCCGCCCCTGAAGACGTGACCGGTCACCGCGCTCACGTCGCCGATCATGCGGGAAATCCTTTCCCGGGGCACGCTCAGTACGACGACGTCGGTGCCCTCCGACAAGGCGCGCAAGGGACGCGCGGTCTCTCGAAGCAGCACCTCGCCAGGCCGCAGGTCATAGTCCCGGTCGGGGGTTTGTCCGGACACCACGCCTTCCCGCAAGGTGATGATGGCCAGCATATCAACCGCCTCGGCCCGGATATGCTTTGCGTTACGTTCGGACAGCGAGCCATCTCGTCGATAATTGACCAACGACATGTTCTCGAAACCGATCGAGCAATGGGAAAACGAAAATCCCTGACGAATCTCGTGGGTCGGAGTGACGTTGAGGAACGAGCCGAACCAATCGCTGAAGGCGTTGAACTGTTCGTGCGAGGCAAGGCCGTCATTGGAAAAGCGGCTGAGCGACATTCCCCTGCCGGACGCGCCCAAGGCCTGGGCGAAGATCGCCGACAGGGAAGGGCCGCCGTCATTGTTCATGGTGCATCCCGGTCTTGACAGTTTAACGCGGTTCCGACTCGTTCCCCCACAATCTTATAGCGAAAACGGGTGCGATAAGATGCGCCGTTGTGTCCCGAGCGGGTTCCCCACAACCTGAACTCGGGCTATCAACCTGCCGATGACAGCGCTGGCGCCGCTTCGCGTTGCTTGGTGGTTCGAAAGACGGCCGGGGTTTTCACGCAGAGCTATTGCGGCGGCGTCCGTCGAATGTCGTACGGATGCGCTGAAGGACGGGGGACGGCGTGGCCATACAGGAGCACATCTCGCCGGTGCGCCGGGCCGCCGCCGCCGTGGTCGGCAACGCGCTCGAGTTCTACGACTTCATCACCTACGGCTTCTTTTCCATCCAGATCGGGCACGCCTTTTTCCCCTCCCGCTCGGTCTACGCCAGCCTGATGCTGTCGCTGGCGACCTTCGGGGTGGGCTTCGTCACCCGGCCGATCGGGGGAGTGGTGATCGGAGCCCTGGCCGATCGGGTCGGGCGCCGCCCGGCGATGATGCTGAGCTTCACGCTGATGGGTGGGGCGATCATCGCCATGGCGCTGATCCCGTCCTACGCCAGGATCGGGGTCGCCGCGCCTGTGCTGGCGATCCTTGCGCGCCTGGTGCAGGGCTTCTCCCTGGGCGGAGAGGTGGGGCCGACGACGGCCTACGTGCTGGAGAGCGCGCCCCTGCGCAAGCGGGGCCTGATGGTCTCCTGGCAATTCGCCAGCCAGGCCGTCGGCACCTTGGCCGCCAGCCTGGTCGCCTTCGCCCTCTCGAACCTGATGGCGCCGGCCGCGCTGGACAGCTACGGCTGGCGCATCGCCTTCCTTCTGGGGGCGGCGATCGTGCCCTATGGCCTCTGGCTGCGGCGCAACCTGCCCGAGACCCTGCCCGAGAGCTTGCCAAAGACCCTTGCTGCGTCGGGCGGCCGTGACGCCGTCGAGGGCCGGCGCCCGGTGTCCGGGCTCGTCCGCATCATCGTCCTGGCGTTCGTGGTGCTGGCCAGCGCCACCATCGGCACCTACGTCGTCAACTACATAGCCACGTTCGCCCAGGCCACGCTGCACATGACGCCGGCCGCCGCCTTCGCCGCCAGCGCCGTCGGCCAGGCGATGACCCTGGTCGGGGCGATCTTCGGAGGCTGGCTATCCGATCGCGTCGGCCGCCGTCCGGTGATGGTGCTGCCGTCCCTGGCCCAGCTGGCCGTGGTGATCCCCATCTTCAGCTGGATCACCCGGACGCGCAGTCCGATGGGGCTGATCGTGGGAATGGCGATCTACGCGCTGCTGGGGGCCATCGGTTCCGGCGTGTTCCACACCGCGTTCAGCGAGAGCCTGCCGGCGCGCATCCGTGGAAGCGCGTTCGCGATCACCTATGCGCTGGCCATCGCCCTATTCGGCGGTACGACCCAGCTGGTGATCACCTGGCTGATCCACGCCACCGGCAGCATCATGGCGCCGGCCTGGTATCTGCTGGCCGCCTCAGGCTTTGGCGTCATCGCCCGCTGCCTGATCATCGAAAGCGCTCCGGTCAGGATAGCGGCGCTGAAGCTGGCGGTTGGGTGAGGACCGTCCGTAGGCCTCCCATCTTCCTTCCTTCCGCGTCGTCCCCGTTCCTCCGGGATCGCCGCGCCCCTCTGCGGCGTTGCGGTTGGAGGGGAGAGCAGATGCCGGCGACAAGCGCGTCAAGCGAGCATCCGGATCGTGTGGGGGAGACGGCGGGGGAAGACGCCCAGGTATCGGCGGACAGGCGCCGGGCCCGGTGGGCGTTGCAGTCGCTGTTCTTCTTCTCGGCCGACCAGACCGGGATCGGGCCGTTCTTCGGCGTGTTCCTGGCTCAGCACGGCTGGCGCACCGGCATGATGGGCACGGTGATGACGCTGGGCGGGCTGGCCGGCCTGCTGGTGACCACCCCGGCCGGGGCGCTGGTCGACGCCACCACCCGCAAGCGGACCTATGTGATCGTGTCCTGCCTGTTCGCGGTGGGGACCTCGCTGATGATCTGGGCCTCGCAGAGCGTGTGGGTGGTGGGGGCCTCGCAGGTGATGGGGGCCGTCGGCGGGGCGGCGATCGGGCCGGCGATGATGGGGCTGACGCTGGGGGTGTTCCGCCGCTCGGGCTTCGACGCCCAGAACGGCCGCAACCAGGCCTTCAACCACGCCGGCAACGTGCTGGGGGCCGCGATCTCGGGCCTGATCGGGTGGAAGTTCGGGTTCGGGGCGGTGTTCCTGATGGGGATCGGGCTGGGCTCGCTGTCGATCGCCTCCACCCTGGCCATCCCCCGCGCCGCCGTCGACGACGCCGCCGCGCGGGGTTTGGCGGTGAAGGCCGGCGAGGAGAAACAGCCGCGCGGGCTGGAGGTGCTGTTCCAGTGCCGGCCGCTGCTGGCGCTGGCGGCCTGCCTGGTGATGTTCCACCTGGGCAACGGGGCCATGCTGCCGCTGTATGGCCTGGCGGTGGTCCAGGCCCACAAGGCCGATCCCGCCATGTTCGCGGCCATGGTGGTGGTGGTGGCCCAGGTGGTGATGGTGGTCGCGTCGCTGGTGGGCGCGCGCCTGATCAAGGCGCGGGGCTACTGGCTGGTGGTGCTGGTGACCTTCGCGGTGCTGCCGTTGCGCTGCGTGCTGGCCGCCTCGCTGATCACCTTCTGGGGCGTGTTCCCGGTGCAGGTGCTGGACGGGATCGCCGCCGGCCTGCAGGGGGTGGCGGTGTCGGGCCTGATCGTCCGGCTGCTGGACGGCACCGGGCGGATCAACGCCGGCCAGGGCGCGATCGGCACCGCCCAGGGCATCGGCGCCTCGCTCAGCCCGGCCATCGGCGGCTGGCTGGCCCAGGCCTTCGGCTATCCCACCGCCTTCATCGTCCTGGGCGCCCTGCCGCTGGGCTCGGTGGCCCTGTGGCTGGCCTGCGGCCCGATGATCCGCAAGGCCAGTGCGTAGGTTTGGCGCGTGAAGTTGGGCGCCTGAGGTTTGGCCCGTGAGGTTTGGTTCGAGGGGAGGGCCTCGCCGCCGATAACGCCGCCATGAGCATTTCCGACACAGTTGGGCGCCGTATGGTTTTGACGGGGTTGGAAAATCAGCAGGCGTGCTGCATTCTGTCGGGCAGCATCAGCTTCGCCGTTCGAGAATGCGTGGGGGCGTCGAAAGGTGGATTCTGATAATCCAGGGGATCAGCGAGAGTCATGAAACGGACTGTTGTTGTTACATTCGGAAATTCGGAAGCTCGCCGTTATGAAATCGAGCACGATGGCCACGATGGTCCCGGCGGCTACGCCCATCCCCGTGAGGACGATTACGTTTGCGCGGCGAAACGGCGTCTGCTGAGCGAGGGCTTCAAGGCGGAAGAGGTCAAGGCGGCGCGCTACCACCTCGCCAGTTGATCTTTCCGCGCTCCTGGGGGGCAAGCTGGAGCGTGATGGCCGCAACCGGCTTCTACTTGCGGCTATCAATCCACTAGCGCGGCCTTCGCCGCGCGCGCCAGGGCCGGCATGTCAGCCAGTTGGGCCAGATAGTCACGATCATGGCCCTTGACGTCGTTCGCGAAAATCACAAACCGATCCGCACAGGCGACAAGAGCCTCAAGGAAAGCGCGAGCGGGAACCTTGACCGGGGGGATGCGATCTCCGGCCAGATTGATCCAGTTGCTATCCGGAGTCACGACGATGGCGCCAGGCATGACCGCATAGTCGATGTGAACCGGGCGCCCGGCGGCCAGAGCAGGCACCGCGCCATAGCAGAGGTTCTGAATCCAAGGGACCAGCGCATCGACGATCCGCACTGGCCCGGCGGGGGTTTCGATCTCGACGGCTCCTTCAAGATCCGTCGTCCTTGCTGTCCGGTCGCGCGCGCCGCCTGGCCTCGACACCTCTTCTTCGGAATAATAGCGGGCATAGTCGAAGGTGACGACGAAGCGGACCAGCAACTGAGTCGCTGGAGTGCTCATTTCAGCTTCCGGATCGCGCGCATGGCTGTGTCTGTGTACTGGAAGATCGGCGCTCCGTTCGGTTCGGGATAGTACATGCCAAGCCTCAGTTTTCCGGCGTCGGTGTTGTAAGCGATCAAATGTGCGCTCACGCCGCCGATCCCCGTTGGGAGGTTGGGCTGCGGTACGCCGCTGGCCAGCCACGTGGCGCTCGTGCGGAGATGGTTGATCGAGGCGACCAAGGCCCCCTCCAGGGGGCCGGCGGGCGCAGCCGCCCAGGCCCGATCCCACATCGTGTTAAGTAACTTTATATCACTAAAATCGAAGTGATGATGTGTATGTCGTTCGAAATAATGCGGATATTCGATCGTGTCCAAATCCCGTTGGGCCGCGCCGGCGGGCGTCAAGACCGCCGCGAAGGCGCCGTGGGCCCCCTGCATCGTAGCGAATGCGGCAAGGATAGCGGTCCTGTGGCCGGTCGCATCGACAGGTCGAGCATTGGCCCAGTTCCGCAGGTTGTTTAGATGGTTGCTAAGCAGCAACGCATTGGCGGTTAACTGCTGGAACGTCATGGTGAATGGCGCCCCAGCGTTTAGCGACGCCAGATTGGCGTTAACCGCCTGCAGGTCGTTGTACACACTAACCAGAAGCGGCAACGGGCCTGCATAGTTAGAGGCGCGGTCACGCATGGTCGCGCCTTGAGCGACAATGGTCGCGATATGGGCGGTGACCGCGGCGGCGTAACCATTGGCCTTTGTGTTGTTGTAGTTGTCGCGCGCGCCGATCACGTTGGCCGTGGCGGCCGCCGGCGCCGCTGGCGCAGGGTCGTTGAACAGCGGCACATCACCCGCCAACCGCGCAAATTCAGCGCCAACCCCGTTGGCGACAAGCGCCAGGTCGAAAACGTCGGCGGCGGTCTTGGGGATGGCGATCAGGCCCGCGAGCGTCGCCATCTGTGCAAAGCCGCCCATCTTGGGAATGATCGTTAGCAGCAAAGGCACATGGGCGGCTCCCGCGCCTGCCGCCACCGCCAGGAGGCTCGCGGCGCCCAGGTTGGGCACGCCGACAAGGGAAATCAGAGGTAGCAGATACGGTGCATTCGGCGCTGTCACCGCATTCGCCAAAGCAATCAATTGCGGGACGTTGGGCGAGCCGACCGTGTCGATAAGGGCGTCCAGTACATTAGCGTGCGCCGGCGTGATCACCGCCAGCACGTCGCGCTCTTCTGTGACGCGCGCGCGTAGCGCCGTCGCGACTGCGAGGCGTGCGGCATTGTGCGAATGCCCGATGTAGTTCGCCAGGGCGAGGATCAATGGGTTGGCGTTGGCGACCGTGCGTGCGCCGATATAGGTCGCCAGGAGCGGATCGATCTGCGCGACCGCTTTTCTCGGTTTCCTGAACCGCTTTAGAGTGCCCTGCTGGAAGTCGACGACGGACATTACGGCCTGCACCGGCGAAGCCTCGCTGATGCGAGCTTCCGGGCCCGGCGAACTCTCGACGCGATCTCCAGGCGCCATATTCGTGGCCCGCCCGCCCATCTCGTCGGCCTCGCGCTCGAGCGAGGCGTCATCGTTTATCGTCACCCCACTTTTGAGTTGCACGGTCGGCTGTACGCGCCCCTGCGCCTGCTGCACGACGTGCCAGGCCTCGTGGGGCAAGTGCCGCTCTTGCCCGGGTCCGAGATGGATGTCGCGTCCTTGCGCAAAGGCGTGTGCATTCAATTGCATCGGTTTCGGCGAATCGTAGTGGACTTTGACTTCAGCCATCGACAGGCCGGACAGCGCCTCGATGCCCGACCTTAGACCGCCAGGCAGGCGCCCGGGTGTTGGCGCCCCGCCGGTCGGCGGCGCCGACTGGACCTGCCCCTCGTTCGCGGCCGTCTTTAGTTGCAATTCGTCCTCTGCCCCCACCGCCAAGTCCGGGCCCGCTGTTTGCGGCTGAGTGATTGCTTCTCCGAACATTCGCTGCAGTTCTGCGCGCTGGGTGATCGCCGCCGGTCCATTGCGCGCCAGCTGCGCCAGCTGCGCCAGCCGCCCCGGTCCGATATCAGCCGAACCTTCTTGGCGGACAGACCTGCCGCGCAGGGGTTCCGCGGCCGGGCCCCGTGTCCCTGTCAGCGCGGGATTTCTGGCGGCGAATTCCATGATCGGTCCTCCCTGGACGAGGCCCTGGGTGTCAGATGTCATACAATCATGAATTCGCTATCGGCGGCAATCTGGCAGGCGGCTGCAACGGGTCGCCGCGCCCTGACGATTTGATCTAGGGCCTTTTCCGGGACCGGGCGTCACCCGGAGTTCCCGCCCAGGTTATCCGCATCGAATTGGCTAAGCCGCGCAGGCGCCTCACTGTCGGGAACGAACACGACGCCGTGGCCCTTGAACGCTCGAAGCAGCGCCGTCACGGTCTTGTAGCGTGGCCGACGGCGCCGGCTTTCGAAGCCTTCCACCGTCAAATCCGCGACCCCGGCCCTGGTGGCGAGATCGCCCGTCGACCAACCGAGCAATACGCGACCCGCAATGCAGGCGTCGGACGTGAAAGCTTCCCGCGACAAGGGGGGCTGGCTCCGACGAAGGCGATGGAGGGGCGGAGGCGAACGGCGGGCTCCGACGTCAAGCAGGATGCGGCGACGCTGACGACCAATGCCTCGGTGACCTACAAGCTCAAGCGCACACCGGTATCCACTGGTAAGATGTTCGTCGGCGACGGTGCAAAGTTCTGGACGGACGGCAAGTCGACCGTGCTGACTGGACCGCACCAGCCCTACGACAACTGTCGCGAGCAGTAGGGCCGCGAGCAGTAGGGCCGCGAGCAGTAGGGTGCGAGCTTGGCTATGGCGTCCATCGCGAGGGAAACGGACCGGTCACCGATGGACACCAACCGCTACAGCGAGCGTCAGGCGGACATGGGCCTGGACCCCAGGCTGCTGCGGCGCCTGCTGCGCGCCAAGGACCGGATGGACGCCGCCTCCCACGAGGCCTGGCCCGTGGCGCGGCTGGCGGAGGTGAGCGGGGTCTCGCAGGCCCATTTCGCCCGGCGGTTCAAGGCCGCGTTCGGGGTTCCGCCGCATCGCTACCTGCTGACCCGCCGGCTTGAGCGCGCCAAGGCGCTGCTGCGCCACACCGACGCCCCCATCATCGAGATCGCGCTGCAGACCGGCTGGAACAGCCTGGGCACGTTCGGGCGCACCTTCCGCGACGTGCTCGGTGTGAGCCCCAGCGAACTGCGGGCGCGGGAGCGGGCGGTTCCCTATGAGCTTGGGCGCGCGCCGGCCTGCTTCGTCAGCGCCGCCCAGCGGCCCGACCTCATCATCGCAGTTTCGGAGAAGCGGCGGCGGGACCCGACCTCTATGAATGGCGCCGAGGAAATGGAGGTCCCATGAGCCAGGGAATTGGAGTTGTCGGTCTTTACGTCCGCGATCAGGACGAGGCCGTCGCGTTCTATGTCGGCAAGCTCGGCTTCCGCATCCACACCGATGTCCGCAACGGCGACTACCGCTGGCTTACGGTGCAGCACCCCGACCAGCCGTCGTTCCAGCTCGGCCTGTTCAAGCCGCAGGCCCCCACGCTGGACGCCGCGACCGCGCGCACGGTGGAGGAGATCGTCGCCAAGGGCGCCATGCCCCCGCTGGTGCTGGTGGTCGACGATTGCCGCGCCGCCTACGACGCGCTGTCCGCCCGGGGCGTGGAGTTCACCCAGCCGCCCGAGGATCGCTACGGCTCGCTCGACGCCAGCTTCCGCGATCCGGCCGGCAACGGCTGGAAGATGGTCGAGGCGCCGCGCGCGGCAGGCTGAGCGCCCCGGGTGAAATCATAGGGTTGGAGCGTGATGGCCACCGCAACCGGCTTCCACTTGCGGCGATCACGCTCCAGCCTAATGGACGAGCAGGGCGGTGGCGAACAGGGTCAGGGCCAGCAGGGCGCAGATGGCGGCCCAGCCATAGGCGGTCAGGGTGCGGGTGCGGCGGCGCACGCCCTGGATTTGCAGCGGGTGGGTGGCGAAGCCGCGTTCGCCGCCGGCTGGTCGTGTCTGCGCCACGCTGTTCATCCCCCGCCTCCGAGACCCTGCAATTCTGCTGGTGGGCGTGGCCGTGAGGCCCGCCGTCGTCGCGACGGACGACCCTTCGGCCCCGGCGACGGGGGTATTAGTAGGCGGCCGGCGGACGCTCGCCATCCCCCAAATGAACTAGGCGGCGGCGATTGTGACGGGCTTTTTCCACGGCTCCGCTCCCGCGCGCGGGGAACATGCCGTCACGACATTGAGGGGTTGTACGGCCGTCTGCGCGGGGAGGACCTGGCATGACATGGCGCTGGTCCTGGCGGCTCCAGGCCGCGACATGTCACGCCTGCGGGCGACATGTCGCTGACACCGGGGGAGAGGCTAGTCGTCCCCGTGGGCGGCCTCGTTGATGGTCACGGTCGGCATCCGCGAGAAGTCGACCGGGACCGGCCCCTCGTTGCGCCCGGCGGCGAGCTGCAGGGTGCGGATCACGTGCTCCAGCCGCCGCACGGTCTCCTTGTAGGCGGTCGCCTCGGGGTCCAGCTCCAGGGGCTTGAGGCAGAACTCGATGATCTGGCGCGGTCTGTCGAAAGTGCTCATGTGGGCTCCTCGTCGCGTCTGCGGCGCGCGGC
>JBARAK010000361.1:0-5662 GCA_049791955.1 Caulobacteraceae bacterium
TGGTGCGCTTGATCGCCTCGCCGGTCAGGATCACCGCCCCGCCATCCACCTCGGCTGGGGTCAGCCTGGCCTCGGCGTAGGCGGCCTGCAGGAAGTCCTGCAACGCCCGGGCGTCGATGCTCCCGTCCGGCAGGAAGGGCGTCAGCAGGATCGGGGAGCGGTACAGCACGCTGCGCTCGATCACCACGAAGCGGCTGGACAGCGCCTCGGCCAGACGCTGCAGCACCACCCGCGCGAACATCAGATGCGAGGTGGAGCTGCCGATATCCACGCCCACCGTGGTCAGCTCCACCGTGTCCTGCTCGCGGATGGCGCGGGCGATCAGGTCGCGGTCGGCCTCGCTCAGTTCCTCGTGCTCGTGGTCGAACTCGGCGTCGTGCATCGCGCCCTTATACCGCCGGGCCGGAGGTGGTGGGCTGGCGGATCACGCCGGTCAGCTCGCTTTCGGGCAGGGCCAGGATGGCCGGCTCGTCGAAGATCTCGCTCATCTCCGACGGCACGCCGCTGGCCTTCATCGCCTCCAGCCATTTGCGGTGGATGCGGGGGTCCTGGTCCTCGTACTCGAGCTGGCGGCCGCCCTGGGAGACCGACTGGGCGAACAGGCCTTCCGCGCTCTTGCGGCGCAGCGAGATGAACGGATAGCGCCGGCTGCCCAGGCTGCAGGCCAGGTATCGCGCCGGCTGCGGGCTGGTGTTGAAGTGCTGGTGGAACATCCAGTACGGCGGCGTGTACATGAAGCCGTGCTTCCAGGGGATCTCCCGGAACTCGCTGTCGCCCTCGTACCAGAGCAGGGTGTAGCCCTCCCCGTCCACGGCGTGGACGTGGGTGCCCGCGGCGTGGCGGTGGGCCTTCTTGTAGCGACCCTTGGGGATGGCGGAGACGTGGGCGTGCATGGTGCCGTCGGCCAGCACGAACATGACGTTGGACGAGCCCTTGCCCCGTGCGTCCAGCTCATAGAGCTGGAAGCTGGTCAGGTCATGGACGAAGTTGGTCTCCCACAGGTTCTGGATCACCGCCTTGTCGCTGGAAGCAAAGGCGATGTGTTCGCCCTCCCCCTCGAAATAGCCCTCGGTTCCCAGGCGCTCGGGGAAGTCGAAGGGGTTGTCGAAGACGAAATCCAGGTTGTGGTAGAGGTTGATGGTGATGGGCGCGTCATTGGTGCAGGAGATGCGCGCCGGCTCGGTCCCCTGGGCGTTGAAGATCTGGTACTTGCAGTTCAGCGGGATGGCGAACAGCGCCTTGGGTCCCCACTCGAAGGTCGTGGTGGTCCCGTCCGGCCGCCAGACCATGGTCGAGCCGTAGCCCGACAGTACGAAACAGAACACCTCGTACAGGTGGCGCACGGGCCGGGTGTTACCGCCCCCGGGCACCTCCAGTATGTAGTTGGCCATGAAGTCGCCCATCCCGTGGGTGTGGGCGAAGCAGCCGCGCGCGCCGTAGCGGTCCCAGGGCGCGGTCTCCAGCGACAGCAGGTCGTGGCCGATGTCCAGGTGGATCGGGATGCCCTCGCCCTTGGCCCAGTCGCCATAGGGATCGAGCAGCACCCTCGGTTTCGCGCCTTCGCCGTCGGTCATACCGAGGACTCCTTGCCGTTCTGGATCTTGGAAATGAACAGGGCCGCGGCCCACAGCAGGGCGAAGCCCCCCACCATGGCCGCGCCGAGCCATTCGGAATGGTCGTTCAGCCCGCTGACCGCCTTCCACAGGCCGCCGCGCAGCGCGCCATGCGTCTGGGCCAGGTCGAGCAGCTCCATCCCGCCGACGCCGAAGGCCAGCAGCACCGACAGGCCGGTGACGATCCGGTTATAGTAGAGCTTGCGCCGGGGCTTCACGAGCGCCCAGGCGTAGGCCTTCAGCATCAGCACCGAGTCGATGCTGTCGAGCAGCGACATGCCGGCGGCGAACAGCACCGGGAACACCATCACCGTCCACATCGCCCCGGGACCCGAGGCGTGGGCCGCCGAGAGGCCCAGCAGGCCGATCTCGCTGGCGGTGTCGAAACCCAGGCCGAACAGCAGGCCGATCGGCGCCATCCGCCAGCTGCTGGAGACGAAGCCCAGCAGGGGCGCGACCAGCCGCCCGACCAGCCCGCCCTGCAGCACCGACGCAGCTTCCCCGTACGCACGCCGGCGGCGGCCGAACAGCAGGCCGAGGTTGGCCACCGCCACGGTGAACAGGAAGCTGGCCGAGACCAGGGCCCCGGCCACCTCCCCGAACGCCTTCAGCGCGCCGAGGTGGGCCTGGACGGTGGTGGTGGCGAGCGCGATGGCGGCGCAGGCGGCGACCACCACGGTGGAGTGGCCGATGGAGAAGAAGAAGCCGACCCCCACCGGCCGGCGGCCCTGGTGCACGAAGCGGCGGGTGACGTTGTCGATGGCGGCGATGTGGTCGGCGTCCAGCGCGTGGCGCAGGCCGAAGGCGTAGGCCAGCAGCGCCAGCCCCAGCATGTCCGGCCGTTCGTGGAAGGCGCTCCAGGCCCAGGCCCAGGCCGCCAGGTTGACCAGCACCAGCCCGCCCAGCAGCAGTCCGGCGCGACGGTCGGCGGCGGCGTCGCCCCCTGCCCCGATGTCGATGTGCAGGCCGCTCACAGCAGCCGCCAGACCTGGCCGATCGCCAGGAAGCTCGTGGCGCCCGCCCCGATCATGACGAGCGGGTTAATCTTGCTGAACATCAGCACGCCCGTCACCGCCAGCGCCACCGCCCAGGCGACCCAGCCACCCTCGAGCGCGCGCATCAGGTTGAACGAGGAAGCCAGCAGCATCCCCGCCGCGATCGGGGCCAGGCCGCGCTCCACATAGCCCTGCCACACAGCGCCGCGCTGCCGTTCCCAGATGTGCGCCACCCCGTAGACCAGCAGCGAGGACGGCAGGAAGATCGCCACCGCCGCCGTCACCGCCCCCAGCCATCCATAGGCCTTCCAGCCGACCAGGCCGACGATCAGGGTGGTGGGGCCGGGCGCCATGCGGGTCAGCACGTAGTCGCCGAGGAATTCCGGGTTGGTGACCCAATGGTGCACCTCCACGCTCTGGTGCTGCACATCGGTCAGCACCGCCTGGCCGCCCCCGAACGCCAGCAGCGACAGCGGCGAGAACACCAGCAGGAGCTGCACCAGGGGATGGTCACGCATGGCGGCGCCCCTGCCAGAACTGATAGGCGACGCTGGCGGGGCCAAGCGCCAGCACCACGGGAATGATCGACACCCGCAGCAGGCCCGCGGTCACGAAGGTCGCCGCCATCACCAGGCACGGGACCAGCCGCTTCATGCTGCGCCGCCCCGCCCGCAAGGCCATGGACAGCGACAGGCCGATGGCGGCCGCCGCCGCCCCCGCGAAACCCAGGTGCGCCTCATGGCCGTGGGCGAAGCTGTTGAAGAGGCCCGCCAGGCACGCGATCATCGCCGCGGCCGGCAGGATGATCCCCATCGCCGCGGCCACCGCCCCCAGCCCTCCGCACAGCCGGTAACCGACCCAGATGGCCAGGTTGACCACGTTCACCCCAGGCAGAGCCTGGGACATGGCCATGCCGGTGAGGAAGTCGTCGGTGGTCATCCAGCCGCGCTTGTCGACGATCTCACGCATGGTCCAGCCGGCGATGCCACCGCCGAAGGCGGTGGTGCCGATACGCGTGAAGGCGGCGAACAGTTGCGCCAGGCTGACGTCGGCCACCGGCGCGGCGTCGGCCTGGGCGCCCTGGGCGGCCGCCGGCGGGGATGACGCGGGCGACGCGCTCACGAGGCCTTCGGCAGGTCCGCGAGTTCCGCCACGTAGGCCTCGTCCATGCGCGGGGTGAGGCCGTTGCGGGCCAGGGCCTCGGAGAACAGCTCGCGCACGACCGGCTTCTCGTCGGCGTAGTCGATCTGGTCGCCCCCGAGCCGGCGGCTGATCCAGGCCTTGGGCACGCCCTGGGCGTTGCGGATCGACACCACCTCGTGCTTGAAGGCCAGGTAGCGCGCCGGTTGCAAGCCGGTGTTGAAGTGCTGGTGGAACCACATGTTGGGCGGCACCACCATCGAGCCCACCTCCCAGTCGTAGCGGCGCGGCTCCTCCCCCTCGGGCCACATCAGGGAATAGCCCTCCCCGCTCATGATGATGACGTGGGCGCCGGGGCCATGGGCGTGGCCCTTCTTGTAGGTGGCCGGCGGGAACTGCGAGATGTGGCTGTTCATCGAGCCCTTGGCCATGTTGAAGCGGATGTGTCCGCCCCCCGCCCCGCGCTCCTTGGCGCTGATCAGCGGCAGGTTGATCGCGTCGGCCACGAAGTTGGTCTCGAGCAGCAGGCCCTTCTGCTCGCCCTTGTTGGCGAAGTATTCCGCCTCGCCGGCGAAGCGGTTCTTGAAGTCGTAGGGCGTGTTGAAGACGAAGTTCAGGTCCTCATACAGATTGAGGACCGCCGGCCCGTTGGTCACCGACACGAAGCGCGCCGGCGCCGTGCCGGAGCCATTGAAATGCTGGTGGCTGGCGTTCAGCGGGATGGCGAACAGCGAGCCCTTGCCCCACTCGAAGCTGAGCTTCCTGCCCGCCTCGTTCCACACCGTGGTCGAGCCACGACCGTCCAGGACGTAGATCATCTCCTCGAACAGCTGGCGGTGGGGCGCGAGCTGGCCGCCGGGCGGGATCTCGCAGACGTAGCAGTCGTTGGAGGTGCGCGAGGCCTCGTGGTTGATGTAGACGCCCGCCCCGCCACGGCGGGCCCAGGGCTTCAGCTCCACGGTGTTCAGGTTGCGCACATAGTGGGCGCTGATGATGTCCAGCCCCTCGTCGCGGACCCAGCGGACGTAGGGGGAGTCCTTCTCGGTGGCGAACTTCTTCGCCATGTCCTCGGAAACGATCGCATCCTTGGCCATCGGGCTCACCTCAACTCTGCAGGGATAGGGATTTGGAAACTTGGGCTTCGGCCTGGGCCGCCGCGGGGTCCATCGCCGCGCCGAACAGCAGCGACTTCACCGTCACCGGCACCGTGTTGGACGGCAGGCGCACCTTGCCGAGGTCGATGTAGTCGAAGTCCCACAGGGCGACGCCGTCGATGACCAGCACCTCGTTGACCAGGCCCAGCTCCTCGCGCAGCACCGCGCCCAGGGTCTGGGCCAGGTCGCCGTCCAGCACGAGGTAGAGCGAACGCCCCGAGGCCAGGGTGCGCGGCAGAGCCTGCATCACCCCCATCAGGAAATTGCGCAGGCGCCGGTAGGCGGGCGGCCCCTGCCAGTGGAAGGCCAGGGCCACGTCCTGTTCGCCCTCCCGCAGGTCGAAGCCCTCGAAGCGGCGGGCGATGGCGCGCGCCACCTCGCTGGGGTCTACCGCCTCACCCAACGTCACGTCCGGGCGCAGCACCTGAAGGTTGCGCCTGGGCAGCAGGGCGCGCCGGTCGGACACGTAGATGGTGTTGCCGCTGAGCTGGACGGAATACTCCGACGCCCCGATGGCGGTGGCGCGGATGCACTCACCCGCCGGCAGCAGGGGCCACGGCAGGGCGCCCGCATCCAGCCGGCGGCGGATCGCCTGACCCAGCCGGCGGCCCATGTCCGCGAAGTCGCGCGTCTCGCGCCCGTAGACGTACTCGGCCACCCCGCCGGAGAACATCAGCCCGTCGAACCGCATGGCCGGATTGAGCGGGGCGGTGAGGAACAGGCCGGAGGCGGCGTCCTCCTCCGCCGAACTGTTCAGGGC
>JBARAK010000362.1:0-2907 GCA_049791955.1 Caulobacteraceae bacterium
GGTCTGTAGGCGCGGGGCAGGGCGAGGGCGGCCGCCACGCCCAGCAGGCTGACGATGGCGATCAGCAGGTAGCAGCCGTCGACCCCCGACTTAGGAAGGACGACCATGGTCAGCGCCACCGCGACCACCAGCTGCGAGCTCGCCATGGCTGTGAACAGCAGGCTGGCCCGCCGTTCCGGCATGGCGCTCCTGGCGATCAGCCCGACCACGATCCAGAGCAGGACGCCTTCGGGCAGGCCGGCGAGGGTGCGGACCGTCATCAGCACCAGGCCATTGGCGCCGATGGTGGCCAGGTTGGCCGCGGCCAGCAGCACCGAGGCGGCCACGCCGACAAGCTGGAGCCGGCGCGTATCGAGCACGGCCCCCGCCAGGCCGGTCGCCACCGCCGCGCTCAGCAGCTCCAGGGTGGCGAGCTGGCCGATGCCGGCCGCCGACAACCGGTGCGCGTCGGACAGGGCGCCGAGGAACAACGGCATCAGGCCCGACATCATCAGCGAGACCACGCCAAGCGTGATCGCCGCCCCGACCTGGCGCCCGGTGAAGACGTCCGGCGGGATAACGGGGCCATCGGGTGCAGGCGTGCGCCGTTCGGTCAGGCCGCGGCCGGGATAGTTCGGACGCCGTCTCGGTTCCTGCCAGGCGAACTCGCCGGTCGCATCCCGGCGCTGCACATTGTCGACCATGTCGCCTCCGCGATCCGACGGCGGGTGACATGACCGCGCCGGCTGCGTAACGCGCGATCGCGGCCCTGGCGCCGTGGAGTTCGGCCAAAAATCCAGGGACGGCGGCGCGTGTTGCAAACTTGACTGGGATTGCGGGCGGACTTAGCGCATAGCTGGTATCGGGCGCGCTGGCGCCTGCCATGCAGAGCCTCGGGTCATGGTATCGGCCGCCGACAAAACCTGTGCGTCGCCGTCCTGCCGCCGAACCGCGCGGTTGGACCGCCGCCCCTGCTCGTGAGGAGACCGCCGGCCTAGATCCGCTTCCGATCAAGGCTTCCGCCCCTTCCCGAGCCCGATGCTCGGGAAGAGGTCTGGTCGAACCCCACCGTTTCGACTTCACCATTCGATTTCCAGGCGTCGGGCCGGACCCCAGAAAGTCCAGTCGATGTCCGACGCCGACCTCCAGACCGTTCCTATCCGGCCCGGGCCCTCCGCCCGCCAGACCTTGCGTCCCACGTCCGCGCGTCCCCCCTCCTTGCGTCCTGAGACCTGGGTGGAGCAGGCGCGGGCGCTGATCGTGCTCGCCCTGCCGCTGGTGGCCAGCCAGCTGGCCCAGATGGGCCTGCTGACCACCGACGTGGTGTTCCTGGGCCGGCTGAGCACCCACGCCCTGGCCTCGGCGGCGATCGGCAACACGGTGTATTATTTCGCGTGGCTGATCGGCACCGGGCCGGCCTCGGCGGTGGCGCCCATGGTCTCCCACATCGTCGGCCATAAGGTCGACGAGCGGGCCCGCGACCGGGCCGGCGTGCGCGGGGTCGCCCGCATGGGCCTGTGGGCGGTGGCCCTGGTCAGCGCGCCGCTGATGCTGGTGCTGCTGTCGGCGCGCCCCATCCTGATCCACCTTGGCCAGGAACCCGCCCTGGCGGCGGGCGCGGGCCAGTTCGTGGCCATGCTGTGCTTCGGCCTGCCGTTCTCGCTGGGCTTCCAGGTGCTGAGGAACTTCACCACCGCGCTCGGCCGACCGGCGGTGGCGCTGTGGGTCATGGCGGTGGCGGTCGGCTGGAACGTCGTGGCCGACTACGCCCTGATCTTCGGCCATTTCGGCGCGCCCCGGCTGGGCCTGGCGGGGGCGGGGCTGGCCACCTCCAGCTCGGCGATCTTCGCCTTTATCGCCCTGTTCGCGGCGATCCAGCTCACCCCGTCGCTGCGGGCCTACCGGCTGCTGCGGCGGGTGCACCGGCCGCACTGGCCCAAGTTCACCGAGCTGGTCCGGCTGGGAGGGCCGATCGGGGCGACGATGATCTTCGAGGCGATGCTGTTCAACAGCACCACCCTGCTGGTCGGTTCGTTCGGCGCCGATGCGGTGGCCGCCCACCAGATCGCGCTCAACTTCTGCTCGCTGACCTTCATGGTCCCGTTGGGCATGGCCATGGCTGCGGCGGTGCGGGTGGGACGGTTCGCCGGATCGGGCGACATGGCCCAGGCCCGGCGGGCGGGCCAGACCGCCATGGCCCTGGCGGTCGCGTTCATGCTGATGTCGGGCGCGGGCCTGCTGCTGTTCGGCCGCGGGATCGCGGGGCTGTACGTCGCCGGACGTTCGGCGGCCGACCTGCAGGCGATCGGGCTGGCGGTGGTGTTCCTGCGCATCGCCGCGGCGTTCCAGGTGTTCGACGGCCTGCAGGTGATCGCGGCCTTCTCGCTGCGCGGGCTCAAGGATGCGCGCGCGCCGATGCTGCTGGCGGGGGCGAGCTACTGGCTGGTCGGGGCGCCCTGCTGCATCTGGCTGGGGCTGGGCCTGGGGTGGCGCGGCGTGGGCGTGTGGATCGGCCTGGCCGTGGGGCTGGCGGTCGCCGCCCTGACCCTGTGCTCGCGCTTCCTGCTGCTGACGCGGCGGCGCGAGATGGGGGGCGGATGAGGGCGAAAATTTGAAAAGCGTGGCCATTCGGGCCCGGTTGTGGCGGCGACCCCTGCGGGTCTACCCTCCGCGCCAAACGCCGTCAGCGCGTGCGGAGGAACCCCCATGACCAAGCCCGAATTCACCCGGACGGCGCGTCCCCAGTTCAAGGCCCGCTACGGCAACTACATCGGCGGCCAGTGGGTGGAGCCCGTCTCCGGCCGCTATTTCGACAACACCTCGCCGGTCAACGGCCAGGTGCTGTGCGAGGTGGCGCGCTCCGACGCCGCCGATGTCGAGCGGGCGCTGGACGCCGCCCACGCCGCCAAGGACGCCTGGGGCCGCACC
>JBARAK010000363.1:0-5674 GCA_049791955.1 Caulobacteraceae bacterium
ACCCGGCCCTGGCCGACGTCGCCGACGGTGGAACCGGCGCGGGCCGCGACGAAGCCCGGCGGGAAAGCAAGGCGGCCGAACACGCCGCGCGCCACGACAAGCACTGAGGTTTCCACGGCGTCCGGCTTGACAGCTGGACGCCGCCTCTTCAGCTGCGCTGGATCTCCAGCACGGCGCGCAGGCCGGGACGGTTGTCCTCCAGCTTGAGCGCGCCGCGGTGCAGCTTGGCGCAGGCCGCCACGATCGCCAGCCCCAGGCCCGACCCGCCGGCGCTGCGCGCCGGGTCGAGGCGTAAGAACCGCTCCTGCACCCGACCGCGCTGGTCCTCGGGGACGCCTGCGCCGGAATCCGCCACGATCACCCGCACCACCGTCAGGTCCTCCTCCACCGCCACGCGCACTTGCGCCCCCTCGCCCGCGTATTGCGAGGCGTTGTGCAGCAGGTTGCCGACCGCCTGGCGCAGCAGCGGTTCGTGGATGCGGGTTATGACCGGATAGTCCGGCGTCTCGACGATCAGCCGCTGGCCGGCGTCCTCGATCACCGGGGCGAAGAAGTCGGCGAGCTCCGTCACCAGGGCGTTCACGTCGATCCGCTGCATCATCTCGCGCGAGAGCCCGGTCTCGGCCCGGGCGATGTCGAGCATGGCCGACAGGGTGGCCAGGACGTGCTCCACCTCGCGATGGGCGGCGTCGATGGCGTCGACCCGCTCCGGCGGGGTGGCGTCCTCGTGCAGGGCCCGCGCCAGCGCGCCCTTGGCCCGGGTCAGCGGCGAGCGCAGGTCGTGGGCCAGGCTGTCGGTGACCGTGCGCATGCCGGTCAGCAGTTCCTCGATCCGCTCCAGCATGGCGTTCAGCGACGAGCCGACCCGCCCGAACGGGTCGCGGCTGTCCGACACGGCGGTGCGCGCCGACAGGTCGCCATTGGCGATCCGCTCGGCGGTGTTGGCGATCTCGTCCACCCGCTGCAGGATCAGGAAGTTCATGAGCAGGCCCGCCGAAAGCCCGGCCGCCGTCACGATCGCGGTCGCCGCCACGAAGCCATAGATGATCGAGTGTTCGAACCGGGCTAGGTTGGTCAGGCTGCGCGCCACCACCAGCACCGCCCCGTCGGTCAGGGTGCTGCCCACCACGTGCAGGCGCTCCTGCCGCTGGCCGATGGTCAGGCGGACGATCTTCCAGTCGGCGTTGCGGAAGACCGGATCGAAGTTGGTGATGTCGCCGGCCAGGGCCTGGCCGGTGTTGCTGAACAGGCCATAGTGCTCGCCGCCGGTGGCGAAGCGGACGCGCTGGGCCACCGCGCTGGCGGTGTTGGCCAGCCCCTGCTCCTGGTCGACTTCCTCCAGCAACTCCTGCTCGGCCAGCACCTCGGAGCGTTCGCGCTCATAGATGATGCGGTCGCCGGTGCGATAGACCACCCCAAGCGCCGCCGCGCTGGCGGCCACCGCCAGCAACACCACGAAGAACAGAAAGCTCGAAGGTGCGAGCCGGCGGAGCCCGCCTCTGCTCATGAAGTCTCCGACAGCCTGTAGCCTACACCGCGAAGGGTATGGAGAAGGGGCTTGTCGAAGCCGTCGTCAAGCTTCTTGCGAAGCCGGCTGATGTGGGTGTCGATGATGCTGGTGTGTGGATCGAAGCGATAGTCCCACACCTGCTCCAGCAGCATGGTGCGGGTGACGACCCGATCTTTGTTGCGAAGAAAATACTCCAGAAGCTTGAATTCCCTGGGTAAAAGCTCAAGGTTCTTACCTGCGCGAGTGGCCTTGCGCGACAGCAGGTCCATCTCCAGGTCGCCGCATCGCAGCACCGTCTCGATCGACTTGCCGGAGCGGCGGCGGGTCAGGTTCTCCAGCCGCGCGTGCAGCTCCGAGAAGCCGAACGGCTTGGTCAGGTAGTCGTCCCCGCCCGCCCGCAGGCCCAGCACCCGCTCGTCGAGCTGGCCGAGCGCCGACAGGATCAGGATCGGCGTCTCCACCCCCGCCGCCCGCAGCGCCTTGACCACGGACAGGCCGTCCATGCCGGGCAGCATCCGGTCCATGATCACGCCGTCGAAGGTCGAGGACGAGGCCAGGTACAGACCATCGCGGCCGTCGGCGACATGCTCGACGGTGTAGCCCACTTCGCGCAGGCCCTTGGTCACATAGTCGGCGACGTCGATGTCGTCTTCGACGACGAGAACCCGTCCGCTCAAGTTCGTTCCTTTCCCGGCCCGCCATCCTACGATCCGCGCCGCGCCTCGCCCAGTCCGGCGACTTGAAAGCCTGTAAGCCGCGCTCCCTGTCCCTCAGGTGAACGCACGGTTTTCATCGGAATGCGAAGTGTGGCTGATTCCACCGGAAGCGATCACCCTAAAGACGATATCGACCTTCAGGGATTTCGGCCGCGCATGGCTGCGCGGTTGCGCTCAGGCCAGGACGTCGATGGCGCCGCCCGGCAGGATCGCAGAGCCGGCCCCCCCTGTCGACGTCGACGCGCCATTGGTTCCCGCCGCGCCGTCGTTCGACCAGGGATCGGTCTGATCCGTCGAAGCCGCCTCGGTGTTCACCGCAGCCGGCTTTCGCCTGGGTTCGACAGGGCCCTTGGATTCAACGGGGCTTTGGCTGGCGATTCCGGATATCCCATTCGGCTTTCCGGGAGCATTCCATTGCGCGCTCTCATCCTCCTGCATCGTCTTCAGATAATCGGGGGCGTAAACCGACTGCTGAAGGGGTGACAGCAGGTTGTACTGGATTTGCGCCTCTTGAAAGTAAGCGGCCCTTTCCATCTGGGGATCGTTTGCTTGCGACATCACCCATGAGGTGGTCTGATCCTGGCTTTCATACATAGCCGCAGATTTCTCGTAGTCGGTGTAGAGCCCGGACTTGTCGTTGATGATCGCGGCCAGCGAGCTTTGCGACATTCCCGCGAAGGGGTTCGCACCGTAGGCGTCGGGGTTGCCCCCGCTGGTCACGCGAGCTTTCACATAGGTTTGGGCGGCCTGCGCCTGGGCGAGATGGGCCGGGTCCGAGCTTGGCAGGGCGGCCACCTGCGCATCCGCAGCCGCTTCATTCAAAATGCTCACCGAACCGGCGAGGTCCTGATCCCATTCCGCCGCCAGCGCTCCGGTGCTGGAGCCGGCCTCGTCGGCGGCCAGATTGGCCTCGGCGGCCTGCAGCCTCTGCGCATTGGAGGAAATCGTCACGGTGACCGCGGGCGTGGAGGTTGCCGCCTGCGGACTCGAAACGGTCGTGGGCTTGCTGGAGCCAGCCGGTGCAGCCGCCGCTCCGGTGGACGCGGACGGCGTTTGGGGAGAGGCCGGACCGGGCGCTGTTCCAGGGCTGGCGACGGAGCTGACCATTCGAGATCCTTTCGGCGCCGCCAATGCAATCACAGGCAGTATTTTGCAGAATGGTTAAGAGCTGGCGCCGCGTCCCTGCTTGAAGGCTTCCGGTCCGAAGATGCGATCGATGGCGTTTCCGCCTAGACAGGCGGTTCGCTTGCTGGAACCCCCTCACCCATGGCCTGGACCCGCCTCTACGAAGAAGCCGACCCCCAGCGCGTCAACCGCTGGCTGGCCCAGAGCGGGGTGTGCTCGCGGCGCGAGGCGGAGGCGCTGATCGCCCAGGGCCTGGTGACGATCGACGGCGAGCCGGTCTCCGATCCCGGCCGCAAGATCCTGGCCGGCCAGACCCTGGTGCTCAACGACAGCGCCCAGGCCCATCTGGAGACCCAGCTCAGCGTGGTGATCCACAAGCCGGTGGGCCTGGTCTCGGCCCAGCCGGAAGCGGGCCAGGTCCCGGCGGCGCGGCTGCTGACCCGCGCGGCCCTGTTCGGCCCGCCCGCCCCGATCCCGTCCACCTCGACCCGGCTGGCGCCGATGGGACGGCTCGACATGGATTCCCGTGGCCTGCTGATCCTGTCCGAGGACGGGGTGCTGGCCAAGGCGGTGATCGGGCCGGCCTCGGACCTCGACAAGGAGTACCTGGTCCAGGTCACCGGGACGATAACCGAGCGCAAGCTGGCCACCCTGCGCCACGGCCTGCATCTGGACGGGCGGGAGCTGAAGCCCGCCAAGGTGACCCTGATCGGCGAGCAGCGCCTGCGCTTCGTGCTGCGGGAAGGCCGCAACCGCCAGATCCGGCGCATGTGCGAGGCGGTCGGCCTGCACGTGGTCGACCTGTTCCGCGTGCGCATCGGACCGCTGCAGTTGGGCGACCTGCCCGAAGGCCGCTGGCGCCCGCTGGCCCCGGAAGAACGGGCGGCCCTGCTCAAGCCGCCCAAGCCGTAGAGCGGGACCGGCCTACCCCAGCTCGTGGTGGGCGTAGGTGTAGCCGGCCCAGGTCTTCTTGGTGGCGCGCTCGTACTGCACCGGCACGGGCGAGGGCGCGCCCAGCCGTTCGGCCGCCCGCCAGCCCCAGCGGGGATCGTCCAGCACCGCGCGCGCCAGGGCCACCATGTCGGCCTGGCCGGAGGCGATGATCTCCTCGGCCTGGACAGGGTCGGTGATCATGCCGACCGCGATCACCGCGATGTCCGGCACGGCTTCCTTCACCGCATGGGCGAATGGCACCTGATAGCCCGGCTGGCTGCCCGGGATCTTGGCCTTGGGCGTCAGGCCACCGCTGCTGACATGGATGAAGTCGAAGCCCAGGGCGTGCAACTCGCGGCTGAAGACGACCGCGTCCTCGGGCGTCACCCCGCCCTCGAACCAGTCCGATCCGTTCAGGCGGGCGCCCAGCGCCTTGGACCTCGGCCACACCTCGCGCACGGCGGCGGCGATCTCCAGCGGGAAGCGCATCCGGTTGGCCAGGTTGCCGCCGTAGTCGTCGTCGCGCTGGTTGGCGAGGGCGGAGAGGAACTCGCTGATCAGGTAGCCGTGGGCGCCGTGCAGCTCCAGCAGGTCGAAGCCGATCCGATCCGCACGCCGGGCGGTCTGGACGAAGGCCTCGCGGATGCGCGCCAGGCCCGCGGCGTCCAGCGCGGCCGGGGTGTGCCAGCCGTCGTCGAACGGCAGGGCCGAGGGTGCCACGGTCGGCCAGGCCCCCTCCTCCGCGGTCAGCGCGCGGCCCCGGTCGATCCACGGCGCATTGCTAGACGCCTTGCGGCCGGCGTGGGAGATCTGCATCCCGAACACGGCGTGGCTGTAGCTGCGCAGGCCGGCCAGCAACTCAACATAGGCCTGCTCCTGCGCGTCGTTCCACAGGCCCAGGTCGCCGGGGGTGATCCGCCCGATCGCCTCGACGCTGGTGGCCTCAAGCGTCACCAGCCCGCTGCCCGACAGGGCCATCGCGCCCAGGTGCTGCGCGTGCCAGGGCTGGGGTAGCCCGTCCCTGGCGCTGTACTGGCACATCGGGGCGACCGAAATGCGGTTGTGCAGGGTCACCCCGCCCAGGGTGATGGGAGAGAACAGAAAGCTCATGGCGCAATCCCGATCCCAAAACGCGCCGAGGGGCGCGTGCTGAAAACCCGTACCCCGGATCGCCCCGTCCGCGCCAGACCTGCTCGATCGTGCTCCGATTCCGGCGCCGGCCCCTGTTGAGCGGCGCCGCTTCTGTGGCTACTGATAGCGCTAACCAATAAAATGAACGCATAGGGAGTACCGGATGCCTGATACGAGCGAGCGGTCCCGCGTGGCGCGGCGTCCGCATGGCGCGCTGGCCGCCTGCCTGTTGATCGCGGCGGCGACGCCGGCCCTGGCC
>JBARAK010000364.1:0-2613 GCA_049791955.1 Caulobacteraceae bacterium
GGTGTGGACGGGGCGTCCCGACGGCGGCGGCCGTCCGGGGATGACGGGGCGCGAGGCGGCGTTGCCCCTGCTGTTCGAGGTGTTCGACCTGCTGCGGACCCATCCGTCGTCCGCTACGCCCGAGACCCTGCATGTCGCGCCGCCCGCCCTCCAGCAGATGGCCGACGCGGACGACGCCCCACCCCGGCTGGTCTTCCCACCCGACGGCGCGCGGCTGCAGCTCGATCGTTTCGGACCAACGGGTCCTGGCCTAGCGCTGACCGCCCGGGGGCGCGAGGTGCGGTGGTACGTGGACGGGGCGCCGGTCCCCTACGACGCCTCGACCGGCCAGAGCCTGTGGCGGCCGCTGAGCCCGGGTTTCTATCGTCTGGAGGCGGTGGATGCGGAGCAGCGCCGCACGCGGGCGCGGGTGCAGGTCGAGCGCTGAGTTAGCTTGGGCGCGCGCCGCTCAGTTCTCGGCCCGCGGCAGCTCCATGTCGATGCGCAGGCCGCCCATGCGCGAGGCGGACAGGACCAGCGAGCCGCCGTAGGCGCGGGCCAGTTCGTCGACGATCGAAAGGCCCAGCCCCGATCCCGGCGCGCTCTCGTCCAGCCGCTCGCCGCGTTTCAGCACCGCCTTGCGCTGGTCGGGCGTCAGGCCCGGCCCGTCGTCCTCCACCGTCAGCCGCCAGCGCGAGGCGCTGATCGGCTCGGCCTCAGCCCTTACCCGCCCGCGGCTGAACTTGCAGGCGTTCTCCAGCACATTGCCGGCCAGCTCCTGCAGGTCCTGGCGCTCGCCCAGGAACTGCAGGTCGTCGGGCGCTTCCCAGTCGATCATGACGTCACGGGCGCGGAAGATCCGTTCCAGCGTGCGCACGATCTCGTCCAGCACCTCGGCCACGTCGGTCCGTTCGCCGGAGCCCTGGGCGCGCGCCGCCGCCCGCGCCCGGCGCAGGTGGTGCTCCACCTGGTGGCGCATGGTCTCGGCCTGGCGGGTCACCAAATTCGACAGGGGACCCGGCGCGCCGGCGGCCTCGGTCAGCAGCACGGAGATCGGCGTCTTCAGGGCGTGGGCCAGGTTGCCGACGTGGGTGCGCTGGCGCTCCACCACCTCCTGGTTATGGTCCAGCAGGGCGTTGAGTTCGTTGGCCAGGGGCGCGAGTTCGGAGGGATAGCGGCGGGTCAGGCGCTGGGCGCGGCCCTTGCGCACCTCGGAGATCTCCCGGCCCATGGCGAACAGGGGCGTCAGGCCGACGCCGACCTGTATGAACACCGCGCCGACCAGTCCCACCCCCAGCACGATCATCGCCGCCGCCGTGGTCCAGCCGAAGCGGCGCACGTCGCGGTCGAGGGGCGCGCGGTTCTCCGCGGCGATGAACAGCACCGGCGCCGCGTGTCCCGGCAGGAAGGCCAGCAGGCCAACCGCCCGCAGCGGCTCATGGCCGTCCATGCCCGGTCCCAGGGTGTCGTAATAGACCGGCTGGCCGGGCTTGGCCTGCAGGGCGGCCAGGGCAGGCGGCGAGACGTTGAGCACCTGGTCCCACAGGGAGCGGGAGCGGGCCAGCGCATGGGGCCGGCCGTCTCCCGGCAGGTCGGCGATCTGCCAGTACTTGCCCGAGTAGGCGCGCCGCGCCCGGTCGTCGGTCAGGGTCGGGGGCGTGACCTGGCCGCCCGCGTCCACCCCGGCGCCGGCGTACAGGCCGTTGGCGATATCGGTCAGGTCCTGGTCGAACCGGCTGATGGCGGCGTGATGGAAGAAGGCCGTCAGCGCTATGCCCATGGCCGCCAGCAGCAGCAGGCTCCAGATCGAGGCGAGCGAGATCAGCCGTCCGACCAGCGAACGGCTGCCGAACCGGGGCGCGGCGGTCTGGGTCCCGATCGCCTGGATCCCGGACGTCTGGGTCCCGTCGGAAGGCGTTCGTCGGAAGCGCGGGAGTTTCAAGCCCGCCGCCTCACGCGGCCGGCGCGTCGCCCGACAGGGGCAGCAGGCGATAGCCAAGGCCGCGCACGGTTTCGATCCGATCCGGCCCGATCTTCTTGCGCAGGCGGCCGACGAACACCTCGATGGTGTTGCTGTCGCGGTCGAAGTCCTGGTCGTAGAGGTGCTCGACCAGCTCGGTGCGGCTGATCACCCGGCCCTGGTGCATCATCAGATAGTGCAGCAGGCGGTATTCGAGCGACGTGAGTCGCAGCGGCTCACCATTGACCGCGGCGCGGGCCGCACGGGGATCGAGGCGCAGCGCACCGCACTCCAGGCTGGGGGCGGCGTGGCCGGCCGAGCGGCGTAACAGGGCCCTGAGGCGCGCCAGCAGCTCCTCGGTGTGGAACGGCTTGGTCAGATAGTCGTCGGCGCCGGCGTCGAACCCGGCCACCTTCTCGCTCCAGGCGCCGCGGGCGGTGAGGATCAGCACGGGCGTCGCGACGTTGGAGCGGCGCCAGCGCTCCAGCACCGAGACACCGTCGACTTTGGGCAGGCCCAGGTCGAGCACGATGGCGTCATAGGGCTCGGTCTCGCCGAGGAAGTGGGCCTCCTCGCCGTCCGGCGCATGGTCGACCGCATAGCCGGCGTCAGCGAGCGCCGCTTTCAGCTGGCGGGAGAGATCGGGATCGTCTTCGACGACAAGGATGCGCATG
>JBARAK010000365.1:0-5252 GCA_049791955.1 Caulobacteraceae bacterium
CCCCGTGGTCGTCCGGCCTGTCACCATCGGGGCGGCGGAGTGGTGCTCGCGCAAGTCGGGCTCCGACAAGCGCGTCGAGCTGCTGGCCGCCTTCTACGCCGAGCAGGTGCGCACCGGGAACGGCCGCGACACCGCCGCCAACTTCGACAATCGCTACGCGGCCTTCGTGTCGCGCCCGGTCGCCTAGAGGAAACCGAAAACATGGCCGCAGGCATCTTCTTCAATGGTCAGCAGTACATCTCGCCCGCCGTGGCGAGTGCGGTGAATGATTCCGCGCTGCTGCCGACCGGAACCGCCAATAGTGGCGTCCTGGCCCTGGTCGGCGCGTCCGCCGGCGGCCAGCCCAACACCGTGCTGACCTTCGGCTCGGCCCAGGACGTGGTGAACACCCTGGTCAGCGGCGATCTGGTCGACGCCGCGACCCGGGCCTTCGCCCCGTCCAGCGAGGTCGACGGGCCGGCCCAGATTATCGTCGTGCGGGTCAATCCGGCGACCCAGTCCACCCTCACCCTCAACGACGGGGCGGGCAATCCGACCATCCTGATGAACTCGACCGACTACGGCCAGCGCACCACCCAGGTGAAGGTGAAGGTGGAGACCGGCACCACCGCCGGCCTGAAGCTGACCACCGCGATCGCCTCGACCACCTATTCGCAGGACAACGTCTCGCGCAACGTGTTCCAGATCGGCTACGCGGGGACGGCGGCCAGCGCCGCCATGTCGATCGTGGGCGACACCCTGACCCTCTACGCCCCCGTGGGCACGGTCGCGGACACCATTTCGCTGGCCGCCTATCCCACGGTGCAGCAGCTGGTCGACCGCATCAACGCCGATGCCGGCTTCTCGGCCACGGTGCAGGGCGGCAATGGCGCCGCCGCGACGCTGAACGCGCTCGACTACGTCACCAACCAGGACGTGATGACCGCCCAGGTGATCGCCACCGCCAACCTGCAGGCCGCGGTCGACTGGTTCAATGGCGTGTCCGAGGGCCTGGTGGACGCGGTGCGTGCGCCCAACGCCGGCCAGCCCCCGGCCCTGATCGGCTTCACCTATCTGGCCGGCGGCTCGGACGGAGTGATCACCAACGTCGACTGGTCCAACGCCTTCGAGACCCTGCAGTACGAGGACGTCTCGTGGCTCACGCCGCTGTCGGGCGATCCGTCCATCCACGCCATGGCCGACGCCCACTGCGTGTTCATGTCCAACACCATGCGCTCGGAGCGCCGCGCCCTGGTCGGGCCGGTCGTCGGCACGTCGGACACCACGGCCCTGGGCCTGGCGCTCGGCCTGAACAGCGATCGCACCGGGCTGACGCACCTGGGGGGCTACGACTTCGACGCCAATGGCGACTTGACCCTCTACGCCCCCTATGTGGTGGCGGCGATGATCGCCGGCGGCTTCGCGGGCTCCAGCCCCGGCACGCCGATGACCAACAAGTCGCTGGCGCTCAAGGGCATGGAGCGCAAGCTGCGCAATCCGGTCGACACCGACCCGCTGATCAGCGGCGGGGTGATCCCGGTCGAGAGCACCACCGACGGCTTCAATGTGGTGCAGTCGGTCTCGACCTGGCTGAACGACAACCGCTACGACAAGGTGGAGCTGTCGACGGGCGCGGCGGTGGACTACATCGCCAAGACCGTGCGCGCGGCCCTGGCCCCGCTGAAGGGCCAGAAGGGCGGCCCGACCCTGCTGTCCCAGGCGGTCAGCCTGACCCAGACCGCGCTGGCGGCGCTGGCGGTTCCCGATCCGCTGGGCCCCGGGGTGATCGTGGGCGACACCAACAGCCCGGCCTTCACCGGCATCACCGCCTCGATCAGCGGTGACGCGGTCAGCGTGCAGTTCCAGTGCTCGCCGGTGATCCCGAACAACTTCGTGCTGATCTCGATCTCGGCGGTGCCCTACGCGGGCACGGCGAGCGCCTGATCCGACGCCTTCAATATTCCCCCAAACATGGAGCGTGATGGCCGAGATCCCCGGCTGTCATGCTCTGGCGAGGTCCAAACATGGCAGCACAACTTACCCAGAACCTGCAGACCCAGTCCGGCAACAACGTCGTCGTCATGATGGGCGGCGTGCAGGTTGGGCTGATGCAGAACGTACGCGCTTCGGACGACTACGGGCTGGAGCCCGCCAGCGGCATCGGCGACATCCACGTCGTCGAGTATGTGCCGGGCATGGCCAAGCATTCGCTGACCGTCTCGGCCATGGTGCTGCGCAAGGGCAGCCTGCGGGCGGCGGGCGTGGCGGCCGAGAACGGCGACGCCGTGCTTCAGGGCCTGGTGTTCGACTTCCTGGTCATGGACAAGACCACCGGCCAGCTGCTGCGCAAGTACACCGGCTGCTCGTATCACTCCGGCGACGTCGAGGTGAACAAGCACGCCATCGTCATGAACCACGCCCAGTTCAACGCGCTCGACGCGTCGGGCGTGGGGATCTGACCGAGCCCCCTCTCCCGCCGAGGCGGGGGAGGGACGCCCGCGCTCAATCACACCCATCCTGAGGCCCCATGGATCCCACCCATCTCTACGAGGTCACGGTTCCCGACTACCTTCCCGCGGAGGAGGGGCGGCTCGACCGCTCGGCCGGCTTCACCGTCACCCGCCGGACCATGGCGGTGCAGATGCGCATCGAGTGCGAGTACGCCCGCCAGACCGAGGGGCTGGCGCTGGTGACCGACTTCCTGTCCAGGTTCGCCGGCGCCATGGCCGACCTGAAGGTGCTGGTGGTGAAGAGCCCGCCGGGCTGGGATCCGGAGCAGCTGGACGCCACCGATCCGGCTAATGTGGAGCTGCTGTTCCGCGTCTGGGAGGCGATCCGGGAACAGGAGATCACCTTTCGGCGAAAGCTGGCCAAGGCGGGCTAAGCGCGAGGGCCGCGCGCGGGCCAGGACTGTCGGGTTCCGCTACCGCCGCCTGTTCAACCTGCCGCCGAACGATCCCGGCTTCCTGGCGCTCACCCTCGAAGACATCGTGACGGAACTCTACGCCTGGGACTTCGCGCAGCGGCCCGAGGGCGACGAATACGAGGACGAGGACTTCGACCTCGCCGCCGAGGTGGCCCGGATCGACGCGGAGGCGGAGGCGGCCGAACGCGCCGTCGCCGAGGCCGTCGCCCGCGCGGCGGCCAATCCCGATGAGTGGGAGGACCTGAGCGCCGATGGCTGACGACGACAACGCGACCCCATCAGGCGATGGCGGTTCCAAGAGGCGGCGGCGCGCCAGGGCCGGCCGCTCCGCACGCCATCATGCCGGCCGGTCGGCGCCGGATTATTTCGAAGGCCTGCGGGGCGACGGCGGGGCCAACAGGGACGCCGCCAGTTCCGCCGGCGAACGCCATTCCAGGGGAGGTGGAAGCGGCGGCGAAACGGGTGGCGGGGGCGAGGCGCTCGGTACGAAGCTGACCGGGCTTGGGGGCAATCTCGCGATAAGCGCGATGAACGCCGCCATCACCGCCGCCGTGCAGTGGACGGCCAAGGGGGTCGGGGACGCCGACCAGGAGGCCGAGGGCGTCGACACGCTGAAGCGCCGCATGGGCGACCTGGGCGTCGACTTCGAGACCCTGCGCGACCAGACCCGCCAGGCCAGCGAGGGAATGGGGGTCAACTATCTGGAAAGCCAACGGCTGGCGAACGTCTACGTCAAGGCGGCCGGCGATCTGTCCGCTCATGATGTGAACGACGGTTCGTTCCGCGGGGAGCTGGATACGGCCTACGGTGTTTCCAGCGCCTATGGCGTCGACCCGGACGCCATGGTCAAGGTCTTCGGGCAGATGCGCGCGCTCGGCGTCGATCGAAGTGTTTCCGACACCCGGGACATGGCGCTCACGGTCGCCGACGCGATCCAGCGCAGTGGATATGCGGGAAAAGGCGACGAGATCGCCAAGGCGATCGGAGATTTCGCCCAGACATCCTCCCGGCTCACGCTATCGACGCCGAACGTGGTCGGATACGCCACCGGCCTGTCGTCGCTGATCGGGCAGGCGCCGGGCCTGGACCCCGCCGGCGCCGCGGCCGCGCTCAATACGGCGGACACCGCTGTGCGTCATGGCGGAGCGGACGGCCAGGCGTCACACCAGATGATCGCCGCAGCGCTGGAGAGTGCAAACCCTCGCATGGACGCCCTGTCCAACGCGGCCCTGATGCAAGGCGGTCTGTTCGCGACGGTGAAGAATACCTTCGGCGGTTCGCTGGGCAATTACGGATTTGGTTCGGGCGGCTCGGATCATCTGGGCGACGACGTCACCAACGTCGAGAGAATACAGAAGTACCTGAGGGTCAAGACTGGCGCCAACCGGGAAGAATACATCAAACGGTTTTCCGCCGCGACCGGTCTGGGTCTTTCCGCGGCGGCCACGGTCGACACCTTCCTGGATTCCAGCGCCAAGTCCCCCACCCTGGCGCTCGCCAAGGAAGCCGGGATCGACATGGCGAAGGTCGATCCCACCAGCCTGCCGATGCTGGCGGAAATCGCCGCCCCGAAATCCCCCGCCGCCCTGCAGGACGTCTACGGCGCCCTGATGAACCGTGGCGATATCAGCGAGCGGGAGAAGGCCGACCTGGGTACGGGTCTGAAGGGCGGTGGAAAAGCGCTTCAAGAGGCGATGATGCGGGTGGCCTCCGCCCATCCCCAGGAAGATGGAATGGCCGCCAAGCTGACCGACTTGAACAACACGCAAATCAAGTTCGGCGGCGGAATCCTCGATACCCTGCACGAGATCGCAAGGCTTAGCGATCTGATCGCCCAGGGCACGAATAAAGACGGGTATGTGAGGGGAGAAAAGGAAAAGCGCGATATGGAAGCCAAGAAAGCGCTGGCTGCCGCAGACGCGAAGAACGCGAAAACAGATTTTATAAAGAGTTTTTCGTCTCTCCAGTGGGGACTTGGGCCAAAAGGAAGTGGAAAAATCATCCTGGCGAAAGCCTTTGCTGAGGACAGGAAGGTCTACGATCAAAAGAAACGGGAAGCTCATGGCGCAGCGATAAGTCCCTGGAGCATCGTCCAGCGCCCGCAGGATTCGTTTGCGATCCAGGGGCTGGATACGCCCAACAGGCTGGCGTGGGAGAGGGACAACGCCCGCGCCCAACAGATCAGAATGTGGGAGGACGCGAACTCCCCCAACGCGTCTCCCCAAGCCAAGGAGCAGGCGCGTCTCTGGAGTCAGGCCTTCAAGACCCTCTTTTCCCCTGGGGCGGCGTCGAAGGCGACCCCTTCGGGCGCCGCCCCGAAATCACAAGGGCCCGCACACGGTGAAGT
>JBARAK010000366.1:0-1666 GCA_049791955.1 Caulobacteraceae bacterium
GCCCAAGACTGACGCCAAGGCTCGCCCGGAAAAAACCTCACCAGGCCGCGATTGCCCGCGCTGCCCTCGCCTTGTCGCTTTTCGCGAAACCTGGCGCGAGCAGGAGCCGCGGTGGTTCAACGCGCCGGTCGAAGCCATGGAACGCCCGAGCGGCAAGCCCGGCCGCGACTGTCCGCGTTGTCCGCGTCTCGTCGCTTTCCGCAGCGCGTGGCGCAAGCAGGAACGGGATTGGTTCAATGCGCCGGTTCCCTCGTTCGGTCCGATCGATGCCCGCCTGCTGATTGTCGGACTTGCGCCGGGCTTGCGCGGCGCCAACCGCACCGGCCGGCCGTTCACCGGCGACTATGCCGGCGATCTGCTTTACGCCACGCTGAAGGAATTCGGCTTCGCCAAGGGAAACTACGAAGCCCGCCCGGATGATGGCTTCACGCTGAACGATTGCCGCATTACCAACGCGGTGCGCTGCGTGCCGCCGGAGAACAAGCCGACGCCGCAGGAGATCGCGACCTGCCGGCCATTTCTGACGGCGACGATCGCCGGGATGCCGCGGCTGCGCGCCGTCATCGCGCTCGGCAGGATCGCGCACGAGACGTTGATCGTGGCGCGGGATTTGCGCAAATCGCTCTACCCTTTCACGCACGGCCGCGCGCACGCGATGGGCGAATTCAAATTATTCGATAGCTATCACTGCTCGCGCTACAACACGAACACCGGCGTGCTGACGCCAAAAATGTTTCGCGAGGTGTTCGCGCTGGTGCGCGAACACCTCGATAGCGCGTCAGCCGATTAGTGGAAGATCGAGGTTTCGTAGTTGCCGGAACCCATTTCGCTGCGCGGAAAAATGCCGTGCTGCTCGATCCACTCGAAGGACTCGTCGAAGGTCTGCTTCGAATACGGCTCGAACACCAGCCGCTCGCCCGGGCCCCAGCGCCGCGTATCCATCTGGGCGTGGAAGCGCACCGGGAATTCCCTCTTGTAGTAGTGCGTGAACAGCTCCGGCCGCAGGTCGATGTCGCGTTGCGCCCGGCGCAGCGCGCGGAAAAATTTGCGCACGTCCTCCGGGTCCGGCGTGCCGGTGACCATCGACGCCATCATGAAGGTGGTGTCGATGACTTTGCGGAAGCCGAGCTGCTCGAGGAAGTAATACGGCCCCGAGAACAGCGACGCCGCCGGCACCTTGCGGTCGATCAGAAGCTCCATGCGGCTGAACAGAAGGCCGTCGTTGAACGACAGCTTGATCTGATCGGGCTTGAGATATTGATCGAGGCCCTGGATGGTCGCGTAGTGGCTGCCGGATTGGTAGCCGACCGAGATCGGCACACCGGCGAGATCGGCGGGCGTCTTGATCGGCGACTCCGGCGGGACGAACACGCCTGCCGGCGACACCGAATAAGCGTCGGCATAAAGCTTGCCGTGGCCGTTCGATGCGGCGACGTTCATGGTCCAATGGCAGGCGCCGCTGACATTGCAGGTGCGGCCGGCTTCGAGCGTCTGATAGGCGCCGACCTTGTTGCCGATGTGATGGCCGCTGCCCGACGTCGAATCCATGGTCTCGCGGAACTCGTAGTCGAGACCTTCGGCGGCGAAATAGCCTTTCTCCTCGGCGACCCATTCGTGCAGCCGGAAATGCGGCGCGACGACGAATTTCGACATCGGGTTCCTCCTC
>JBARAK010000367.1:0-15773 GCA_049791955.1 Caulobacteraceae bacterium
GTGAAGGCGTTGGCGCAGCCGGCGTTGACCACCAGCGCTCGGCCTTCGCCGCCGGTCGCGGCCAGGGCGGCCTTGCACCAGTCCACCGGGGCCGAGCCCACGGCGTGGCGGGTGAACACGCCTGAGCAGGCCGTCCCCTCGTCGAAGCGGAACAGCACCAGGTCGTCGCGCTCATGCTTGTAGAAGCCGGCGCGCGCGACCGCGATCTCCACGCCCTTGATCTCGCCCATGCGCGGGAAAGGGACGGCGAGGGGAGAGACGGTCAGGCCGGGCTTGCCGGGCGCGGCTGGGCTGGTCGGGGCGCTCATCGGGCGGCTCCTTGCGGCTATCGGCGCCCTCCATAGGGCGGGGCGGGGCGAATGGGAACGGCGTGGGGGTCCGATCCTGCTCCGGCCGCGCCTCCGCATGACGAAAAGTTAATGAGCGGAGTCAGCTTGGCCGTGCATGTTCATGGGGCTTCCACCCGGAGTTCAGTCTGTATGAAGAAGATCCTGTTGTGCGCGGCCGCAGCGGTTTCCCTGTGCGCCAGCCACGCTGTCGGCGCCCCTGCGGGCGAAACCCAGGTCGATCCGATGGCCGTGCCCCATTACGGGACCTGGGGCTTTGACGTCGGCGGCATGGACCGGGCGGCCAAGCCCGGCGACTCGTTCTTCGACTATGCCGACGGGGATGCGGTCAAGGCGATCGTGATCCCGCCGGACCGCTCCAGCTACGGCGCCTTCGTCAAGCTGGCCGAGCTGTCCGAGG
Source organism: Caulobacteraceae bacterium (assembly GCA_049791955.1). Classification (GTDB taxonomy): domain Bacteria; phylum Pseudomonadota; class Alphaproteobacteria; order Caulobacterales; family Caulobacteraceae; genus CAHJWH01. The sequence goes on from JBARAK010000367.1 coordinate 748, forward strand.
CCCGGGTGCACGCCATCCTGGAACAGGCCGCCGCCAACGCCCCGGCCGCGCCCGTCACCAGCGACCAGAAGATCGGCGCCTTCTACAAGGCGTTCATGGACCAGGCCCGCGCCGACCGCCTGGGCGCCGAACCGCTGAAGCCCCGCCTGGCGGAAATCCGCGCGGTGACCAGCAAGGCGCAGATGGCGGCCCTGATGGGCCGGGCCAACCAGGGCTTCCTGTCCTCGGTGGTCGACGTCAGCGTCGATCCGGACGAGCGCAACCCCGACCGCTACGCCATCCACCTGTCCCAGTCCGGCCTGGGCCTGCCCGACCGCGACTACTACCTGCAGGCCAGCTTCGCCGCCAAGAAGGCCAAGTACGAGACCTACGTCGCCGACATGCTGCGCCTGGCCGGCTGGGCGCAGCCCGGGAGCGCCGCCAAGGCCGTGGTCGCCTTCGAGACCCGCATCGCGCAGGCGAGCTGGGCGCGCGAGGACGAGCGCGATCCGGAAAAGACCTACAACCCGACCACGGTGGCCGCGCTGCGCCAGTCGGCGCCTGGCCTGGCCTGGACGTCCTATCTCGAAGCCGCCCACCTGGCCGGGACGGATCGGGTGATCGTCTCGCAGAACACCGCCCTGCCCAAGATCGCGGCCATCTACCAGGAGACCCCGCTGGAGACGCTGAAGGCCTGGCAGGCGTTCCACGTCGCCGACAGCGCCGCGCCGTTCCTGTCGGACGCCTTCGTCCAGGCCCGCTTCCGCTTCCGCAACCGGGAACTCTCGGGCCAGCCCCAGATCCAGGCCCGCTGGAAGCGCGCTGTCGCGGTGGTGGACGGCGGCATGGGCGAGGCGGTCGGCAAGATCTATGTCGAGCGCTACTTCCCGCCGGACTCCAAGGCCAAGATGGAGCGGCTGGTCGCCGACCTGAAGGCCGCCTTCCGCGCCCGCCTGGAAAAGGTCGAGTGGATGAGCCCGGCCACCAAGGCCGAGGCGCTGAAGAAGCTGGCCGGCTACACCGTGCGGATCGGCTATCCGGACAAATGGCGCGACTATTCCACCCTGCGCATCAGCCCGGACGACCTGACCGGCGACGTGGAGCGCGGCCAGGCGTTCGAATGGCGCCGCCAGGTGGCCCGGCTGAACCAGCCGGTCGACAAGGCCGAGTGGGACATGACCCCCCAGACCGTGAACGCCTACAACAACCCGGTGTTCAACGAGGTGGTGTTCCCGGCCGCCATTCTGCAGCCGCCGTTCTTCGATCCGAACGCCGACCCGGCCATCAACTACGGGGCCATCGGCGGGGTGATCGGCCACGAGATGACCCACGGCTTCGACGACGAAGGCCGCAAGTTCGACGACCAGGGCCACCTGCGCGACTGGTGGACCGCCGAGGACGCCAAGCGCTTCGATGAGCGGGCGGGGCGGCTGGGCGCCCAGTACGACAGCTACTCGCCCGTGCCCGGCGCGCACGTGAACGGCAAGCTGACCATGGGTGAGAACATCGCCGACTCCGGCGGTATCAACCTGGGCCTGGACGCCTATCACGCCTACCTCGCCGGCCAGCCCGCGCCGATGGTGGGCGGCTTCACCGGCGACCAGCGGGTGTTCCTGGGCTGGGCCCAGGTATGGCGCGGCAAGACCCGCGAGGACGCCATGCGCCAGCGCCTGGTGGTCGACCCGCACTCGCCCGAGCGCTTCCGGGTCGACGGCGTGGTCCGCAATGTCGACGGCTGGTACGCGGCCTTCGACGTCAAGCCGGGCGACGCCCTGTACCTGGCGCCCCAGGACCGCGCCCACATCTGGTAGCCGACCAACGTGGAAAGGGCCGTCGCCACCGCGGCGGCCCCAACCCGTTCGTCAAATCAGAACATCTCGTGGCCGTACTGGTCGCCATCGGTCGGCAGCGAGCCGAAATCGAACGCGGCCGGGTCCAGCCGGTATGACGTGCAGTTCTGCACGGCCAGGGTCCTCATGCCCTTCGCCACCACGAAGTGCGCGCCCATCGGGTAGCTGGTGCTGTGGATGTCCCAGACCACGATGTAGTTGTAGGGCCCACGGCTGAAGCGCACCTGGGCGTCGGAAAACGGCCGGCCCTCCACCGCTGAATCCCGCCGGCGATAGTGGACATTCCCATCCGCCGCGCGCCCGACGATGCGCAACTCCTCCTTGTCCGGCGTACCGTAATGGTAGACCAGCGCCTCACCCTCAGCCGTCAACCGCAACCTCCTGCCGCCCACCTCGCAGGACAGCACCTCGCGGCTGTTTGCGGCGGGGGATGGCGAGGCGATCGCTTGGGGAGGAGGCGCGTGCATCGGCGGGGACCTGGGTTGCAGCCGGTGGGCGAGTGAGTTTGGTCTAATGGTCGGCGGTCGCGAAGTCGATGCGGAGGAGCCTCGGCAGACCCTCGGAACGCCGAAGATGGGAAGCGGACATTGGGCGTGATCCACCAGCCGGACCGTGCCTATAGCGGACATGGGCGCTCGTCCTGGAGGGTGATTCTCAGGGGCCCCGCCTAGGCTCCATCCACGCGCAGCGGCGCTTGCCACCTCGGGGACGTTATATCCCAGCCTCGACCATGAGGGGTAGGGATAGCCAGTCTCACCAAAATCAATCTAACGTTGCCAAGCTCAAAAAGCTACCTATTCTAGGAAAAAATTAGAGATAGGGAGATGCATGTGGCCGCGGCGTATATCGAACACAGACCCAAAAGCACCGACAAGAATGCCGGAACTACACACCATGTAATCGTGGTCGATGGGAATGAAAGTGGTGATTTCAAGACTCAGAAGGAAGCCAAAGACAAGGCTTGCGCTGACGGTTACCATCCTGTCCACGTAGCCCGCGAGCGCCACCTTCAGGATCGAGATAAGCCAGATCACTGGCGCAAAGATCCTTGCTAATTATTAGGCGCTGCTTCTGTACAAATGCAGGAGCAGCGTCAGCGCGCCACTAGGAAGATTGGCTGTCGTGCCAAATTTCCACGCTGTGCCGATAATGTAATGCTTTTAGTGAATTTTTTGAACCTACTTTCCTCGACTAGCCATGAACGCAGTCATTTGACTGAGGGAGAATTCGTGGGTCGAGTTACCCGTCCGCACATAAAACCTCTCAACGGGTGCGCCTGAACGATCCGCGAGCTTGACCACGACGCCGATCGGAGAACGCTGAACGTCCACACGACAGACGACCTTGCCGCCGACAGCGGGAAAACTGACCCGGACGCGAGTCGCCCGGAAAGCCTGCCCGAAATTCAGGTTGAGGAGGTGGGTCAGGTGCAGCTCGAACTTGTCACGGTTGCCCGTGCTCAGTGTCGCGTAGTCCGGCTCGATGCCCGTCACGACGCCATCGTCGCGAACCCCGATCAGCAAGGTGCCACCAGCCTGATTGGCAAAACCAGCGATGGTCTTGACCACGACATCTTCCAGCTTGCGGTTGAGCGTCTGCGTCTCGACATCAAGTCGCAAGGTCTGCTTAAATTCCAGACGTTCGCTCTCTCCAGCTTCGATCAGCGTCAACAGAGCATCCGTCGCGGGAGCGGGCGCCGTAGGGCGCTCCGCCCCCGGTCCAACCACCAGAAGGTTGTCCTCACGGATTAAGTCCTGAGAGGTTACGGCTCGCTCCACCGCTGCGTCGAGCACCGCGCGAAGCTGAGCGCTCGTCGCCTTGAACCCCAGATCGCGAGCCACCGTCTGCGCCACCTGGTCGGGCGTAGCTCCGAAGTTGGCTTGGACGACTTGCAGGATCGCCGCCCTCAGTTCCGTCGGCGGCAGCATCTCAGGCTTGCGGAGACCGAGGGAACGGACCTGGCAACGGTCTCTAACCGACGGTGTGGAACCGGGTTCGAACAGGAACCCGTCCTCACGCAACATATGGCCCTGGGCGATAGAGACCGCCACCGCACGCTCGATCGCGTCACGGATTCGGCCTCCCGCGCGCCCTGCTCCCCACGCGTCCCTTATGCGGGTGGTGACTTCGTCGAAATGGACTGGCCCCTCCCGCGCGACCACCTGCTCGGCAAGATGAGCCAGGACCCCGGTCGGCGTCAGGTGAATGTCGTCGGGTGTGGATGGGGGCCGCTTCAGGGATGCTTCCAGATAGGGGCCGACAAACACCGCAGGCTGATCCTCGACTCCTACCAAGCTGATGTCGGTGATCTCTTCACGCTCGATGGAAACGATCTCGACAGGGACCGCGCGTTTCAGCGCTGCGTCGCGAGTGGCGTGCTCCGTTTTGGCCGCCTCGATCGCGGCGACAATGCGCTCCAGCTCTTCGCCTGGACGCTGAAACCAATCGGCACTCCAGAGCCGGTGCATCGTCCAACCGTGGTCTTCCAGCACTGCGCGGCGAATGCGGTCGCGGTCGCGGGCCGAACGTCCGGAACGATAGGACCCGCCGTCACATTCCACGCCTAGGATATAGCGCCCCTGCCTGGTCGGATCGGCAATAGCGAGATCGACGAACAAGCCCGCTATCCCGACATTACGGTGTACCTGATAACCCCGCTCTTGAAGCGCTGCCGCCACCTCAGCCTCCAGCACACCGTCATGATGCCGCCCTGTGGTCTCCACGAGAGACAGCCGGCCCGTGCGGGCGAAGTGCAGGAACAGCCGGAAGGCGAGAACACCCTTACGGCTTTCGGCAAAGTCCGGATCGATGTCCTCGTCCGTAATGGACGAGAACACCTCGCAACGGCGTTTGGCCCGGCTGATCAACACGTTCAGCCGTCTATCGCCACCGGCTGAACCCAGCGGCCCAAACCGCATGGGAACCTTGCCGCCTGGCGTATTGGCCGCGTAGCCGACCGAAATGAAGATGACGTCCCGTTCGTCGCCTTGGACGTTTTCCAGGTTCTTCACGAAGAATGGCTCGGTGGGGTGGCGCTGGAAAAAGGCCTCGTGCGCGGGAGCGAGCCCGCGACGTAGAACTTCGAGCTGATCCTGAATCGCCCGCCGCTGTTGAGAAGAGAACGCGGCCACTCCGAGCGATAGGTCTGGATGGTTTATGGCGTGGTCGATTATGCCCTGCGCCACGACCTTCGCCTCGACAACGTTAGTTCGGGTTTTGCCCGTATCGAAAAGTCCGTCGGCAACGTGGTGAAAACGCAATCCCATCCCGGCTTCATGAGAGTGGGGGCTGGGGACGATGAACAGTTTGCTTTCGTAGAATTGCGAGTTTGAAACGGCGATCAGTGATTGATGGCGGCTGCGATAGTGCCAACGCAGCATCCGCTTCGGCAGACCGCGCGCGGTAAATAGGCCGAGGATGCTCTCGATGTCGGCGACTTTGGCGGTACCTTCTTCTTCATCATCCTCGTCGACCGCGCCCGTCATCTTGCTGAAGAAAGCAGTCGGCGGGAGCTGTTTTGGGTCGCCCACGACCACGACCTGCTTACAGCGAGCTACCGCACCCAACGCGTCGACAGGCTGTATCTGGCTCGCCTCGTCCATCACAAGCAGGTCGAAGCTGATCGCACCGGGAGGCAGATATTGAGCGACCGACAGCGGGCTCATCATCAGTACGGGCTTCAGCGCTTGCACGGCAGGCGCGGCTTGCTCCATGAGCTGCCGGATTGGCTTGTGTCCCTTCTTGCGGGCGATCTCGCCCCGAAGCGTGCCTAGCGGACCAACGGCTCCGCCCTGCTGTCGCGGAATCCGGCGATGATGGGCACGCACGACCTCCAAACGAGCCTGCTTGATGCGCTGCAGATCGAGGTCGGCGAACTCGTTGACCAACCGGCTATGCAAGAACCCGCTGAAACGCCCGATCTCTGGGTCCAGCCGCACCATGTCGCCGAGCACTGCTTCGAACACGCTCATCTCGAACAGTGGCAGCGCATCGGCCGTGGTAAGCGAGCCCTGCTCAAGCTGATCGACGAACTCGCCCAAATCCCGCGTACGCGCCTCCAATGCTCGATCGCGATAGCCGACCCAGGTCGACAGAGCCTCAGGCGCCGCCAACCAGCGGGAGAGCCGGGTCGTGAAACGCGCGTGAGGCTGTGTTGAGAGGTCATCGCCCCCGAGCGCGACTCGGCGGTCGAGTTTCAACGCGTCGCACAAAGCGCCGGATCTCGCGACCAGGGCGTCACGATGGCGCACGAGTACCGAGGCGACGCGCGACGTGTGTGGCCGGTCGGATACTCGACTGGCCAATTCGCGAATGTCGCTATTCGCCTTGAGCCAAGTCGCAGCGCCATCAAGAACTGGCCAATTGGAGGCCCGGCCGCTCCAACCGTCCCCAAACGCGTCTCGACCCAACGCCTCTCCGTCGTCGACAATCTCGGCGGCGGCACGACCGTCAACCAACAGGGTGAGAAGCCGGATGCGTTCTAAGAGGTTTTCCGGCGTCGGGGTGAGGATCGTTTGGCAGCGGGCGTCCGCCTCTGCAAGATCGGCAAGCTTAGGCAGGGCACCCGTAAGATCGGCCTGTTCTGCCGCATCAACTTCGCCGAAAATTGCTGGAGCACGGGCATCCAGGGCAAGCCAGACGCTTTCGACTTCGGGCCTCGCGCTGGTGAGTTTTGTGGCCACGCGCCCTCCGAGGGCACGTAGCGCCTCCTGGTCTGGTTGGCGCGCCGCGATTAGGCGGGGCTCCGCACCAAGACCGCTTAGGCTTCGCATCCAGGCGACGAGCGCCCGTAGCGGCTCTGACGTCGATCGTTCGCCACGCCAGTGCGCGCCGAAGGCCTTAGTGGCGAAGGCGTCTCCGGCTTGGACTTCCCGAAGCGCAGCCTGGCCACGGCTGAGCGCGTCGAGCAGGATCAACTGCTCGGCAAGTGGTAGCTTAGGGTCAGCCAGGATCGAGCGGACTAGCTTGTTTGCTCGGCGCCAGTCCCCGTTCAAGATGCGCAGGAAGCCAGTCCCATGCGCCGCCAGAGTGGTGCGCGCGGCGACCAAATCCAGGCCCCAGGCAGTTTGGGAAAGGCGATCTCCAATCTGAGCGCGCACCTCTTCCAGTCGGGCGGCGGCTTCAGCGAGATCGTTCGCCCGCTCTATGCCGTCGCTCCACAGATCGGCCGCGAACGCTTCTGGGCTGGCAGGTGGAGCGGAGGCGACCCGGTCAGCGATTTGAGTGAGACGGCCGATGCCCCTGACGGTGCGCGCGGGCGCGGTTCCGAGCGCCGCGCTTAGGCGGTCGGCGTCAGCGAACAGGTCTGGCAGCTTACGGGCAAGGCTTTCGACATCGGAAAAATCCTTTGCCGCAAAGCTTTCCGGCAGCGCCAAGAATGAGGCGCGCACTGTCGTGCTGTCCGCCGACCAGCCGACTTGCGATACTCGTCCGTCCAAGGCTGCGACACCGGCGGCATAAGCAGCTCCCGCGGCCAGCAGAGCGTCTATCGCATCCGTTCGATCACTCCACGCGATGGAGGCGAGCGCCGCGGCCGGAAGTTCGGGGGCCCCTGCGATCCTTTCGGCCAAAGCCTGAATCTCGCCTATCTCAGCGAGTGATGTAGGCGACTCGAGTTCCAATATCTTCGCGAGCACCGACGCGGTTTCGACCAGGTCGTTCAGGTCCTTGGCCAATTCGGGCAATGGCTGGAGCAGACGATCGCGATCCATGGGTAGGATCGCGCCGAGCCCGACACCGCACCAGGCGTGGTCCGCCGGCGACCCAATCTCCTCGATCCGGTCCGCTAGTTCTTTCAACAGGGCGTGGCGCGACCGAAAATCCTCAGCCGACCAACCCGCGCCTTCAGGCAAAGACACGTCTGACACTTTGCGACCACCGCGACGCAGACGGGCGAGCTGGCCGATGACCTCGTAAGGTGAAAGCTGCGAAGGGTCGTGGCGACGATGGAGGCGTTCGACGTGAGCGTTCAAGTGGTCGCGCGCCACCGTCAGCCTTTGGATCAGCGCGCTCGGCTCTTCGCCCTTGGGCGCGCCAAGCTGCCAGGTGCGATCTAGCTCCTTGATCACTTCACGCTTGTTGGCCTTGTTGCTGTGCAACTCGAGGCAAGCGTCTCCCACGCCCGTCGCATCTAGCCGCCGCTTCACTACCTCCAGGGCGGCCATTTTCTCGGCCACGAACAGGACCGTCTTCCCGTCCGCCACGGCGGAGGCGATGATATTGGCAATCGTCTGCGATTTGCCGGTGCCGGGTGGGCCCTGGATGACGAGGTTACGGGACCGGCGCACCTCGTGGATGGCAAGCGTCTGAGAACTATCGCTATCCACAATGTGCAGCATATCGTTCGGTGCGATCTGCGGATCGATCGGCTCCTCCTCGGAGAGAAGGTCGTCAGGATCGTCAAAGCCATCGGATAGCAGGGAGCGGATCAACGGCCGTTCAGTGAGCTTGGCCTTGGCTGGCCACACACTGGCGTCCAGATCACGGTACATCAGGAACTTGGCGAAAGAGAAGAAGCCCAGAACGATGTCGTTCGGCTGCACCGACCAGCCGGGCTTCGCTGCGATCACTTCGGCCACGGCGGCCGCATATACCGATGGCTTGAAGTTGTCGTCGGCTTCGAATGGCGGAAGTAGGAGGGTATGTTCGCGATCCAGGAACGTCTCAAGCGAGAGGTTCGAGGACACGTCTTCGTGGCGCCATCGGAGTTTGAACTTCTCCGCCGCGTTTCCGCGCTCAAGGGCCACTGGCACGAGCACTAGGGGGGCATAGCGAATGTTCGCCGCGTTCTTAGGATCGATCCACTTCAACGTTCCTAACGCCAGGAACAGGATGTTGACGCCCTGCTCTTCCTCAAGTGTGCGCGCATCTGCGTACAGATCGAGAAGCTTCTTCTGCAGCCCTGCGGGTGTCAGGCGGGTCTGCAACCGTGTGTCGGTGTGGCGGTTGGCGACACCTCGCTCATCAAAGCCGTCTTCTTCCGGTTGGGCTAGATCAGCGATCTCATCGCCTTCATCGGCTTGCTCCGCACCAACCGCGACCCTGCCGGGAAGAAAGGTGAACGGCCGCCCCGCGCTCACCAAAAGGCGGAAAATCTCGTCCGAAAGCTCGTCCATGACCTCAAGGGTCCTGGCGCTCTTGGCCGATCGAGGGATGTTGAGCAGCCGGTTGCGAGCCGAGAGATCAAGAAGTTCTGTTCGCGCCTTCTCCAGCTTCGTCTCAACCGGCAGGCTGCTCTGGAAGATAGAGGCAGACTCCGCCTCAGATGGCTCCAGCATATCCAGCATCGCCCACGCCCCGCCACACACGTCCGAGTTGTCTTAGCTTAGCGCTTAGAATGGGGTGAACGGCAAGCCTTCTCGCCACAGGAAGGACGCTCTCCACCAACCTCTACCTGGAGGGCGATTGCCCGGCTGTCGTGGGAAGCGCCCGAAAACCAAATTGAGTTGAGGCCGAACAGAGCTGACAACTGCCCCTCCGTCGCCTGCGCCCCTACCCCAAACAAATACCCGCAGCTCGTGTCCGCCGGTTCCCGCGCCTCGATGCGGTCGTAAGTCGGTCTGCTCCGCGATCACCCGGTCCAGGTCCTCGGGCAGCGGAAGCCTTCGGCCACGGTTTCCAGGGCCGCCACCTTGACCCTGGCGAATATATAGGCAGCGGGCTTCCAGCGAGGGGCACGGGGTGCCGCCACTTCGCGTTAGCCCCGGCGCGGGCGAAGGGCTGGCGAGAGCCGTAGAGGCGGCCGGCGGCCTTGCGCCGTCCGAGGGGCGATAGGCTAAAGACCCCGTCTTGCGCACACCGGAGAATAGGACGGCATGACCAGCATACGCATCGCGCGGGAGGCTGACGACGATCTCGTCGTGGGGCTGTTGATCGGGAGCTTTTCGCAGCTTTACGCGGCCATGGGCGTGGAGATGTCGCCGGAGCGGCGGGCCTACCTGAGCGACCAGGCTGGCCGTCGGGCTTTCGCGACGACATTGCTTTGCGAAGTCGACGGTGTGGCGGCGGGCACGGTCACGCTCGTGCCGCCATCCACGCACAGCGAAGCGTGGGTCGATGGCGCCTGGGATCTCCGGCTGCTCGCGGTGGCGCCCGGGATGCAGGGACGGGGGATCGCCCGGGCGCTGCTCGCGGAGGCCGAGCGGCGGGTGAAGGCGGCGGGCGGCATGGAGATTTGCCTGCACGCCCGGCGGGGCGTCCCGGCCCAGGCCCGGCTCTACCCCGCCAACGGCTACGTACGCGACCCGGCCGGCGACCTCGACACGCAGCCGTTCCAGGAAGGCTACAGGAAGGGCCTTTGATCTGAGGGGGCGTTGCAATCAAGCTGTGACGCCCCTCCACCTACCGCCCGCGCCCCTACTTCGCGAACAGATACCCACAGCCCTGATCCCCAGGCTCGCGCGCCCGGATGCGGTCGTAGAGATCGGTCTGTTCGGCGATCACCCGGTCCAGGTCCTCGGGCAGCAGGAAGCCCGCGGCCATGGTTTCGAAGGCCGCCACCTTGACCCTGGCGATATAGGCCACGCGCTTTCCGTAGCGGGCTTCCAGCGAGGGGCGGGGGTCGCCGGACGCGCGGCGCTCGGCCTCGGTGCGGGCGAAGGGCAGGAAGGAGCCGTCGAAGCGGGCGGTGGCCCAGGGGAAGCCGGTCTCGGGCGCGCGCTCGTTCCAGCCGGTGTGGGTGCCGAGCGGGACCTTCAGCTCGACCTGGCGCACGCCGGCCAGGTCGTTGCCGTCGGCGTCGGGGCGGGGGACCAGGGTGTTGAAGGGCGTCCCGTGTTTGGGCGGGATAAGGTCGGCTATGCCCTGGGAGGCGAAGCGCGGGCCCAGGTCCAGGCGCGGCGGCCGCAGGTTGGTCTCCGGCGGGACCAGCGACAGGCCCTTGGGGAAGGCCGCGTGGTAGGCGTCGACCGGGATCAGGGTCCCGTCGGCCACCCTAGGATAGTTGCTGGGCGGCGGCGGCGTCCCGTCCTTGGCCCAGTGCTCCAGCGCCAGCAGCATGGCGCGCATGGCCAGGTAGTGGTCGGTGGTGGAGACGCAGTTCACGTAGGGATAGCGCGCGTGCGAGCGGCCGACGTAGTGCTGGGAGCCGGCCAGGAAATACAGCCGCGTGTTCTTGTCCGGCGTCACGTCGGCGCGGCCGTCCGGGGTGGTCTCCAGCAGCGCGGCGGAGCGGTTCCAGAACTCGGTCGAGGTGTTGACGAACAGCAGCTTGGGCGCCCGCCCGCCGGCTGTGCGCGCAAGGTCGAGCAGCGAGCCGGTCTGGCCGGTGACCGGGTCGGTCTCGGGGGTGGTGGTGAAGGGGAAGGTGTCGGCCGGGTAGTCGTGCTCTTCCAGCAGGCTGAAGTGGCGGGTGGGCTGGGCGAAGCGGTAGTCGAAGCCGCCCTTGCCGGCGCCGGGCACGTGGATGAAGGCGCCGTCGAACACCGGCCGGCCCTGCTCGTCCAGGTTCAGCCCGTTCAGCAGCATGGTGGAGATCACCCGGCCGGACTGGCTGATGCCGAAGATCAGGGTGTGCTTGGGCGGGGCGGTTCCTTCGAGCGGGTGGGTGCGGAACCAGGCCAGCAGGTCGCGGATGCCGGCCAGGCCGGCGCCGACCACGCGGGGGTCCTTGGCCACATAGGTCACTTCGTAAAGCACGCCGGGCCTGAAGCCGCCGTCCAGGGCCGCCTCCTGCACCGGGCCGCCGTCCTTGGGGGCGACGAAGCGCCAGCGGTCGCGCGGGATCGGGCGGCGCGGATCGTCCGGCCGCGCCCGCTCGGTCAGCACCGCGTCGGGATCGTCGGCCACCGCCGGGGGATAGGTCAGGCCGTGGATGCCGGCGAAGTTGGCCGTGGGGGCGGGCTTCACCACGGTGAACTCGTTCTCGACCCGGCCGGTGATCGGCTTGCCGTGGTCGGTGGCGACCGGGGCGTCCAGCACCAGGGGCCGGTCGCCGGGGGCGGGCGGGGCCACGTCCCAGGTCCAGGCCGACCACAGCAGCGAGAAGCCGTGGCGCATCAGGAAGCCGTCGCCGGCGTCGGCGGCGGTGGTCGGGTCGTTGTGGGCGGGGCTGTGGCCGTCGATCTGGCCCAGGATGCCGATGCCGCCGCGGTTGTTGACCTCGTACAGCAGGGTGGAGTGCGGATCGTGCACCGGGCGCAGCAGCACGAACTCGCTGGTGAAGGTCACCTTGCCGTGGGCGTCGCGGGGGGCGCGCTTCAGGTCGACGATGCGGGCGTTGGCCGGCGCGTCGGGATCCAGGCTGATCACCGCGCGGGCGCGGATCTTCTCGTAGGGGCCGACGGTCCCGAACGCCTGGCCGCCGGCGAAGGGCGTGCGCTCCAGCACCGTGACCTGCTCCACCGCCGCGCGCGCGGGCGAATGGGCCAGGGCGAGGCACGCGGCCAGGACAGCGAGGCCGACGGCTTTGATCTTCATTGCGTTTCCCCAGGACCGGGGCGTTTGCGACCTGGGAAGCTGAAGCGTGGCGCTCCACGAGCCCCCTCCGTCCGCTTCGCGGCCACCTCCCCCGCGTTGCAGGGGAGGCGGGGAAACCCGCGCCCTTCTCCTCTCCTGCGAAGCGGGGGAGGGGGACCAGGCGCAGCCTGGTGGAGGGGGCTCGTGGAGCGCGACCGTTCGTCTTCCGGCAATCGACACGCCCACAAGTTCCAGGAACGTTGGCTGGTTTTGGGGGCGGGCTCAAGCCTTGGACCCCGGCTGAACCGCGCGCGGATGGACCTCCGCCCGTCTGCGTGCAAAGTTAGCGGTAACAAGAATGGCGGGGCGGCAAGCCTCGTGGCCTGCGGGAGGATGATGTGAGCGTATCCGATCCCTATCCGCGCCGCGGGCGCAGGCCGTGAACGTGGCTGGCCGCCGCCTGGCCGCGGAACAGGCTTCGGGGCGCCGGGTGTCTGGCCGCCGGGTGTTCGGGCTGCGCTGGGCGATGATCGGCCTGGTGATGGCCGGCTCGATCCTGAACTACCTGACCCGCAGCTCGCTGGCCGTGGCCGCGCCGAGCCTGCTGCCGCAGCTGCACATCGGGGCGAAGGAATATTCCTGGATCACCAGCGCCTTCCAGGGCGGCATCATGCTGCAGCCGGTCGCCGGCTATGCCCTGGACGTGGTCGGGCTGAAGGTCGGGTTCGCCATCTTCGCCGCCGCCTGGTCGCTGATCACCATGGCCCACGGCCTTGCCAACAACTGGCCGGCGCTGGCGGGGCTGCGCGGCCTGATGGGGTTCGCCGAGGGTTCGGTGCATCCGGCCGGGATGAAGACCGTGTCGCTGTGGTTCCCGGCGCGGGAGCGGGGCTTCGCCGGCGGCCTCTACAATATCGGCGCCTCGATCGGGGCGATGCTGGCGCCGCCGCTGGTGGCCTGGGCGATCCTGACCTGGGACTGGCGGGCGGCCTTCGTGCTCACCGGCGCGATCGGGCTGGTGTGGGTGGTGCTGTGGTTGGTGTTCTTCCAGACGCCCGACCGGCATCCGCGCCTGTCGGCCGAGGAGCGCGAGCATATCGCCGCCGGCCAGGAGCGGTTCCTCGACGAAGGCGGACCGCGCCCTTCGATCCTGAAGCTGATGGGGCGCCGTGCATTCTGGGGCATCGCCCTGCCCAGGTTCCTGGCCGATCCGACCTGGGGCACCCTGGCGTTCTGGGTGCCGCTGTATCTGTCGACCGTGCGCCACTTCGACCTGGCCCATATCGCCATGTTCGCCTGGCTGCCGTTCGTGGCCGCCGACCTCGGCTGCCTGTTCGGTCCGACGGTGGTGCTGGCGCTGCAGAAGCGCGGGGTGGCGTTGGTCGACGCGCGGCGCTGGGCCTTCACGCTCGGCGCGGTGCTGATGACCGGCATGATGTTCGTCGGCCACGTCGCCAGCCCCTACGCCGCCATCGCCCTGCTGTGCCTGGGCGGGTTCGCGCACCAGACCCTGTCGGTGACGGTGATCACCATGGCCTCGGACCTGTTCCCCAAGCGCGAGGTCGGCACGGTGGCGGGGATGGCCGGGACCTGCGGCAACCTCGGGGTGCTGGTGTTCTCGCTGTTGATCGGGGCCCTGGTCAGCCGGATCGGCTACGCGCCGTTCTTCGTCGCCCTGGGCCTGCTCGACCTGCTGGGGGCGGTGCTGCTGTGGACGCTGGTGAGCCGCCCGCCCGATCCCGATCCTGTCGAGGCCGTCCCCGGCCCGATCGTCCCCTGATCCTCACCTTCCGACCTTCACCCTGATGACCCGACCCGTGATCCGAAATCCCATCCTGAAGGGGTTCAACCCCGATCCGTCCATCGTGCGCGTGGGCGGCGACTACTACATCGCCACCTCCACCTTCGAGTGGTTCCCCGGCGTGCAGATCCACCACTCGCGCGACCTGGTGAACTGGCGGCTGATCGCCCGGCCGCTGAACCGCGCCAGCCAGCTCGACATGCGCGGCGATCCCGACTCCTGCGGGGTCTGGGCCCCGTGCCTGAGCTACGCCGACGGGCTGTTCCACCTGATCTACACCGACGTGAAGCGCTATGGCCGCACCACGGTGGGCGGGGCCTCGGGCGCATCGCTGCGGGACTTCCACAACTCCCTCGTCACCTGCCCGACCATCGACGGCGACTGGTCCGATCCGGTGCACCTGAACAGCAGCGGCTTCGACCCCTCGCTGTTTCACGACGACGACGGGCGCAAGCACCTGCTCAACATGCTCTGGGACCACCGGCCGGGACGCAATCGCTTCGCCGGCGTCGTGATGCAGGAATATTCGCCGGCCGAGCGCCGCCTGGTGGGTGAGCGGCGGATGATCTTCGAAGGCACGCCGCTGGGCCTGACCGAGGCGCCCCACCTCTACCGGCGCGACGGCTGGTACTACCTGCTGACCGCGGAGGGGGGCACCGGCTGGAACCACGCGGTGACCATGGCCCGCGCGCGCGAGATCGGCGGACCCTACGAACTGCACCCCGACGTCCACATCCTCAGCAGCCATCGCCCCGACGCCGAGCTGCAGCGCGCCGGCCACGCCGACCTGGTGGAGACCGAGGACGGCCAGACCTACGCGGTCTATCTCTGCGGCCGGCCACTGCCCAACCGGGGCCGCTGCGTGCTGGGCCGCGAGACCGCGATCCAGCCGATGGTCTGGGGCGAGGACGGCTGGCTGCGCACCGTCGATGGCCAGGGCCTTCCGCACCTCGCCGTTCCCGGACCCGACCTGCCCCCGGCGCCGTTCCCGACGCCACCCG
>JBARAK010000368.1:0-10545 GCA_049791955.1 Caulobacteraceae bacterium
GCGCTAGGCCCTATCCACGCCACCTCGCACCGGCCACGGTCGAGTGCGGGGGTAGCTCAGTTGGTTAGAGCGCCGGCCTGTCACGCCGGAGGTCGCGGGTTCGAGTCCCGTCACTCGCGCCATTTCCCCAGATGGCCCGGCGGTTCCTCCGCAACGCGTCCCGTACCCTTCCAAGCCTCTCCCATCTTCTCCGCCAGCTTTCGGCCGCTGACGCCGGTTGGCGCACCGGAGACCTCCAGAGCCACAATCTGGCGCTCTAACCTACTGAGGGCGGCTAGAGCGTCCCACGGGCCTGTATCGGCGGCGTACGGACGGAAACCCGTACTGCGACTGGGAAAGTCCGGAGTGCGGGTGGTAGCGGGCCCAGGCCGAAATCGCGCCTAGAACTGCGAACGTCTCGCATGTGGTGGGTTTTATTGCGGCGCCGTTTGAAGCCCCGCATAGCTTGGTCTAGAAGGCGGCGACTCCCCATCTGAGGGCCTGATGACCGCCTTCCTGCTGCAGTACCTACCGATCCTGATCTTCATGGGAATCGCCACGGTGATCGGGGCCGCGTTCCTGATCGCGGCCTTCACCCTGGCGCCGCGCGACCCGGATCCGGAGAAGATCTCCGCCTATGAGTGCGGCTTCAATGCGTTCGAAGACGCGCGCATGAAGTTCGACGTGCGCTTCTACCTGGTGTCGATCCTGTTCATCATCTTCGACCTGGAGGTGGCGTTTCTGTTCCCCTGGGCGGTGACGCTGAAGAAGCTGCCGCACGACGTGCAGGTGTTCTCCTTCTGGTCGATGATCAGCTTCCTGGTGATCCTGACCATCGGCTTCGTCTACGAGTGGAAGAAGGGAGCCCTGGAATGGGAGTAGCCGCCACCCCTTCGACCGGCGTGACCGCCACGGCCGGCTCGGGCCTGCTCGTCCCCGCCGGCGCCGCCGGCCGGTCCTCCGTCCAGGGCTATGACCCCAAGCTGCACGACAAGGGCTTCGACGCCCTGCAGGGCCAACTGGCGGACGAGGGCTTCGTCACCGCGGCGCTGGACGACGTCATCACCTGGGCGCGCACCGGCTCGCTGATGTGGATGACCTTCGGCCTGGCCTGCTGCGCGGTCGAGATGATGCAGGCGTCCATGCCGCGCTACGACATCGAGCGCTTCGGCATGGCGCCGCGCGGCAGCCCCCGCCAGTCCGACCTGATGATCGTGGCCGGCACCCTGACCAACAAGATGGCTCCGGCGCTGCGCAAGGTCTACGACCAGATGCCCAACCCGCGCTACGTGCTGTCGATGGGTTCGTGCGCCAACGGCGGCGGCTACTACCACTACAGCTACAGCGTGGTGCGCGGTTGCGACCGCATCGTGCCGGTCGACGCCTATGTGCCGGGCTGCCCGCCCACCGCCGAGGCCCTGGTCTACGGCCTGCTGCAGCTGCAGAAGAAGATCCGCCGCACGGGGACCATCGAGCGATGAGCTTCACCGTTCCCGACGAAGAGCTGAAGGCCCTGGGCGAATCGATCCTGGCCGACGCGCCGGGCGCCGCGACCGGCTTCAAGATCGAATACGGCGAGCTGAGCATCCACGCCCAGCCGAACCGCATCGTCGAGCTGCTGACCATACTGCGCGACAACGCCAACTACCGCTTCGTCCAGCTGACCATGATCAGCGGCGCGGACTATCCCGACCGGCCCCGCCGGTTCGACGTGGTCTACCAGTTGCTGTCGTTCGTGAAGAACCGCCGCGTGCGGGTGACGGTGCAGACCGATGAAGACACCCCGGTGCCGTCCGTGGTCGCGGTCCACCCCGCGGCCGACTGGTACGAGCGCGAGGCGTTCGACATGTACGGCGTGTTCTTCGACGGGCACCCCGACCTGCGCCGCATCCTGACCGACTACGGCTTCCACGGGCATCCGCTCCGCAAGGACTTCCCGATGACCGGCTACGTCGAGGTCCGCTGGGACGAGGCGCTCAAGCGCGTGGTCTACGAGCCGGTGAAGCTGCCGCAGGAGTTCCGCGCGTTCGACTTCCTGTCGCCGTGGGAGGGCTCGCGCAGCGCGCTGCCCGGCACGGGCTACCACTATGTGATCCCCGGGGACGAGAAGGCGATGCAGGCCGCGGCCAAGGCCATCACCAGCGCGGGCGAGGCTTAAGCCATGGCCGACGACGTCTCCAAGCTGATCGCCGAGCAGAACCCCAGTGCGCTGGCTGTCATCACGCCCGCCGCAGGCCACGACACGCCGGAAACCCCGGTGCGCAAGTTCAACATCAACTTCGGTCCCCAGCACCCGGCGGCCCACGGCGTGCTGCGCCTGGTGCTGGAGCTGGACGGGGAAGTGGTCGAGCGGGTGGACCCGCACATCGGCCTGCTGCACCGCGGCACCGAGAAGCTGATGGAGGCCCGCACCTACCTCCAGACCATCCCCTACTTCGACCGCCTCGACTACGTGGCCCCGATGAACCAGGAGCACGCCTATGTGCTCGCCATCGAGCGGATGCTGCAGATCGAGGTTCCGGAGCGCGGCCAGCTGATCCGCGTGCTGTTCAGCGAAATCGGCCGCATCCTCAGCCACATCCTCAACGTCACCACCCAGGCGATGGACGTCGGCGCCCTCACGCCCCCGCTGTGGGGCTTCGAGGAACGCGAGAAGCTGATGGTGTTCTATGAGCGCGCGTCCGGCGCGCGCCTGCACGCCAACTACTTCCGCCCGGGCGGCGTGCACCAGGACCTGACCCCGGCCCTGATCGACGACATCGCCCGCTGGTGCCAGACCTTCCCCAAGGTGCTCGAGGACATCGACGGGCTGGTGACGCCCAACCGCATCTTCAAGCAGCGCAACGTCGACATCGGCGTGGTGAGCAAGGAAGAAGCCTTCGCCCACGGCTTCTCGGGCGTGATGCTCCGTGGTTCGGGCGTGGCCTGGGACCTGCGCAAGAGCCAGCCCTACGACGGCTACGAGACCTACGACTTCGACGTTCCGATCGGCAAGAACGGCGACTGCTACGACCGCTACCTCGTCCGCATGGAAGAGATGCGCCAGTCGATCCGGATCATGGAGCAGGCGATCGAGCGGCTGCGCAGGACGCCGGGCCCGGTGATGACCACCGACGGCAAGGTCGCGCCGCCGCGCCGGAGCCAGATGAAGCAGTCGATGGAAAGCCTCATCCATCACTTCAAGCTCTATACCGAGGGCTTCCACGTGCCGCCGGGCGAGGTCTACGTCGCGGTCGAGGCCCCCAAGGGCGAGTTCGGCGTCTACCTGGTCGCCGACGGCACCAACAAGCCCTACCGCTGCCACATCCGCGCGCCGGGTTTCGCGCACCTGCAAGCCATGGACTGGATGAACCGCGGCCACCTGCTGGCCGACGTGTCGGCCATCCTGGGCTCGCTGGACATCGTTTTCGGGGAAGTCGACCGTTGAGCGTCCGCCGTCTCGCCAAGGAGCAGCCTGCAAGCTTCGCCTTCACGCCTGAGAGCATGGAGAAGGTGAACTTCTGGCTCGCCAAGTACCCCGATCACCGCAAGCAATCAGCCTCGATCCCGCTGCTGTGGCTGGCGCAGAAGCAGGAAGGCTGGGTCAGCGAGCCGGCCATCCGCCTGGTGGCGGAAATGCTGAGCGTGCCGGTGATCCGAATCTACGAGGTCGCCACCTTCTACACCATGTTCATGCTGGAGCCGGTCGGCAAGGCCGCCCTGATCCAGGTGTGCGGCACCACCCCGTGCGCGCTGCGCGGCGCCAACGCGCTGATCGAGATCTGCAAGACCGAGCTCGGCCCCAAGGGCCACATGACCGCCGACGGCCTGTTCACCTGGGAAGAGGTCGAGTGCCTGGGCGCGTGCTGCAACGCCCCGATGGCGGCGATCAACGACTACTACTACGAGGATCTGACCCCGGAGAGCTTCCGCCAGATCATCGCCGACTTCCGCGCCGGCAAGAAACCCGAGCCCGGCAGCTACGCCGGCCGGCGCAGCTCCGAGCCCGAGGGCGGGGCCCAGACGCTGAGCGATGCGAGCCTGTACGACGGCTCGCGCGCCAAGCCCCTGGCCAAGATCCCCAACGCGCCCGAGCCGGAGCCCGCGGCGTGAGCCTGAAGCAGCCTCACATCAGCCGGGCGCTCATGGCGCTGCTGTTCGCGGTGGCCTTCCTGGCCAACGGCGGCGTCGGCCTGTGGATCAGCCTTACCGCCGTCCCGCCGCACGTGAACGGCATGTCGGCGGTCGTGTTCGTGTTCGGCCTGATCGCCCTGGCCGGATCGGTGCAGCAGTTCCTGCGGGCGCGGGCGGTGACGCCATGATCGCTCCGGACAAGCAAAAGATGGCCGCCGCCAATGCGGCGATCCGCAAGCTGCTGCTGTCGGCGCTGCCCGGCCTGGTCCTGATGATCACGGCCGAATACTTCATGGCGCAGACCAGCAAGGCGGGCGCGGGCCGCCCGGAGACCTGGGAGCTTGTCTGCCTCGGCGCGGGCATCCTGCTCAACGCCGTGGTCGTCCTGCGTTTCAGAAAAACAATGCGTGCGATCGGCCTGAAGTCGGCCCGCCGCCCGCGTACGGTTTGAGGCTTCGTTGACCATGCCCGGCATCCTCGAGGACAAGGACCGCATCTTCACCAACCTCTATGGCTTCCATGACTGGGGCCTGGAGGGTGCGAAGCAGCGCGGTTGCTGGAACGCCACCAAGGACATCCTGTCCTGCGGGCGCGACTGGATCATCACCAACGTCAAGAACTCCGGCCTGCGCGGCCGGGGCGGCGCCGGTTTCTCGACCGGGCTGAAGTGGTCCTTCATGCCCAAGGAGGTGAAGGACCGGCCGCACTATCTGGTGGTCAACGCCGACGAGTCCGAACCGGGCACCTGCAAGGACCGGGAGATCATGCGCCATGATCCCCACCTGTTCATCGAAGGCTGCCTGATCGCTTCCTTCGCGATGCAGGCGCACGCCTGCTACATCTACATCCGCGGCGAATACGTCCGCGAGCGCGAGGTGATGGAAGCCGCCGTCAAGCAGGCCTACGAGGCCAGGCTGATCGGCAAGGACAACATCCACGGCTGGGACTTCGACCTCTATATCCACCACGGCGGCGGGGCCTACATCTGCGGCGAGGAAACCGCGCTGCTGGAGAGCCTGGAAGGCAAGAAGGGCCAGCCCCGCCTGAAGCCGCCGTTCCCGGCCGGCGCGGGCCTCTACGGCTGCCCGACCACGGTGAACAACGTGGAGAGCATCGCGGTCGTGGGCACCATCCTGCGCCGCGGGGCGGAGTGGTTCGCGGGCTTCGGCCGGCCGAACAACACCGGCACCAAGCTGATGTGCGTCTCCGGCCACGTGAACAAGCCGTGCAACGTGGAAGAGGCGATGTCCATTCCGCTGAAGCAGCTGCTGGAAGACCACTGCGGCGGCGTGCGGGGCGGCTGGGGCAACCTGAAGGCCATCATCCCGGGCGGCTCCTCGGTGCCGATGATCCCGGCCGAGCAGTGCGAGACCGCGCTGATGGACTTCGACAGCCTGCGCGACCTGAAGTCGGGGCTGGGCACCGCGGCGGTGATCGTGATGGACAAGTCCGCCGACCTGATCAAGGCGGTCGCCCGTCTGGCCTACTTCTACAAGCATGAGAGCTGCGGCCAGTGCACGCCGTGCCGCGAGGGCACCGGCTGGATGTGGCGGGTGATGGAGCGCATGGCGGCGGGAACCGCCGAGATGCGCGAGATCGACATGCTGCTCGAAGTCACCACCCAGGTGGAAGGCCACACCATCTGCGCACTCGGCGACGCGGCGGCCTGGCCGATCCAGGGCCTGTTCCGCCACTTCCGCCCCGAGGTGGAAGCGCGCATCACCCAATACCGCTCCGGCAAGCCGCACGTTCAGGGCGCGACCCTGATCGCGGCCGAATAGTCAGTCCGAAGGAAGTCGAATGCCCACGGCCAAGGTCAACGGCAAGGAAGTCGAGTTCGAGCCCGGCCTGACGGTGCTGCAGGTGGCGGAACTGGCGGGGGAGGAGATCCCGCGCTTCTGCTACCACGAGCGCCTGTCGATCGCCGGCAACTGCCGCATGTGCCTGGTCGAGGTGAAGCCCGGCCCGCCCAAGCCGCAGGCCTCGTGCGCGCTGCCCGCCGCCGACAAGCAGGAGATCTTCACCAACACGCCGATGGTGAAGAAGGCCCGCGAGGGGGTGATGGAGTTCCTGCTCATCAACCACCCGCTGGATTGCCCGATCTGCGACCAGGGCGGCGAGTGCGACCTGCAGGACGAGGCCATGGGTTATGGCCGCGACGGCAGCCGCTACGCCGAGAACAAGCGGGCGGTGGAGGAGAAGTTCCTCGGGCCGCTGATCAAGACCACCATGACGCGCTGCATCCAGTGCACGCGCTGCGTCCGCTTCTCGACCGAGATCGCCGGCGTGTCCGAGATGGGGATGATCAGCCGCGGCGAGGACGCCGAGATCACCAGCTACCTGGAGCAGGCCCTGACCAGCGAACTGGCCGGCAACCTGGCCGACATCTGCCCGGTAGGCGCCCTGACCCACAAGCCCTGGGCCTTCAACTACCGCCCGTGGGAGCTGAAGAAGACCGAGAGCGTGGACGTGATGGACGCGGTCGGCTCGGCCATCCGCGTGGACGCCCGCGGCCCTGAGGTCATGCGCATCCTTCCGCGCGTGAACGAGGACATCAACGAGGAGTGGATCTCCGACAAGACCCGCTACGTGCCGGACGGGCTGATGCGCCAGCGCCTGGACCGTCCCTATGTGCGGGTGAACGGCAAGCTGCAGCCCGCCACCTGGGCCGAAGCCTTCGCCGCCATCGCCGGCCGCATCCGCGCCGCCTCGCCGGAGCGCATCGGCGTCATCGCCGGCGACCTGCAGGACGCGGAGTCGATGAAGGCGGCGCTGGACCTGTTCGGCGCCCTGGGAGTGAAGAACCTCGACTGCCGCCAGGACGGGGCCAAGCTGGGCGCCGGTCCGCGCCAGAGCTGGCTGTTCAACACCACCATCGCCGGGATCGAGCACCTGGACCGGCTGCTGCTGGTCGGGACCAACCCGCGCAAGGAAGCGCCGCTGGTCAACGCGCGCATCCGCAAGGCCTGGCTGACCGGCCGCCTGCGGGTGGGCGTGATCGGCGAGCACGCCGACCTGCGCTACGGCTACGACTACCTCGGCGCCGGCCCGCAATCGCTGCAGAAGCTGATCGACGGGGAGGGCGACTTCTTCAAGGACGCCAAGAGCGCGGCGATCGTGGTGGGGCAGGGCGCCCTGGTCCGCGGCGACGGCTCGGCGATCCTGAACCTGGCCGCCAAGGCCGCCTCCACCTTCGGCCTGACCGGCGAGGGCAAGAACGGCTTCAACGTGCTGCACACCGCTGCTTCCCGCGTGGCCGGCCTGGACATGGGCTTCCTGCCCAAGGCTGGCGGCAAGGACGTGGCCGGCATGGTCGCCGCCGCCGGCCGCAACGAGCTGGAAGTGCTGTTCCTGCTGGGCGCCGATGAGATCGAGGCTTCGGCGCTGGGCGACGCCTTCGTGGTCTACCTCGGCAGCCACGGCGACGCCGGCGCCAACCGCGCCGACGTTATCCTGCCGGGCGCGGCCTATACCGAGAAGCCCGGCATCTACGTCAACACCGAGGGCCGGGTGCAGGTCGCCCAGCGCGCCGTGTTCCCCAAGGGCGAGGCGCGGGAAGACTGGGCGGTGCTGCGCGCCCTGTCCGAGCACCTGGGCGCCAAGCTGCCCTACGACAGCCTCGAACAGCTCCGCGCCAAGCTGATGGCGGACCATCCGACCTTCGGCCAGGTGGACTACGCCCCGGGCGCGGCCGGCGCCGCCGGCTTGGACCTGGGCGGCTTCGGCGAGGCGGGCGCGCTGCTCGACCCGCCGCTGGCCGGCGTCATCGACGACTTCTACCTGACCAACCCCATCGCGCGCGCCAGCGTGACCATGGCCGAGTGCTCCGCCTCCCAGGCGCAGGCGCAAGGCCGGTTGCAGGCGGCGGAGTAGGCCATGCCCATGCAAACCTTCTGGGGCACGCCCTTCGGCTGGACGCTGATGACGGTCGGCGGCGTGCTCGCCGTCACCGTCGGCGTGCTGATCTCGCTGGCCTTCCTGCTGCTGGCCGACCGCAAGATCTGGGCCGGCGTGCAGATGCGCAAGGGCCCTAACGTGGTCGGCCCGTTCGGCATGATGCAGTCGTTCGCCGACTTCCTGAAGTTCGTGCTGAAGGAGCCGATCATCCCGGCCGGCTCCGACAAGATCGTGTTCATCCTGGCCCCACTGGTCACCTACATCCTGGCCTTCGGCAGCTGGGCGGTGATCCCGTTCGCGCCGGGCTGGGTGGTGTCCAACATCAACGTCGGCATCCTGTACCTGCTGGGCGTGTCGTCGCTGGGCGTCTACGGCGTGATCATGGGCGGCTGGGCCTCCAACTCGAAGTATCCCTTCCTGGGCGCGCTGCGCTCGGCGGCGCAGATGGTGTCCTACGAGGTCTCCATCGGCCTGGTGATCCTGACCGTGATCCTGCTGGCCGGCTCGATGAACCTGTCGACCATCGTCACCATGCAGGCCGGCGGGTTCTGGAACTGGAACGTGCTGGGCGGCGGCGGGCTGAAGAACCTGCCCCTGGTCCTGGTGATGGTCCCGATGACGGTGGTGTTCTTCGTCTCCGCCCTGGCCGAGACCAACCGCCCGCCCTTCGACCTGTCGGAAGCGGAGTCCGAGCTCGTGGCCGGCTTCCAGGTCGAGTACTCATCCACCCCCTACCTGCTGTTCATGATCGGCGAGTACGCCAACATCGTGCTGATGTGCGCCATGCTGGCGATCCTGTTCCTTGGCGGCTGGAACGCGCCCTGGCCCACGCCCTACCTGGCGAGCTGGCCGCCGTTCCTGGCCAGCCTGCACGGCCTGTTCTTCATGGTCGCGAAGATGCTGTTCTGGTTCTTCATGTTCGCCATGGTGAAGGCCATCGTGCCGCGCTACCGCTACGATCAGCTGATGCGCCTGGGCTGGAAGGTGTTCCTGCCCACCTCGCTGGTGGCCGTGGTGCTGGTCGCCGCCTGGCGCGTATTCGGTCCGGCGGCGTAAGGAGTTAGCCCATGTCGTTCGGCCAACGCATTTCCCAAGCCGTGAAGGGCGCCGCCCTGATGGACTTCGCCGGCGCCTTCGGCCTAGCCATGAAGTACATGGTGCGGCCCAAGGCGACCATCTACTACCCCTTCGAGAAGGGGCCGCTGAGCCCGCGCTTCCGGGGCGAGCACGCGCTGCGCCGCTATCCCAACGGGGAAGAGCGCTGCATCGCCTGCAAGCTGTGCGAGGCGATCTGCCCGGCCTGGGCCATCACCATCGAGGCGGAGCCCCGCGCCGACGGCTCGCGCCGCACGACGCGCTACGACATCGACATGGTGAAGTGCATCTACTGCGGCTTCTGCCAGGAAGCCTGCCCGGTGGACGCCATCGTGGAAGGCCCGAATTTCGAGTTCACCGCCGAGACCCGCGAGGAGCTGCTCTACGACAAGCAGAAGCTGCTCGACAACGGCGACCGCTGGGAACGCGAGATCGCCAAGAACCTGGAACTGGACGCGCCGTATCGCTGACCGCTCCCTTCCCCGCGTGGGGAGATGAGCCAGGACGAATGACCGTCGGAGTTGGCGCTTCAACTCCGTCGGACTGTGCTTTAGGAAGGCGCGACTCTGATCCGCGGTCCCGCGCCGGCCGCTGAAACCGCCCGCTCGCGGGCCTGTTAGTTGGGTACGAAGGGAACCGCCTGAGGCATGGATCTGCAGGCCATTGCATTCTACGTCCTGGCCCTGGTGTCTGTGGTCTCGGCCTTTCTCGTGGTCGTGTCCAAGAACCCGGTCCACTCGGTTCTTTTCCTGATCCTCACCTTCTTCACGGCCGCGGGGCTGTTCGTGCTCCTGGGAGCCGAGTTCCTGGCCATGCTGCTGGTGGTGGTCTACGTCGGCGCGGTCGCCGTGCTGTTCCTGTTCGTGGTCATGATGCTGGACGTGGACTTCGGTTCCCTACGCGAGGGCTTCGTCCGCTACCTGCCGATCGGGGCGATCGCCGCCCTGGTGCTGGCGGTGGAGATGATCATGGTCTCCGGCGCGGTCGCCCAGCGCGGCGCGGCGAGCACCGCCCATGCGGCGGTCGCTGACGGCTGGAGCAACACCGAGCAGATCGGCCGGGTGCTCTACACCGACTACGCCTACTACTTCGAAGCGGCCGGCATGGTGCTGCTGGTGGCCATGATCGGGGCCATCGTGCTGACCCTGCGCCACAAGCCGGGCATCAAGCGCCAGAACATCGCCGCCCAGACCGCGCGCACGCCCGCCACCGGCATGGCCATCGTCAAGGGCGTCAAGGTCGGCGAGGGGATTGCGGAATGACCATCGGGCTCCCTCACTACCTCGCGGTCGCCGCGATCCTGTTCACCATCGGGGTGTTCGGCATCTTCGTGAACCGCCGCAACATCATCATCATCATGATGGCCATCGAGCTGATCCTGCTGGCGGTGAACATCAACCTGGTGGCCTTCTCGTCCTACCTGCACGAGGTGACGGGCCAGGTGTTCGCCATGTTCGTGCT
>JBARAK010000369.1:0-4406 GCA_049791955.1 Caulobacteraceae bacterium
GAGCTGCACCCCCGGCATCAGGCTGTACAGCGCCGCCGCCCAGAAACCGGTCCAGCCGCCATACAGGCGCGCGCAGGTCCGCTGCAGCGCCAGGGCGGCCACGGCGTGGGACAGCGGGGCCAGCAGGCGGACGAAGGCCTCGCGGTCGCCGCCGAGCGTGGTGGAGGCGCGGATCAGCCACGCGATCATCGGGGGCTTGGAAAAGTAGCCGAAGTCCAGGTGGCGCGACCACACCCAGTACTGGGCTTCCTCGGGGTAGAGCTCCACCGGGCTGAGGAACAGCCCGATGATGCGGATCGCGGTCAGGGCGCCGACGAACGCCAGGGTCCAGACGAGCACGCGCCGTTCGAGCAAGGGTTCGCGAGGCGCCGCTTCGAGCCTGTCCAACACACCGTGTCTCCCACGCCTCCGATCGCGCCGTCCTTAGGGACCGGACCGAACGGAAGCCTTGAATCGATGGGACGCGAGGAGCCGCCGAAACGCACCCCTGATCGCCGCCACGCCCACAAGCTCGGCAGATAGCCGGCCGGCCGTGGCGTGAGCAAGGCGCCACACCGCCGCCAGCTGCGGCGACGCCGCGGCATTTGTGACGGCTTTGTCGCGATGCTGTCACGGGGGCGTTGAATTGCGTGAATATTGGGGCCCGCGACGAGCAGATGATTCAAGTCTGAAATCTGTCGACACGTTGAGGGGACATTCATGTCGATTATGAAGCGACTCGCCGCCGGGGCGGCGACGACCGCGCTCGCCTGCGGGCTTCTCGCCGCGGGCGCCCACGCCCAGGACATCACCGGCGGCATCAGCGGCAAGGTGACCGACGACGCGGGCAAGCCGCTGGCCAATGTGCCGGTGACCATCACCTTCAAGGCGACCAACGCCACGCTGAAGACCACCACCGGCAACGACGGCTTCTACAGCCTGCGCAACCTGCAGGCCGGCGGCCCCTACGACGTCACCGCCGGCGACAGCGCCCACGCCGCCAAGACCGCCGAGATCCCGGCCATCAGCGTCGGCGACCCCTACCAGCTGAACCTGACGCTTGAGAGCTCCGCCGCCGGCGCCACGGTGTCGACGGTGACGGTGAAGGCCGCGCGCGTCGGCGGCGCCAACATCACCCAGACCGGCCCGCGCTCGGTGTTCAACGCCGCCGACATCCAGGAGATGCCCTCCTTCACCCGCGACCTGAAGGACACCGCCCGCCTCAACCCGTTCGTCACGGTCGACCCGACCAACTCGAACGCGCTCTACATCGCCGGCAACAACAACAAGGTCAGCACCGTCTACCTCGACGGCGTGCGCCAGTCGGACAACTTCGGCCTGGGCAACAGCGGCTATCCCACCCAGCGCTCGCCGTTCTCGATCGACATCGTCCAGCAGTTCAACGTCGAGGTCGCGCCCTACGACGTGAAGTACGGCGACTTCCAGGGCGGCCTGCTGAACGTGGTGACCAAGTCCGGGACCAACACGTTCCACGGCAGCGCCTTCTATGAATACGACTCCAGCGAGCTGGGCGCCGGCCAGGTGCTGGGCGCCGCCGCCGTCCACCAGCCGCCCTGCGCCAATGGCGCGGCCACGGGCTCGGGCTGCGGCGACCGCATCGTCTCGACCAAGTTCCAGGACAAGCAGTTCGGCGGCTACCTCAGCGGCCCGATCATCCCGGACAAGGTGTTCTTCTTCATCGACTATGAGAAGTACCAATCACCCAAGTCGATCACCTTCGGGGCCTCCGACCAGGCCGGCCCCAACCCGGTCAAGGGCGTGACTTCCGGCAACGTCAGCCAGATCAGCAACATCCTGCAGAGCGAGTACGGCTATAACGCCGGCACCTCCGGGGCCTCGACCCCGATCCAGAACCAGGACTACTTCGCGCGGATCGACGCCAACCTGACCGACAAGCAGCACCTGTTCGTCACCTACCAGCGCACCGACGGCGAAACCCTGAACGCCCCGAACGACGCGGTCACCGGCACGCTGGGCCTGTCGTCCGACTACTACGTGCTTGAGCAGCTGCTCGAGACCTACACCGCCGACCTGACCTCGCACTGGACCGACAAGCTCTCCACCGAGATCGAGTACACCCACCAGACCCTGGCCACCCCCAGCGTGCTCGAAGGCCAGCCCTTCGCCATGTTCAAGGTGGTGCCCTCCGGCCCCGCCAGCAGCACCAACGCGGGCGTGGTGATCGGTCCGGACCTGTCGCGCCAGGCCAACAACCTCAGCGTCAACGACCAGCAGATCAAGGCGCGGGTCAACTACACGCTTGGCGACCACGTCCTGACCTTCGGCTACGAGCACGAGGACGTGACCTCGTCCGACCTGTTCGTGCAGAACGCCACCGGGGTCTACACCTTCGACAGCACCTGCGGCGCCGGCAACGGCATCCTGAACCTGGAAGCCCACCAGGCCTGCGCCTTCACCTACGCCAACGCCTTCGACAACAACCCGCAGACCGCGGCCAGCAGCGTGAAGGACACCACCGACACCCTGTACCTGCAGGACGAGTTCCACCCCTTCGCCAACTTCACCGTGAAGGGCGGCCTGCGCTTCGAATACTACGGCGCCGGAAGCAAGCCGCTGCTGAACCCGACCTTCGTCCAGAGCTACGGCTTCCCGAACAACGGCACCATCGATGGCGAGAACATCCTGATGCCTCGCTTCGGGTTCAACTGGAAGCCCGATCCGAGCCTGACGATCTATGGCGGCGCCGGCCTGTTCTCGGGCGGCAACCCGATCGTCTATCTCTACGACAGCTACAACAACCCCGGGAACCTGATCGGGACCGTCAACATCACCTGCGGCTCGGCCACCGTGCCGGTCCAGGGCGCGGCGAGCTGCAACCCGCTGCTGTCCAACGTCAGCGGCAAGACCATCCCGACCTCGGCCCAGCAGATGGTGACCAACCAGGCCAACGCCGGCGAAGGCATCACCAACTCGATCGATCCGAACCTGCACCCGTTCGCGCAGTGGAAGGCCTCGATCGGCGCGATCAAGACCTTCGACCTGGGCCAGTACCACCTGGGCGCCGACTGGCGGGTCCACGTGGACTACCTCTACCAGAAGACCCAGTACGCCCCGAACTGGATCGACCTGGACGAGACCCACAACGTCATCGGCACGGCGCCCGACGGCCGTCCGGTCTACAATCCGAACCGCTTCACCACCGCGCGTCCGAGCGGCCAGGACATCGAGCTGGTCGACACCGACAAGGGCTACGGCCACATCGTGGCGGTGGGCTTCGGCAAGACCTTCACCGACCTGGGCCTGGATTTCGACTATTCGTTCACCTACCAGGACGTGAAGGACATCAGCCCGGCCACCAGCTCGGTCGCCCTGTCCAACTACAAGCAGAACGCGACGTCCGACCCGAACAACCCGTCGCTGGCGACCTCCAGCTACGAGGTGAAGTGGGACAACAAGCTGTCGATGACCTGGAACCACAAGTTCTTCGGCGACTACGCCACCAAGGTCTCGCTGTTCATGGACTACCGGGCGGGCCTGCCGTTCAGCTACACCTTCTCCAGCACCACCTCGTCCTCGGCGGCGGTCGACAACCTGTTCGGCCAGAGCGGGGCGGCGGCGAGCGGCGGCGGCCAGCTGCTGTACGTCCCCAAGGCGGACGCGTCCGGCAACATCACGGCCAGCAGCGACCCGCTGGTGCGCTACGGCCCGGGCTTCAATGTGCAGCAGTTCAACACCTTCCTGCACCAGACCGGCCTGATCAAATACAACGGCGAGATCGCGCCGCGGAACGCCTTCACCGGCAGTCCGGTGACCACCGCCGACATC
This sequence comes from Caulobacteraceae bacterium, assembly GCA_049791955.1. Lineage (GTDB taxonomy): Bacteria > Pseudomonadota > Alphaproteobacteria > Caulobacterales > Caulobacteraceae > CAHJWH01. Next base: position 3,787 of record JBARAK010000369.1, read on the forward strand.
CGGATCGAGCAGGAACTGCCGGCCTTCCTGCCGAGCAAGGACGCCAAGCTGATCGGCTACCTGGACCTGATCAACGTCCCCAACCTGATCAACAAGAACTGGGGCGCGATCTACCAGACCAACTTCCCCGGCTTCCAGAGCCCGATCTCCGCCCAGAACTGCCAGGCGGTGCTTTCCAAGCTCAACAAGTGCACCACCGGAACCGGCAATTTCTACGAGTACGACACCCAGAAGGCGGTCTCGTCCCAGGTTCAGACCCCCTTCGCCCCGTCGATCCCGACCTGGGCGATCCGCATGGGCGTCCGCTACCAGTTCTGATCCCATCCACCTTGTTCCTCCCCTTCTTAGGGCGGCCTTCGGGCCGCCCTTCTTGTTTGAGTAAGGGCCGCTGCGGGCCCATGCCTTGTTTCAACCGCGTCTTGGGGTCCGCGCCGCTTGACGCTGGGGATCGTCTGCCCCACTTCCCCGCCGTCCGCGGTCGCGGACAGCCCTCCAGGACCGCTCTCCTCCAGGATCTCGAATGACCCTCCAGACGCCGGCCGAATGGTCTCAGCACCGCGCCATGTGGCTGGGTTTCCCCAGTCATGGGGACCTGTGGGAGGAAGACCTCGCCCCGGCCC
>JBARAK010000370.1:0-4457 GCA_049791955.1 Caulobacteraceae bacterium
CCCAGAGCCACGTCAGCCGGCGGCCGCGCGGCGGCGGCGCGGCATAGCGCGGAGCCCCTGCGGCAGGTGTTTGCGGTTGGCCCACGCCTGGCTGGCGAGAGTCTTGCCGAGTTCCATTATCCACGCGCGTCGAACTCCCGCGAGCCCTCAGATTGATGTTCGTGCTTAGCAGAGAAAAGGATCGCCGCTAGACCCGCCTACGCCACAAGGCGGCCAACTCGCCCACCCGCCCGACCTTTTTGAGGCGCGGGCGACGCCTTTACCTAACGAGGCCCTCCGATTTGTTGCTCCCGCGCTACAAAATCGGGAAATCCGCAATATCGCCACATTTGCCCACTGGCGTCGCAAATCGCGGCGCGCCAGAGTTCCTTCGACTTTGGCGGGCCTTGAACGGCAGGTCAGGTCGGAACGTTTCTCCAAGGGGTCTTTGCGTGTCGACGCGTCGGGGGGCGCGTCGATGCAAGGGGCGAGGGGATGGGGCGGATCTCCGGATCCGCCCCTTTTTATTTGCGCGCTAAGTTTATCTGCGGACCCTGGGCGGCGAATTATTTGCGCAGCGGTCCAGAAATCGCCCCATACATTGCATCTGCGGCAATGAAACCCATGGTTTTATTGCATTTCCGCGTTCCGGGCGACGCGAATTGACCAGCCGTCAATACTTCTTCGTCCAATGTCAGCCTCCGCGGAGGAGTCCGCGCACGATCGAGCGGCGGACATGGCCAAGGCGCAGTTTCATCGACACCAGAAGGTCTGGGTGGAGTCGGTCGGCTCCTGGGCCGTGGTGGACCGCATCATCCCGATCTGGGCCAAGGGCTTCGACGAGCCGGTCCGCATCACCTACGAGGTCGGCCTGGGACGGGAGTTCCGGGCGGATGAGCTGCAGGCCGACGCCTCAGCCGAACCAGCCCGGGAAGCCGAAGGCGCCGAATGGCGGGTCCTACGCGCGCGCAACAAGTGGCAGGCGCCCGAGGACTGCGGACACCATCCCCTCCCGGGCACCTTCCCCGTCGTGGTCACCAACGACGCCGACTGGGGCGGCTGGCGGGTGCCGGGCGCCGAGTACGATCGCGATCCCTACAAGATCGAGGAGCAGGCGCGGCTGCTGGCGACCGCCCCAAAACTCCTGCAGCTGGCGCGCGACCTCGTGGAGCTGGCCAGCGAGAGCGCCGAGGAGATGTCGCCCGAAGCCCTGCGCCTGGCGCGCCTGGCCAGCGGCCTGGTCCACGCGATCAGCGACGAGCGGGTCGCACCGGAAGGCCACGCCAAGATGCAGGCGGCTGGATAGGGCGACCGCAGGTCGAACCCGGCCAGGTTGATCTGCCGGGTTGATCTTAAGCATCTTCGTCAAGCCAATCTCGACCTCGCCGCTGCGGGGCGGGTGGCGAAGCCGCGCCCGGGCCTCTACATCGCCTCTATGCGCACAGAGCAGCCCGTCCAGATCCGCCTCGAAGACTACCGTCCCCCCGCCTTCAAGGTGGAGACGGTCGACCTGACCTTCCGGCTGGAGCCGTCGGCCACCCGCGTCACGGCCAGGCTCGACATCCGCCGCCAGGACGACGCCGGGGCGCCGCTGGTGCTGGACGGGGCGCGCCTGAAGCTCCTCAAGCTCTCGATCGACGGCCGGCCGCTGGCGGAGGGCGATTACGCACTCACCGACGAGACCCTGACCGTCGCCCAGGCGCCCGACGCCTTCGTGCTGGAGACGGAGGTCGAGATCGGCCCCGCCGCCAACACCGCGCTGGAGGGGCTGTACATGTCCGCCGGCCGCTTCTGCACCCAGTGCGAGGCGGAAGGCTTCCGCAAGATCACCTACTTCCCCGACCGGCCGGACGTGCTGGCGCGCTACACCGTCCGCATCGAGGCCGACAAGGCCGCCTATCCGCGGCTGCTGTCCAACGGCAACCTGACCGACAGCGGCGAACTGGGCGGCGGCCGCCACTTCGCGGTCTGGAACGACCCCTTCCCCAAGCCCTGCTACCTGTTCGCCCTGGTCGCCGGAGAGCTCGACGAACTGGCCGACAGTTTCGTCACCATGAGCGGGCGCGAGGTGCAGCTACGCATCTACGTCGACACCGGCCAGGCCGCCCGCGCCGTCTACGCCATGGACGCCCTCAAGCGGTCCATGCGGTTCGACGAGACCGCCTTTGGGCGCGAGTACGACCTCGACCTGTTCATGATCGTGGCGGTGCGCGACTTCAATTTCGGGGCCATGGAGAACAAGGGCCTCAACATCTTCAACAGCTCGCTGCTGCTGGCCGACGCCGACACGGCCACCGACGACGACTACGAGCGCATCGAGAGCGTGGTCGCCCACGAGTATTTCCACAACTGGACCGGCGACCGCATCACCTGCCGCGACTGGTTCCAGCTCTGCCTCAAGGAAGGGCTGACGGTGTTCCGCGACCAGTCCTTCTCGGCCCAGGAGCGCGGCGCGGCGGTGCAGCGGATCAAGGACGTGCGCCTGCTGCGCGCCCGCCAGTTCCCCGAAGACGCCGGCCCCCTCGCCCACCCCGTGCGGCCGTCGAGCTATGTGAAGATCGACAACTTCTACACCGCCACCGTCTACGAGAAGGGGGCCGAGGTCATCCGCATGCTGGCGACCTTGCTCGGCGAGCGGGACTTCCGCCGCGGCATGGACCTCTATTTCGAGCGCTGGGACGGGACCGCGACCACTATCGAGGCCTTCCTCGCCTGCTTCGCCGACGCGTCCGGACGCGATCTCGGCCCGTTCATGGGCTGGTACGAGCAGGCCGGGACGCCCGAGGTGCGGATCGAGGCGCTCTATGACGAAGCCGCCCAGGCCCTGGACCTGACCCTGCGCCAGGCCACCCCGCCCACGCCCGGCCAGCCCGACAAGTCGCCCCTGCCGCTGCCGCTGGCCCTGGGCCTGCTGGACATGGAGGGCCGCCCGCTCGACTTCCTGGCCCCCGGCGCCGCCACCGCCTCCGACCAGGCGACACTGACGCTGGACGCCACCGAGACCCGGGTCCGGCTGGAACAGGTGCGGGCGCGGCCGGTGCTTTCGGCCTTCCGCAACTTCTCCGCCCCGGTGAAGCTCTCCACCGATGCTCCGGTGGCCGACGCCTACGTCCAGCTCGCCGCCGACACCGACCTGTTCAACCGCTGGGAGGCGGGCCAGACCCTGGCGCGCGACCTGATCATGGCCCGGGCCTCGGGGGCGCCGGACGAGGTCAGCGAGACCCGCTTCGCCGATGCGCTCGGCCGCGCCCTGCAGGACCAGTCGGCCGACGACGCCTTCAAGGCCCTGCTGCTGGGCCTGCCGAGCGAATCGGACCTGGCGCTGGAGATGGCGCCCAACGCCGATCCCGCCCTGATCCACGAGGCCCGCGACGGGTTGCGCGCCCGCATCTCCGTGCACCTGTCGGAGCTGCTGACCCGGCTGCACGGCGAGTTGCAGAGCGATGGCGAGTTCTCCCCCGACGCCCGGGACGCCGGCCGGCGCGCCCTGCGCAACGCCGCCCTGGACATGCTGGTCGCCGATCCCCACGCCGCCAACGTGGAGCGGGCTCGCGGCCACTTCGCCGCCGCCGCCAACATGACCGACGCCATGGGCGGGCTGTCCGCCCTCTCGCGCCTGGGCGGCGCTCCCTTCGACACGGCCCTGGAGCAGTTCTACGACCGCTGGCAGGACGAGCCGCTGGTGGTGGACAAGTGGTTCTCCGTCCAGGCCCGCGCAGCCGGCGAGGACACGCTGGACCGCGTGCTGAAGTTGGCGGCCCATCCGGCCTTCGATCCGAAGACGCCCAATCGGTTCCGCGCGCTGGTGTCCAGCTTCGCCATCGGCAATCCCGTCCGCTTCCATGCCGAAGACGGCGCCGGCTACCGCTTCCTGGCCGACCAGATCCTGGCGATCGACGCCATGAACCCCTCGCTCGCCGCGCGCCTGGTCAGTCCGCTCGGCGAATTCCGCCTTTATCGCGCCGACCTGACCCGCGGAATGCGGCGTGAGCTGGGGCGGATCGCCGCGCATCCGGGCCTGTCGAAGAACGTGACGGAGTTGGTGTTCAAGGCGTTGAACGACTGAAAGCGGGGCGGCGGGCCCATTTCCCCAGGAACCTCCCGCCCCGCGTCGCCAGCCCTGATGACACGCAGGAGTCGTCACGGTTAAGATTCGCCAATACTGAATCGGAGAGGAGGCGCCCGGCTTGGCCAGCCGTGCAACTCAGGGCGGGGTCGCCGCGGCGGACGGGGGAACTGGAGACACGGGCTCGGAGTCCGTCTTTTCCGTCACCCTTCGCATCGTCGTGCTCTCGGCCCTGTTGCTGTTGGCCCTCAACGCGGTGTTCGCCGCCGGACGCCTGCGCGCGCCCGCCGCCCCCGACGCCTCCAACCTTCCGCTGCGGCTGGCGGCGGAACGCCTCGCCGCACGGGCCGGCGACATCTCCCGCACCCTGAGGGTCAGCGCCGAGGCCGGCGCGCAACGCCTGCAGCAGAGG
>JBARAK010000371.1:0-4227 GCA_049791955.1 Caulobacteraceae bacterium
GGGCGGCGCGGGGGCGGGGACGGCCAGCACGGTTTCGGCCGGCGCGGGAGCGCCGTCCGGACGCGGAGATGAAGCGGGATTGGCGAGGGCCATGAGCCCCACCCTAGGGCAATGGGACTAGCGCCCGGTTAACCTGCGAAGGGGCGCCGGATACAATCAGCGGACGTAGGCGCGTTCGCCGGTTTCCGCCCGGTAGTAGACGGTCAGGGTCTCGCCCGTGCTCGGGTCGACGAAGCGCTCCTGGGTCGGTTCCCAGCCCGGCCCGAGGGGCGCGTCGACCACCGGCTTGTAGCGGAACCGCTCGAACACCAGCCCGATGGCGGCGACTGCGGCCCAGAATCCCAGCACGAACAGCCCCGGCACGATCAGGCCGAACAGCAGCAGCGCTGCGACCACGGCCAGCGCCCCGAGCGAGGTGACGATCAGGGCGCTCTTCAGCATGTCAGGGCGCCTTGTCCAGCACCACCGCGGTTCCATAGGCGACGATCTCGCTCATGGTCTGGGCGATCTCGGAGCTGTCGAAACGCATCATCACCACGGCGTTGGCGCCCATGGAGCGGGCGTTCTCGACCATGCGGTCGGTGGCGTGCCGGCGGGCTTCTTCCAGCAGGGCGGTGTATTCCTTGATCTCCCCGCCCACCAGCGCCCGGAACGAGGCGATCAGGTTGCCGCCGATCCCGCGCGAGCGCACTACGACGCCGAACACTTGGCCCTTGACCTCGCGGACGCGATAGCCCGGCACGTTCTCGGTAGTGACCACGATCATCGGTTCTGCTCCCCCGGTAGTTGTGGAACTGTACAAGGTTCCGCGCCGGGGCGCGTCCTCCTGGTTCGCGAGGGGAGAGACCCGTTCACACCAGGTCCGACTCCGCGTCGCGCATCGGCAGCGGCTTGGGTTCGATCCGCAGGCCGCTTTCGAAGTCGCGGAAGATATTGGCCAGTTCGTCGGCGCTGACGATGGAATGCTGGCGGTAGGGGAAGCGATAGCGCCAGAAGCTGACGATGTGGTCCACCGACGCCAGTTCCTCGCCCAACTGGGTGAAGCGCGCAGGCGCGCCCAGCAGGAAGGTGCGGAAGCCCATGGCGTCGCCTTTGCGGATCAGGCCGTTGTAGGCGATGTCGTACAGCCTCAGCGTCTGGGACACGTGGCGGCAGGCCGTGGTCACCGCCTCCTGGATGTTGGCGCGGGCGCCGGAGATGTAGGTCTGGGTGTCGGCGGTGCCCCGCTTCGTCGGGCGGATGGTGGCGAGGTGCGCGGTCACATCGCTGATCTGCGGGGCCAGCTCGGTGAGCTTCCACTTGTAGTAGAGGAACGCCTTCCAGCAGAACATGCTTTCGGCGAACTGGTCCGCGTCCAGGTGCAGGACCAGGCGTAGCGGCTGCAGCGCCGCGTCGTCGGCGTTGGTCAGCAGCTTCTGGGCCAGCACCCCGCCGGCCGAGCCGCTCACGTCCGAAAAGGCGATGTCGCACAGGGGCTGGATCTCGGCCTGGGCGAAGCTGAGCATCCGGCTGGTGTCGGCGGCGGAGACGTTGAAATAGCAGGGCGCCACGTCGAAATGCCGCCGGCGCAGCTGTTCGCGCAGCAGGAAGGGATCGAACGAGGGGATCTCGCTCAGGAACGCCAGCATCTGCAGATCGTGGCTGGCCGGGTCGGACAGGCCCAGGTCCCACTTCATCATGCCGGCGTAGTCGCGCTGGCCGATGAAGAAGAACTTGGCGCCCGCGCGCAGGTTCTGGTGGTCGATCGGCAGCAGCACCTTGGTGGCGGAGCGCCGCGGCTCGACGAACAGCTCCACCTCGTTGCCTCGCAGGTGGTGCTTGACGATCAGGCTGCGGTTCAGAATCGGCAGCTGGAAGAACGGCCGGGCGAGGAAGTCCGGATCGTACTGATGGCTTATCGCCACGTGGCGCAAATTCAGGACGCGCGCAGAGGACGCGCTCGTCTCCAGCAGGGAGAGGTTCCTGACCCCGTTATTACTCATGCCAACCCATCCATGTCGCGCCCCACCTAAGCGACAAGGGATTGAGGGGTGGTTATCGGCGGTCAGCTGGCCCAGGCGTCTGCGACGAAGGGGCTTTGCGCGAATCGTGACAACTGTCATAGGAACGCGCGAGTAGCGTTTGGGGGTGTCGGGCCATGGGCCAGATCGTGGGCAACGAAGTTGGGCGGCGGTTCAGCCCGGGCTTCGCGTCCATCAGCATCCAGCCGCCGCGCCGCCGCCGACTTCCCCGCTGGGGCCTGCTCGTCGTACTGGTCGGCGCCGCGATGATCGCGCTGCTGCTGTTCCTCGGACGCTGATTTCCCCTACCTTGCGCCAGAGCCTTCTCCTGTTGCGGGAGAAGGGATCGGGTCAGGCCTGACGTTCGCGCTGGGACAGTAGCCGCCAGCCGCCTGGGCGCAGGACCTCCAGCGGGTTGAAGCGGGCCTTGTAGGCCATCTTGATGCTGCCGGAGACCCAGTAGCCAAGATAGACATAGGGCACGCCGGCCGACTGGGCCTGGCGCACATGGTCCAGAATGACGAAGGAGCCCAGGCTCCGCCGCGTCAGGGTGGGATCGTAGAAGCTGTAGACCAGCGACAGGCCGTCCTTCAGCATGTCCACCAGCGCGCAGGCGACCATCTCGCCCGGCCCGCGGTCGTCCGACGGCAGGCGGTATTCGATCAGATGGGTGCGGACCGCGGTGTCCTCGACCATCGCCACGTAATCGGCCCAGACCATGTCGGCCATGCCGCCTTCGGCGTGGCGGGTCAGCAGGTAGCGGCGCAGCAGCTCGAACTGCTCCAGCGTCGCCTCCGCCTCCACCAGATGGCGCGACAGGTCCGCGTTGCGGTCCAGCACCCGCCGCTCCGAGCGGGCGAAGGGATAGCCCTCCACCGGGATGCGGGCGGAGACGCAGGCGTCGCAGCCATCGCAGGCCGGGCGGTAGGCGATGTTCTGGGAGCGGCGGAACCCGACCTCGGTCAGGGTGTCGTTGACCACCGGGCCTTCGGTCAGCGGCAGGTGGGCGAACACCTTCCGCTCGTTGCGGTCGGGCAGGTACGGACACGGCGACGGCGCGGTCAAAAAGAAGCGGAGCTGACGCGTCGCGAAATGGTGCGTCACGGCGAAAACCGGGATGAGCGCGGGCCAGCTGCCATGAATCGGATTTGGGACCCGATGCAACCGATCTGCAAGAGGCGCGATGACGCTGAGGTCCTCATCGCCGCTGTTTTCCTAAGGTGTGATTGGGCGCTTCAGCCCTGGTCGGGCGGCAGCACCGGCTTTTCCCTCAGCAGGGTGATGGCGATGCGGCGGTTGCCGGGCAGGGTCGGATCGTCAGGATACAGCGGGTCGGAGTTGGCCTTGCCTGACACCTGGTAGATGCGATCGGGGTCGACGCCGGCCTGCTGCAACACGGTGCGCGCCGAGTTGGCGCGGGCCGAGGACAGGGCCCAGTCGTCGCCGGTCTGGCGACCGACCACCGCGCTGGTGTGGCCGGCGACGGTGATGCGGTTGTGGAGCTGGTCGATCACCCTGGCCACCGCGCGCAGCAGCAGGCGCGCGCGGTCGTTCGGCTTGGCGGAGCCCTCGTCGAACATCGAGCGGCCTTCCTGGTCCACCAACTGGATGCGCAGGCCTTCGGGCGTCTCGTCCACGATCACCTGCTTGGACAGCTCCGCCAGCTCCGGCATGTCCTGCAAGGCTTGGCGCAGGGACTCGGCGGCGCTCTTGAAGTCAGCCTCTTCCTTGCGGGCTTCGGCCTCCTTGGCGGCGGACTCGGCGTCAGCGGCGGCGCTGACCGAGGACTTGCCGGCCTGGGGCGTCTTGGGCGGCGCCTCGGGGGCGAGCTGCTGGATGGCTGGCGATGAGCCGTCGCTCTTGGCGCCCTGGTCGCCCAGGCCGGTGCCGGCCAGGATGCCGCCCGAGCCGCTGGTGGTCTGGGACACGCTGGCGGGGGCGAAGTAGTCGGCGATGCCGCGCTTCTGCTCGGGGCTGGTGGTGTTGATCAGCCACATCAGCAGGAAGAACGCCATCATGGCGGTCACAAAGTCGGCATAGGCGACTTTCCAGGCGCCACCGTGATGGCCGCCATGACCGCCCTTCTTGATACGTTTGATAATGACCGCGCCGTCGGCCATGTGTCCCACCGTTCAAATTACCCGGCGGGTGACGTGGGTCTTTTCGCCCCGTCTTGCCTCGCCATGCAGGTCCGATCATGCATACCCCCTCTTAACCGAGTGTGAAG
>JBARAK010000372.1:0-67822 GCA_049791955.1 Caulobacteraceae bacterium
CGCCAGGGCCGCTCCCGCGAAGGCATAGTCGGCCTTGTGGCCCGTATCCCAGCCACCACCATAGAAGAACACCACCACCGGTGCGTGGCCTCGAGCCGAACTCGGTCGATAGACGTCAAGTCCACCGCGTTCGCCGGCGCGATAGGCGATATCGTGGATGATCGTCACCCCGCCCTTGGGCTCGATGGCGTTGAGCACGGCCACGCTGGAGCAGGCGGTTGTCGAGCTCGCGGCGGCCAATAACGCTCCCAGGGCGGGCCAGCGTTTCAGTGCGCCACTGGGTTTCAACTGGATCGTTCGGCTTTCCGTCACGCAGCCCCCTTCTTGGTCTCGGGGGGCAGATACGTCCGCTGCAGCGTTCCAGATGAGCCGTGCATCCAAGTTTTCTGGCTCGCCGTACCTAGTGGGACAGGCAGCTTGAGATCGACGAATGGGAACCGGCAGGTCGCAAGGGCCGCTCAGGATTGCGGTGGTTGGGTCGGGGATCGCCGGCTTGTCCTGCGCATGGCTGCTCAATTCGCGCCATGACGTCGTCATCTATGAGGCCGAGGCCCGTCTGGGCGGCCATGCCAACACCGTCGACGCGGACGGGCCCAGCGGATTGATGGCGGTGGATACAGGCTTCATCGTCTACAACGAAGCCAACTATCCCAATCTGACAGCCTTGTTCCACCATCTGGCCGTGCCGACCAAGGCCGCCGAGATGTCGTTCGGTGTGTCGCTGGATCATGGCGCGCTGGAGTATGGCAGCGCCCACCCGATGGCCCTGTTGGCCCAGCCCAGGAATTTGGTGCGGCCGCGGTTCTGGTCGATGCTGAGGGATCTGGTCCGCTTCTATCGCGAGGCCCCCCAGGCTCTGGCCGCTTTGGAACGTCAGCCATGCACGCTGGGCGAGTTGCTGGACCGTGGCGGGTACGGCCGCGCTTTCCAGGACGACCATCTGCTGCCCCAGGTCGGAGCGATCTGGTCGACTTCACCGGCCGATGCGCGAGACTACCCCGCGGAGGCGCTGATCCGTTTCTTCGAGAACCACGGTCTGCTGAAACTTGCGCGCCGGCCCCAATGGCGGACGGTTGAGGGCGGTTCGCGCACCTATGTGGAGCGATTGGCCAGCGGGCTGCGCCTGCGCTCGGACTGCGGGGTCTCCACCGTGCGGCGCACAGGAGGGGGCGTGCTGGTGGGCGATGTCTTGGGGCGGACGGAACGATTTGATCGCGTGGTGCTCGCCGTTCACGCAGACCAGGCCCTGGCCATGCTGGCGACCCCCACCCTCGACGAGCGCTCGGTGCTGGGCGCTTTCCGCTACAGCCGGAACGTGGCCGTCCTGCACCGGGATCCTGGCTTGATGCCGCGTCGGCGCGCCGCCTGGTCCGCCTGGAACCACATCGGCCAGCGCGAAGATCCCGGGGGGGTCTGCGTCACCTACTGGATGAACATGTTGCAGGGGCTGCCACGCGCCCAGGATCTGTTCGTGACCCTGAACCCGCCCCGGGAACCCGCGCCGGGGACAGTGATCGGTCGCTACACCTATGATCACCCGCTTTTCGATACCGAAGCGCTTCGTGCGCAGCGCCGTCTATGGTCGCTACAAGGCGAGGGAGACGTGTGGTTCTGCGGCGCCTACTTTGGAGCCGGTTTCCACGAGGACGGCCTTCAGGCTGGGCTGGCGGTCGCCGAGCAAGTTGGCGGCGTGCGGCGCCCGTGGCGGGTGGGCGGCGAGTCCGGGCGCATCCATCTCGGCCCGTCCCCGCTCGACGAGTTGGCGGCTTGACCCGGGCTTCGGCCATCTACGTGGGTCGCGTGGGGCACGCGCGGCTGCGATCCCGCCGTCACGTTCTGAGCTATGGCGTCTTCATGCTGCTGCTGGACCTGGATGAACTTCAGGCTCTGGACGAGGAACTCCGCTGGTTCTCGCTTGGCCGGTTCAATTTGACGAGTTTCCGGGCGCGCGATCACGGCGACGGCTCCGACGTTCCACTGAGGACCCAGGTTGAGGCGCATCTGGATGCGGCCGATCTGGGGATCGCTGGCGGCCCGATCCGGCTGCTCTGCCTGCCGCGGGTGTTGGGCTATGTATTCAATCCCCTGTCGGTCTATTTCTGCCATCGACAGGACGGGCGGCTGCGGGCGATCCTCTACGAGGTCAACTCCACCTTCGGCGAGCGGCACAGCTATCTGATGCCGGCCGAGCCGGACGGGCACGGCGTCATAAGGCAGATTGCAGCCAAGCGGCTGCACGTCTCGCCCTTCATGGACATGGGCCTGGACTACGCGTTCACGGTAACGCCGCCGGGAGAACATCTGCGCATCGCCATCGATGCCGGCGACATCCAGGGGCCCGTGCTGGCTGCAAGTTTCGCCGCTTGCCGCAAGCCGCTTACTGATGCGAGCCTGTTGGCGGCCTGGGCCGCTTATCCGCTGCTGACGCTGAAGGTGATCGCGGCCATCCATTGGGAGGCCGCCTGCCTCCTGGCCAAGGGGGTTCACTTGCGCTCCGGAACGCCTGCTCCGGCCGCGCCGGTCAGCCTTGGCGTCCTGCGATGCCCTCAGGCGGATCGGCGGTAATCGAGATAGGAGCCATCCGGCGCCTTTCCGCGAAGACCGCTCCATGTTCCGCCGGCGTCGTACCAGTCGATGATCTCTGCATCTCCATGCAGAACGTAACGAGTGGTTTGGCTGGTTTGTCCGTCGCTGCGTGAAACCTTCTCGCGCAGGAGCGCGCCCGTCTGCGGGTTGAACAACGGTCCTTCCAGCACCTTGGGGTTCCAATGGGTGAGCGGATGGAGAGGAGAGGGAAGGCGAATGTTCCGCCCATCGTCGGTGGAGATCGAAACACCGTCGGAGGTCTGGCTGGCCAGGACGTGCTGCTGCCGACCGTTGCTGACCGTATGGCTTTCCAACTGGACGAAGTGGCCCGCCCGCCATGTTTCGCTCGCGTGATGGCGGTAGCGGAAGATGGGGATCGGGCCCAGCTTGACCAGCATGTCGGCGTCGATGGAGACGGTGAAGTCCTCCAGGTTTCCGCTGAAACCGACGTTATGGATTCCGATCGCCTGATCGTTCCTCCAGGCCGTGAAATGCAGGTCTTGTCTTGCTGGGCTGGCTCGTACCCGCGTGGGAGGCAGGACGATGGACGACAGTCCGGCCGCCAGCACCATCCGTCGCGATGCGCCGCTGAATTCCGTCATTTGCGGGTCCGGTTCAGGTTCAACCTTGAAGTTACGGATCTGCCGAAAGGGGGATGCGTCGCCTCGGCCGAGAGTCGCCACTCCACCGAAAACTGAAAGAGTATCCGCCAAACGGCGTCTATTCGCGTTCCGCTCCTGGCCGCCTAATGATTCTGTGGATGCCGCAGCACCGAGGAGTTGGACGATGACCAGAAAAATGCTCGCCGCCGCTTCAGCTGCGCTCGCCATTGCGGGCGCCGCCGATGCGCAGACATCCCCATCGACCTCTGCGAGTACGACCTATCACACCGTTGCCATCGACGGCTTGAAGGTGTTCTATCGTGAGGCGGGGCCCCGGGATGCGCCCACGCTGCTGCTTCTGCACGGCTATCCGTCTTCGTCACGGATGTTCGAGACCCTGATCCCACTCCTGGCCGATCGCTATCATGTCGTGGCGCCCGACTACCCGGGCTTCGGCCAGAGTGACGCTCCGCCGCCGTCGCAGTTCGCCTACACCTTCGATCATCTCGCCGAGGTTGTGGGCAAGTTCACCCAGGTGCTGAAGCTGAAGAGCTATGTGCTCTATCTCCAGGATTATGGAGGTCCCGTCGGCTTCCGCCTGGCGTTGGCGCATCCGGAGCGGGTGAAGGCGATGGTGATCCAGAACGCCGTCGCCTACGAAGCCGGCCTGGGGCCGGCTTGGGAAATCCGGCGCGCCTTTTGGCGGGACCGCGACGCCTACGAGGACAAGGTCATTCCGGGCTTCACTTCCCTGGAGGGGGCGAAGCAGCGCCACATCGGCAGCAGTCCTCATCCGGAACGGTACAATCCCGATACTTGGCTGGACGAATACGCGCTGCTGTCGCGGCCGGGCCAGCGGCAGATCCAGGCTGACCTGTTCTATAATTATCAGACCAACGTCGGCGCCTATCCGAAGTGGCAGGCATGGCTGCGCCAGCGCAAACCGCCGATGCTGGTGGTCTGGGGAAAATACGACCCCTCTTTCGCCGTTGGAGGCGCGGAGGCGTTCAGGCAGGACGTTCCCAAAGCCGAGGTCCACATCCTGGACGCTGGCCATTTCGCCCTCGATGAGAAGGTGGATGAGATCGCCGCCTTGATGCGGGCTTTCCTGGAAAAGCAACGGCTTGGACCAGGTTGAGCCATGACGCCGCCGGTCGTTCCGCTTTGCGGAAGATGGTTTTCCCAATGATGGCCATTCGAAAGGGTGGCGCGCTCCTCTAGGGTCGCGCTGGATTGAAGTGGCTTCAACGAAAGGTTCAGACGATGTCCAGCCTGCTGCAAAGCATCGGAGTCGCCCTTCCCATCATCCAGGCCCCGATGGCCGGAACCTCGACGCCTCAGATGGCGGCAGCCGTGACCAATGCTGGCGCATTGGGTTCGATCGGGGTGGGAGGGACCGATGCAGCCGGGGCTCGTGCGATGATCGCGGCGATGCGGGAGGCGACCCAGGGACCGCTTAACGTCAACGTCTTTTGCCACGAGCCGGCCAAGGTGGACCTGGCGCGTCACGCGGCCTGGATCGCGGCTCTCAAGCCGGTGTTCAGCCGCTTCGGAGCCGCGCCCCCTGCTGAACTGCATGAGATCTACACCAGCTTTGTCGCCGACGAGGCCATGTTGCGTCTCTTCCTTGAGACCCGGCCTGCCGTCGTCAGTTTCCACTTCGGCCTGCCTCCGGCGGACAAGATCGCCGCCCTGAAGGCGGCGGGCATACTGCTGCTGGCGTCCGCCACCAGCTTGGCGGAGGCTGAACAGGCGGTGGCGGTGGGTGTCGATGGCGTGGTCGCCCAGGGTTATGAGGCCGGGGGCCACCGGGGCATGTTTGATCCGGCGGCGCCCGATGATCGGTTGGGGGTCTTCGCGCTGACACGGCTGCTGGTCAGCCGGATTGCGCTGCCGGTAGTTGCAGCAGGTGGGATCATGGATGGCGCAGGCATCGCCGCCGTGCTCGATCTTGGCGCTGAAGCGGCCCAACTGGGGACCGCCTTCGTGGGCTGTCCGGAGTCGAACGCCGACGCCTATCACCGCCAGGCCTTATTCGGCCCTGGCGCCGCCCATACCGAAATGACCGCGCTGATCTCCGGTCGGCCGGCGCGATGCCTTCCGAACAGCATCACCGGGCTGAAAGAGATCTTGGGGGGGCTGGCGCCGCCCGACTATCCGATCGCCTACGACGCCGGCAAGGCGCTGAACGCCGCCGCCAAGGCCAAATCGGATGGCGGTTTCGGCGCCCAGTGGGCGGGGCAGGGGGCTCCTCTCGCCCGCGCCCTGCCGGCGGCCGAGCTGGTCGCGACACTGAAGGATGAACTCGCCGCGGCGCGGGCGAGCCGCGTCACCAAGCTCTAGCCTAGTAAGGTCTGTACTTCGGAGCCCCGCACGAGGGTCAGGTCAGTGGGGCAGCGTTCCGCGATCTGGAGCATCCGTTCCCGCTGGCTGTCGTCGAGGGGACCTTCAAGCGTGATGATCCGGGTGAACCGGTCGGCCGGTTCGGCGTCCTTGAGTTTCTCGTGGTCCACCCGGGTGGAGATGCGTTCGAGCGGCCATTGCTTGCGCTCGGCGTAGAGGCGCACGGTCATACACGTGCAAGCGGCCAGGCCGGCGCAGAGCAGGTCGTATGGCGACGGTCCCGATCCGAGGCCGCCGACGCTTTCCGGTTCGTCGGCAAGGAAGCGGGAATGACCAGTGCGGATTTCAACCTGGAACCTGCCCTGACGCGTTTCGGTCGCGACGACGCCCATGGTCTCCTCCTCGGCCTCCAGGTCGGGGGTTAAGAGAGGCAGGTAGCGCGTCGCCCAGCTGGCGATCATGCCAGCGGCGTAGTCCGCGTCGGCGTGGCGCTGGAGCAGGTGATCGGCGTCGTCCAGCGAGACGAAGCTCTTGGGATGGTGGGCCGCGGTGAAGATGCGGGTGGCGTTTTCGATCCCCACGGTCTGGTCGCGAGGCGAGTGCATGATCAGCAGTGGAAGGTGCATCTCCGCGACGTGAGCCAGCAAGTCGTGGGAACACAGATCGTCGAGGAAACCCTTGCGGATCAGGAAGGGACGGCCGGCGAGCAGCACCTCGGCTTCGCCGTTGGCCTCGATCCTGGCGAGATCGGCCGGATCGAACATCTGCAGGACGTGCGAGACCTCCGCCGGCGCACCGATGGTGGCGACCGCGCGGACCGAGGCGATTTCGCGGGCCGCCGCCAGGACCGCCGCTCCGCCCAGGCTGTGGCCGACGAGCAGGGAAGGGGCCATGCCGGCCTGCGCCATCGCTTGGCCCGCCGCTATGAGGTCGAGCCGATCGGCGACGAAGCTCACATCCGCCAGGTCGCCGCGGCTCGAGCCAAGTCCGGCGAAGTCGAAGCGCAGCACGCCGATGCCGGCCTGGGCCAAGGCCTGTGCGATACGGACCGCCGCCAGGCTGTCCTTGCCGCAGGTGAAACAGTGGGCCATCACCGCCCACCCGCGCGGCGTGCTCCGCGGCGTCTCCAGCCGCCCGGCGAGCCGGTAACCCGCCGTGCTGTCGAATTCGAATGGGCGACTGGTCATTGTGCAATCTTCCCTTGTCCCCAGGGGGCGACACGGCTCCTGCAATGAAGCAGGTTATTCCTATGTCACCGCTGGTTTGCGATCGTCATCACCCTGATGGGTATCCCATATGATCAGCGAAGAGCCAGCTTCGGCCTCGGCATCGACAGGGCTTGTCGCGGGGCCGGATGGGCTGATGGTGTTCGATGGGGTCTGCAATTTCTGTTCGGGATATGTGAGGCTGGTGACGGCCATGGATCGGGATGGCGTGATCAGGTTCACGGCCATGCAGTCGCCTTACGGCCGCTCGCTGTGTGTGGCCCATGGGATCGATCCTGAGGATCCGGCGACGTTCCTGTTCTTTGATCGAGGCCGGGCGCTGGAGGCGACCGAGGCCATGGCGACCATGCTCGGGCGCTTGCCGAGCCCCTGGCGCTGGTTGCGATTCTTGACCGTGATCCCGCGCCCGTTGCGCGATGCGGTATATCGCTGGACGGCGCGTAATCGCTATCGCCTGCTTGGCAAGCGCACCACGTGCATGGTCCCGCAGCCCCATCTGAAGGCCCGATTTATCGACGTTGCGCCTCGCTCCGAGTAGGTGCGCTTCAGCGATTTCCTTTTTCGCGCTTTTCGCCGTCGAAGGAGGAGCTGGAACGCCTCAAGGTCGTGTCTGCCCGGAATGCGGGAAAAGGGAAGCTGCACGGGAACGCTTAACCTTGGTATGGTAGCGCTCACGTCGAACAGATCGCGGTGAACGCGGCAGTAGCGCAAGGGAGGATGGTTCATGATCGATATCCGCAGCACCCGGCGGAATGTGCTCGGGAGGGGAGCGGCGTTGGGCGCGATGGCGGCCCTGCCGCAACTCGCCTGGTCGGGGCCCGCCCAGGCGAAGGACACGCCGGACTTCGTCGAGGTCGAAACGGCTGCCGGCCGGTTGCGGGGCGCGCGGGTGCGGGGAGTGTCAATCTTCAAGGGCGTTCCCTACGCCGGTTCTGTATCGGGCGCGCATCGCTTCCGGACCGCTCCGCCGGTGTCTTCATGGACCGGTGTGCGCGACGCGTTGAGCCTTGGACCGCCTTCGATCCAGGAGCCTGGTCAGGTCTATGGCGAGAACGAGCCGGCTCCGGCGGAGGATTGCCTGGTGCTCAATGTCTGGACGCCCGAGACCGGCGGCGGCCGGAGGCCGGTGATGGTCTATAGCCACGGCGGCGGGTTCACGACCGGCTCGGGTGGTTCGGTTTCGCAGGACGGCGCTAACCTAGCGCGCGAATATGACGTGGTGGTGGTTGAGACCAACCATCGCCTTGGCGTGATGGGCTATCTGTATCTGCGGGGCTTGCTGGGGCCGGAGTACGACGGCAATCAGGGCCTGTCGGATCTTGTCACGGCGCTTGACTGGGTCAGGGTCAATATTTCCGCGTTTGGCGGCGATCCTCATAATGTGACTATCTTCGGGGAATCCGGCGGGGGCACGAAGACCGCCTGCCTCTATTCCATGACCGAGGCGAAGGACCTGTTCCATAAGGCCGCCATCGAGAGCGGAGTCGGACCCGACCCCAATCCTCCCGAACACGCCACCGAGATCGCAAGACAAGTGCTGGCGCGCGTAGGCTTGGCGCCAGGCGACGCCCGCAAACTGCTCGAGATTCCGGCTTCGGTCCTGCTGAAGGCCCAGATGGGCGACGCCGATCCCACGCTCGGGCCGGGAACCTTACCGGCGCCGGGTCAGACGCGGACAGGACCGCCGCCTCTGCCGTTCGGGCCGGTGATCGATGGCGTGCGCCTGACCGAGATTCCGTTCAGCCGAGGCGCGCCAGAAATTTCCCGGAACAAGCCGCTGATCGTGGGCGGCTGCAAGGAGGAGACGATCTTCTTCAACCGGCTCGACCCCACCGTCTTCAACCTGGATGCCGCGGGGCTGAAGGCCAAGCTGGAGCCGAAGCTGGGTCCGGCGACCGGACGCTGGATCGAATTGTTCCATCGTACACGGCCAGAGGCTTCGCCCTCCGATCTCTATATCGCCATCAGCACCGCCATGCCCTGGCGCGCGACCGCAATCCGGGCCGGCGGGGCCAAGGCTGCGCAGGGCGGTGCGCCAGCGTTCATGTATATCTTCTCCTTCGAGTCCGAGATGAAGATCGCGGGGACCAACCACCGGGTCGGGGCGCCGCACGCTTCCGATATCGCCGTCACGTTCGATAATGCGCCTCCGGCTGACGCGCCGCCGATCGCCAATCCCGGCTTCTTCGACGACCAGAGCGAAGCCCGCAGGCAAACCGCCCACAACATGAGTGCGATGTGGACGAGTTTCGCACGAACCGGCCAACCTGCGGCTCCGGGCCAGCCGGCTTGGCGCGCTTACAGCCTTGATCGTCGGGCAACCATGCTGATCGACGCCCAGTGCCGGCTGGTCGACGACCCGGAGGGCGAAGAGCGCCGCTTCTGGGAGGGGCAGGACGTTTGGGCGCGGCTTTAGAAGCTCCATCCCCTGCAAGCGGGAGTGGGAATATCGTCGTTTATCGTATACACATCCGTCATTACCCTGTGGTCTGACGGTCTCACATCCTTTATCAGCCAGCGGCACAGGGCCGAATCCCCGGCCTTGTCGTGCGCGCGACCGCACAAGCACGGACCCCGGTTCGTGAACGAAGGCGGCGTCGGCGAGGTGGAAGGAAAGATTCTAGCCTATGCAGCCGCATCTTCTGGTGCACAACAAGGCCGACAACGTCGGCGTGGTGGTGGTCGAGGGCGTAACCGCCGGCATGGAACTGCTGGGCGTCCAGCTCGAGGACAACAGCGACTTCCGGATCGTGGCGCTGAAGGACACGCCGATCGGGCACAAGGTCGCCCTTGCTGACCTGAAGAACGGCGGCGACGTGATCAAGTACGGCGAGGTGATCGGCCGGCTGGTGGCCGACGTGCCCACCGGCGACCATGTCCATACCCACAACCTCAAGACCAAGCGCTGGTAGGCCGACCATGAGCACCGAAACCTCCGACCTCACCGCCGCCATCGCCCAGCACGCCGGCCGCAAGATCATGGCCTGGCGGCGCGAGAACGGCCGCATCGGCGTGCGCAACCACGTGGTCATCCTCCCGCTGGACGACATCTCCAACGCCGCCTGCGAAGCGGTGGCCGGGCACATCCAGGGGACCATGGCCCTGCCGCACGCCTACGGGCGGCTCCAGTTTGGCGAGGATCTCGAGCTGCACTTCCGCACCATGATCGGCACCGGCTCCAATCCCAACGTGGCCGCCTGCATCGTCATCGGCATCGAAGCCGGCTGGACCCAGAAGGTCGTCGACGGCATCGCCAAGACCGGCAAGCCCGTGGCGGGTTTCTGGATCGAGGGCAACGGCGACATCGCCACCGTGGCCGCCGCCTCGCGCAAGGCCAAGGAATTCGTCCATTGGGCCGGCGAGCAGCTTCGCGAGGAGTGCGACCTGACTGAGCTGTGGGTCGCGGCCAAGTGCGGCGAGAGCGACACCACCACCGGTCTGGCCTCGTGCCCCACCGTCGGCAACATGTACGACAAGCTGATCCCGTCGGGCCTGTACGGCTGTTTCGGCGAGACCAGCGAGCTGACCGGCGCCGAACACCTGGCGGCCAAGCGCGCCGCCACCCCCGAGGTGGCCGAGAAGTTCATGCGCACGTGGCAAGCCTACCAGGACGATGTGATCGAGGCCCACAAGACCAGCGACCTCTCCGACAGCCAGCCCACCAAGGGCAATATCGCCGGCGGCCTCACCACCATCGAGGAGAAGGCGCTGGGCAACCTGGAGAAGATCGGCAAGCACGTCTCCTACATCGACGTGCTGGAGCCGGCCGAAGCGCCAGCCAAGGGTGCGGGCCTGTACTTCATGGACACCTCGTCGGCGGCGGCGGAATGCTGCACGCTGCAGGCGGCGGCGGGCTATGTGGTTCACATCTTCCCGACCGGCCAGGGCAACGTGATCGGCAACCCGATCATGCCGGTGATCAAGGTCACCGGTAACCCGCGCACCGTGAGGCAGATGAGCGAGCACGTCGACGTGGACGTCTCCGGCATCGTGAAGCGCGAGATGACCATCGACCAGGCCGGCGACGTACTGATTGACATGATCGTCAAGACTGCCAACGGCCGTCCCACCGCTGCGGAGGCCCTCGGCCACCGCGAGTTCGTGATGACCAAGCTGTACCGCTCGGCCTGATTGGGGCTCCGTTTTCCACCGCTCATCTCTGCGAAGGCGGAGAGGAGCGGTGGATGGGACGGAATGGACAAGTCACATGACTGAAACCGTTTGTCTCAGCCTCGATGAGGCTACGGCGCTTGCGGTGCGTGCGCTGGAAGGCGCCGACGTGGGTGCATCCAACGCCCAAAGCACCGCCCGCGCCCTGGTCGCGGCGGAAGCGGACGGGCAGAAGGGTCATGGCTTGTCGCGCGTTCCCTCCTACGCCTTGCAGGCTCGGGTCGGGAAGGTGGCCGGTCACGCTATCCCGTTGCTCGAACGCGCCGCCCCTGCGGCCGTGCGCATCGACGGCGGTCTGGGTTTCGCCTATCCGGCGCTCGACATGGCGATCGAGGCGCTGGTTCCGCTAGCCCGCGTCAACGCCATCGCCGCCGCGGTGATCCGCCGTTCGCATCACTTCGGCCAAGCCGGCGCTCACGCTGAACGTCTGGCGGAGCAGGGGTTGATCGCCCTGGTGTTCGGCAATTCCCCCAAGGGCATGGCCTTCTGGGGCGCGGCGCGGCCACGCACCGGCACCAATCCGATCGCCTTCGCCAGCCCATTGCCTGCCCAGCCGCCGCTGGTGATCGATCTCGCCCTGTCCCAGGTGGCGCGCGGACGCATCGTCGCTGCCCAGCAAGCCGGGCAAAGCATTCCCGAAGGCTGGGCCGTGGACGCTGAAGGCCAGCCGACCACCGATCCGGCCCTGGCGCTGAAGGGCGCCATGTTGCCCATCGGCGGGGCCAAGGGGTCGGCCCTGGCGCTGATGGTGGAGATCCTGTCCGCCGCGCTCGCTGGCGCGGCTTTCGGCTGGGAGGCGTCGTCTCTGTTCGACGACCAGGGCGGTCCGCCGGACCTTGGCCAGACCCTGGTGGCCCTGGATCCCCAAGCGTTGTCCGGCGGCGCCTTCATGGCTCGGATGGGGGCCCTGCTCGCGGCAATCGACGAGGACGATGGCGCCCGCCTGCCCGGAACCCGTCGGCTCGCCGCGCGCGCAAAGGCCATGGCCGAGGGGGTGCGGATTCCTGCCGGACTCCACACCGAGATCCTGACCCTGACCTGAACCTTATCCGCCTCGCGCTGTCGCAACTGAGGAAGGATTTACGCGCCGATCGTCTTCAGCAGCCGCGCGGTCTCCAGGCAGGCCAAGGCGGCTTCGCGGCCCTTGTTCTCGTGGCCAGGACGGCTACGGGCTTCTGCCTGGGCGTCGTCGTAGGTGGTCAGGACGCCGAAGCTGAGCGGGACGCCGGTTTCCAGTGCTCCGGTCATCAGGCCTAAGCTCGCGCCCAGGCTGATGAACTCGAAGTGGGCGGTGTCGCCCTTGATCACGCAACCCAGGCAGACCACGCCCTGGTAGCGTCCGGTCTTGGCCAGGGCCTTGGCGATCAGCGGCAGCTCGAACGCGCCCGGCGCCTCGAACAGGTCTTCATCCCGCAGTGCGCAGCCGGCCTCGGCCAGGGTCTCACGCGCGCCGGCCAGCAGGCCGCCGGTGACCTCGGGGTTGAAGCGGCTGACTACCACGGCGATGCGCGGGGTGAAGGTAGGGGCGCTCATCGGCAGGTTTCCATGACCTTGGTCGGGACAGGGGGGAGAGTGGACCCGGCTTGAGGCAGGTCATGGCCCAGGCGTTCGCGCTTGGCGGCGAGGTAGGCGGCGTTGTGCGGATTGGGGGCGACCTGCACGGGAACGCGGCCCTCGATCGTGATCCCGTAGGCCTCCAGCGTCTCGACCTTGCGTGGATTGTTGGTCAGCAATCTGATCCGCTCCAGCCCCAGGGCCTTCAGGATCTGAGCCGCGACGCCGTAGTCGCGGCTATCCACCGGCAAGCCCAGCGCGGTGTTGGCGTCCACCGTATCGAGCCCCTGGTCCTGCAGGGCATAGGCGCGGATCTTGTTGACCAGCCCGACCCCACGCCCTTCCTGTCCGCGGAGATAGATCAGCACCCCGCCACTGGGCGAGGCGGCGATCTCGGCCAGCGACCGGCGCAACTGCTCACCGCAGTCGCAGCGCAACGAGCCGAGTGCGTCCCCGGTGAGGCATTCGGAGTGCACCCGCACCAGCGGCGTCCCCACGAACGGCCGTTTGACCAGCGCCAGGTGCTCACCGCCATCCAGCCGGTTGATGAAGGCGTGGGCTTCTAGGTCCTCCGCTCCGGCGTAGGCGCTGGGCAGGCGGGCGACCACCTGTTCCTCCACCCACTGCTCATGGACCATGCGGTAGGCGACCAGTTCGCGGATGGTCAGGATCGGCAGGCCGTGGCGTTCGGCGAACACTTCGAGCTCCGGCCGGCGGGCCATGGTCCCATCGGGGTTCATCACCTCGCAGATCACCGCGGCGGGCTCCAGCCCGGCCATGCGCATCAGGTCGACCGAGCCCTCGGTGTGGCCGGTGCGGACCAGCACCCCGTTCTCGACCGCCCGCAGCGGAAAGATGTGTCCGGGCGAGACGATGTCGGCGGCGACCGCTTCGGGCGCGACCGCAGCGGCGACGGTCCTCGCCCGGTCAGCAGCCGAGATACCGGTGGTGACGCCCGTGCGCGCCTCGATGGAAACGGTGAAGGCGGTCTGGCGGCTGGTGCGATTGACCTGGACCATGGGCGCTAGGCCCAGCCGATCGACCCGCTCGCCGGTCAGGGCCAGACAGATCAGGCCGCGCGCCTCGGCCGCCAGGAAGTTGATGGCCGCGGCGTCGGCGAACTGGGCGGCGATGACGAGGTCGCCTTCGTTCTCCCGGTCCTCGTCGTCGACCAGGATGATCATGCCCCCCGCCTTCAGGCGGGTCAGGGCGTCAGATAGGGCTGACATAGGCGCTCCACGTATTTGGCCATGACGTCCACCTCGATATTCACGCGGCTTCCGGGGCGCGCGTGCTTCAGGGTGGTGGCCGTCCAGGTGTGAGGGATGATGGTCAGGCCGATGCGGAACTGGCCGTCCGCTTCCAGCGCTGACACGGCGTTCAGGGTCAGGCTAATGCCTGAGATGGCGATGGAGCCCTTCTCGACGCAATATCGATAGAGGGTGGCTGGCAGGGCCAGGGCCAGTTCGATGCTATCGCCACGCGGCGTGATGCGTTCGACCTCCCCGACCGCATCGACATGGCCCTGGACCAGGTGGCCAGACAGGCGGGTCGACAGGCTGGCGGCGCGTTCCAGATTGACGGGGCCGCCTTCGACCAGACCGCCGAGCGTGGTGCGGGCAAGGGTTTCGTAGCTGACGAAGAAGCGGGCGAACGCCGGCTCAGACCCGTCGGCTACGGTTAGGCATGCACCATCCACCGCCACGCTCTCGCCGAGCGCCAGGTCGTTGTATCCCGTCTCCAGGTCCATGATCGCGGCGTCGGCGGACCTTTCGATGTGGCGCACGCGGCCCAGCCGCTCGACTATGCCGGTGAACATTCGGACTCCTCGAAGGTGAAGCATTCGGTCCGCGCTGGATCGCGGCGGTGAACCTCGACCGTCTCGAGGCGGCCCGGCGCGGTCTCGGGCGAGGCTTGGCGGATCAGCACATGTTCGTCCCAGAAGCCGGACTGGAGCACGGCCTCGGACAGGCCCGGGCCGGCTTCCACCAGCACTTCCATGGCGCCCCGGCGGCCAAGTTCATCCAAAGCTGCTTCGAGATTCGTCGCCCGATAGGCGTCCAGACCGCGGGTGGCGGCGGCCTTGAGCCAGGAGTCTGGGACACGTCCGCGCCGGTCCAGCACTGCCAGCGGTCGCCGCTTGCCGCCATGGTCGGCGACATGGCGCACGGTGAAGGCTGGATCGTCGGCAAGCACCGTGCCTGAGCCGGTCAATATCGCGTCGGCCCGGCGCCGCAGGCGATGGGCGTAGGTCAGCGCGGATTGGGAGGTGAAGGTGGTGCGCCCCTGAGGCGGAATCATCGAGCCCACCGGGTCGAGCGCCTGCTTCACCGTCACCCATGGGCGCCCGGTGGCCTGCCGCTTGGCGAACGGCGCGATCAACTCGGCGCACTGTACGCCCAGAGGCGAGGCCGCATCGATCACGCATACTTCAATCCCGGCGGCCGCCAGCCGTGCGGCGCCGCCGCTGGCGTTGGCGTTGGGGTCGCCCGCACCGATCCAGACTGTGCGCACAGGCGCCCGCAGCAACGCCTCGACACAGGGGGGCGTGCGGCCCCAGTGGTTGCAGGGCTCCAAGGTGACGATGGCGGTGCGGATACGCTCCATCGTCCCGGCTTCGCGGCACTGGGCCAGGGCGTTGACTTCGGCATGGCCTTCGCCAGCACGTTGGTGGGCCGCCGCGGCCAGCGATTGTCCGGCCTTGTCCAGCAGGACACAGCCTACCGTCGGGTTCGGCGCGGTCGCTCCGCGCCGCTCCGCCGCGATCGCCAGGGCCAGTTCAAAGGCGGATGCGATCGAGGGCGGTGGAGGAGGGGAATAGATCGGCGAAGCGTCCAACGACAAATTCCCAGTCATCGCCACGAGACGAGCGAAAAAACATGCCAAGGACTTCGAGAGCGGGCGAACGTCCTGACCCCTGTTCGACGCGGCGCTACTGGCGGTCGACAACGATCAGACGACAGTTAATCCGGAGCTTTGTCGCTACAAGGCAATTCGAAAATCGTCGAAGCTAACATTTCAGCCCATCGTCACAGCGGCCTCACATCCCATGAGACGCAACCGCGGCGGTCTGGGCTAGGATGGGCCCCATGGCCGCTCGTCCGCTCATCCTCGCCCTGGACCAGGGCACCACCTCCAGCCGGGCCATCGTGTTCGACGCCGCCGCTGGCGTCGTGGCCGTGGCCCAGGCGGAGTTCCCGCAGATCTACCCCTCGGAAGGCTGGGTGGAGCACGATCCGGAGATGATCTGGTCGAGTCAGCTCGCCGTCGCCCGCCAGGCCATGCGCGCCGCCGAGGCCAGGGGCGGCGAGGTGGTCGCTATCGGCGTCGCCAACCAGCGCGAGACCGCCCTGGTGTGGGAGCGCGCCACTGGCCAACCGATCTACAACGCCATCGTCTGGCAGGACCGTCGCACCGCCGAACTTTGCCGCCGGCATGCGCACGAGGGCGCCGAAGCACTGATCCAGGCGCGCACGGGGCTCTTGCTCGATCCCTACTTTTCCGCCGCGAAGGTGGGTTGGATATTGGATCGGGTCGATGGCGCGAGGGGCCGCGCCGAGATGGGGGAGCTCGCCTTCGGCACGGTGGACAGTTTCCTGCTGTGGCGGCTGACCGGCGGCCGGGTCCACGCCACTGACGCCACCAACGCCAGCCGCACCAGTCTCTACGACATCCACCGCAATCGTTGGGATCCGGAACTGCTCGACCTGTTTCGCATCCCCGCGCCGCTGTTGCCTGAGGTGAAGGATTGCGCTGCTGAATTTGGGCGGACCGAGCCCGAGTTGTTCGGCCGCTCCCTGCCGATTCTGGGGATCGCCGGCGACCAGCAGGCCGCCGCTATTGGCCAATGCGGTTTCCGACCCGGCGATATCAAGGCCACCTACGGCACGGGCGCTTTTGTGCTGGTCAACACGGGTGGCGAGCCTAAGCCATCCAGCAACCGCCTGCTGACCACCATCGCCTATCGTCTTGACGGTCATACGAGCTACGCGCTGGAGGGGGGCATCTTCGTGGCGGGGGCGGCGGTGCAGTGGCTAAGGGATGGACTTGGGGTCATCCGCAACGCTGCCGAGACCGAGGGGCTGGCGCGCGGGCTCGGCTCCAATGGCGGCGTCTATCTGGTGCCGGCCTTCACTGGCCTGGGCGCGCCGCACTGGGACCCGGATGCGCGTGGCGCCATCTTCGGCCTGACCCGCGCCACCGGTCCGGCCGAGCTGGCCCGCGCCGCCCTGGAGTCGGTCTGCCTGCAGACGCTCGATCTGCTGAAGGCGATGGTGGAGGACGGCGTGCGGCCGGCCACGCTGAAGGTGGACGGCGGGATGGTCGCCAACGACTGGCTCTGCCAGGCGCTCGCCGACGTGTTGGACCTGCCGGTTGAGCGCCCTCAAGTTTTGGAGACGACCGCACTCGGCGCCGCCTACCTGGCCGGGCGGAGGGCAGGGATCTATGGCGATTTCGACGCCTTCCGCGATGTCTGGCGGCTGCAGAAGCGTTTCGATCCCCAGATGGACCCGCGCCGTCGGCGCGCCCTGGTCGAAGGTTGGCGCGACGCGGTCCGGCGGACGCGGACAGGTGGATGACCTCACCCTCTGCGGCGGAGGATGGAAAGGGGAAAGGAACCATGCGGAAAGTTGAACTGGCGCTGGACGCGAAGGCCGCGCTTGGGGAATGCCCGCGCTGGCACGTGGGCGAGGGCGTGCTGTACTTCGTCGACATCACGGCCAGGACCCTGACCCGCTTTGATCCCGCCACCGGCGCCTGGGCCAGCCGCAGCTTCGAGCAGCCGGTGGGCTGTTTCGCCTTCCGGCGCGCGGGCGGGTTCGTGCTGGGCATGAAGGACGGCTTCGCCCTGCTGGACGCCTTCGATGGCGAACCGCGTCCGTTTGGCGCCCAAGTCGAGGCCGCTCGCGCCCAAGTCCGTTTCAATGATGGCCGGGCCGATGCGGTAGGGCGGTTCTGGGCCGGGACCATGGATGGGACTAAGATCCAGGGCGACGGAGCGCTATATCGCCTCGATCCCGATGGGTCGGTGACACGGATGGCGGAGGGGGCGTTGACCTCCAACGGAGTGGCGTTCTCGCCGGATGGACAGACCTTGTACTATTCGGACACCCCGGCCCACCGAATCACGGCCTATGATTTCGACCTGGCGGCGGGCGCGATCGCCAGGCCCCGGACCTTCCACGCCTTCCCGTATGGGAATGGCCGGCCGGACGGAGCGACGGTGGATGTGGAAGGCGCCTATTGGTGCGCGCTCTATGCCGGGGGCCGAGTCGTGCGCCTTTCGGTGCAGGGTGAGATCGTGGAGGAGGTCGAGATCCCGGCCCCCAATGTCACCATGATCGGCTTCGGCGGCGCGGACTTGCGCACCGCCTATGTCACAACGGCCCGCCAGAACGCCTCACCCGAGGATCTGGAGCGCTTCCCCCACGCGGGCGGCCTGTTCACTTTCCGCGTCGATGTCCCGGGTCTGGTGGAGCGGCCGTTCGGAGGATGACAGGTCCGGGTGGTCAGGGCTCGAAGCGTGTCGAGATAAGCGCGCCTTCGATCAGGGTGCGATGAACCGGACAGTGGTCCGCGATTTCCATCAGGCGGGCGCGCTGGAGTTCGTCGAGCGGGCCTCGCAGCCGGACGGTGCGTTCGAACCGGGTGGGGCCGTGGCCGGTTCGGCTCTCCAGCACCTCGACCTCGATCTTCTCCAACGGCCAGCCCTTGCGCTGGGCGTACATGCGAAGGGTGATCGCCGTACATGCGCCAAGGCCGGCGCTGACCAGTTGGTGCGGAGTGGGCCCGGTGTCCATGCCGCCCGCACTCGCCGGTTCGTCGGCGTAGAAGTGCGACGGTCCGGCTTCGACCTCCACCTGGTAGGGGCCCGCACCCGTTTCCACCACCCGCACCACACCGGTTCGGGACGCGGCCGTGGCGGCGGAAGTGTCCGGAACGATACGCGTGTCCGTCATTGGCGGTTTCCTCCGCGGCCAAGCTTGCGCATGATCCAGGCGAGTTTTCGGCGGACCGTGATTCTGGAGTTCGAGCATGTCGGCCGCGAAAACCGGCGTCCATTCTTTCCTGCCATGCGCTAGCCCCACGTCATGACCCTGGAACAGCTGCGCATCTTCGTCGCCGTGGCCACGCGCGAACACGTGACCCGGGCGGCGGCCGACCTGAACCTGACCCAGTCGGCCGTCAGTGCGGCGATCTCCTCCCTGGAAACACGCCATGACGTGCGGTTGTTCGACCGGGTTGGGCGCAATATCGTACTCAATCAGGCTGGCGAATTGTTCCTGCAGGAGGCGCGTGCGGTGCTGGCGCGCGCCGACGCTGCAGAGGCGGCGTTGGCGGATCTGGGGGGCCTGAAGCGCGGCCGGCTATCGGCGCACGCCAGCCAGACCATCGCCAGCTACTGGCTGCCGGCCCGACTGGTGGCCTTCCACGAATCCTATCCGGGCATCGAGGTGGAAGTGGCTATCGGCAACACCGCCGAGGTGGTGGAGGCCCTACTGGCGGGAGCGGCGGAGCTCGGGCTGGTCGAAGGCGAGGTCGACGAGCCGGCGCTGTCTCGTGAAGCGGTTGGTTCAGACAGCATGATGGTGGTGGTCGGCCGCCGCCATCCCTGGATCGAACGCCCGCCTGAACGTCCCGAGGAGTTGCTGCAGACCAGTTGGGTTCTTCGCGAGCTGGGATCGGGCACCCGTTCGGTGTTCGAGGCGGTAATCGCCAATCTCGGCCTTGATCCTGCAGCTCTGCGCGTCGCCCTGACCCTGCCGGCGAACGAGGCGGTGCTGTCGGCGGTGGAGGCGGGGGCTGGGGCCACCGCCATCTCGGCCAGCGTGGCGGCGGCGGGCCTTCGTGCCGGCGCCTTGCATCGGATCGCCTTCGACCTGCCAGCGCGCAGCTTCTACCTGTTGCGCCACAAGCAGCGCTACCACAGCAAGGCCGGCGACGTGTTCGTCGCCCTGGCCCGCTCCATGTCCGGCGTCATGGCAGGCGATTGGGCGACAGGAGATGGCGACGCGATCTGAAGTCGTCCGACCCTACTGGTCAGACGATATGCAGGTCTACGGCCGGCTGCCAGGTGGTTGGCTGCACCCCCAGGTCATGGGCGGTGAACGAGAACTGGCTTCCGTTCGAAATCCATGCCGTGACATCGCCGGTAGTGGTGTTGCGCAACAGGATGTCTGACACTCCATCGCCGGTCAGGTCGGCGACCTCCATGATCTGTGTCTGCGAGGGTAGCTGCCCGATATCAACGAAGCTGGCCGACCCGGAGCCCTTGGTCGACGCCCAGAGGCCAATCTCGCCGCTGGTATTGAGCCACAGGACGTCGGCCTTGCCGTCGCCGTCAAAGTCGCCCACGCCTGCGATCTGCCAGGCGGTGGAGACGTTACCCAGGTCGACGAAGCTGGCCGAGCCTAATCCCAAGCTGGATTCCCACAGGCCGACCTCGCCGTTGTTGTTGCGCCAAAGGATGTCCGACTTGCCATCGCCATCGAAGTCGCCGACGCCTGCGACGTGCCAAGCGGTGGAGACATCGCCAAGGTCGACGAAGCTGCCTGAACCAGTGCCCTTGCTAGATTCCCACAGGCCGACCTCGCCGCTGTCATTGCGCCAGAGTACGTCGGCCTTGCCGTCGCCGTCGAAGTCGCCGATGCCTTGAACATGCCAACTCGTGGCGACATTGCCGAGGTCGACGAAACTTGCAGTGCCTGAGCCCTTGGAGGATTCCCAAAGGCCTACTTCTCCGTTGCTGTAACGCCAGAGAACGTCGGCCTTGCCGTCGCCGTCGAAGTCGCCGATCCCTTGAGCCTGCCAGCTTGCACCGACATTTCCCAAGTCGACGAAGCCGGCGGGCCCCGATCCCTTGGCGGAAGACCACAGACCGATCTCGCCGCTGGCGTTGGTCCAGAGGATGTCAGCCTTGCCGTCGCCATCGAAGTCGTTGGTGAGCGCGCCGTCGCCGGCGTTGATGGAGAGGTGCAGATCGCCGGTGGCCGCGCCAGAAATCGCATTGCCCGCGCTATCCATTACGGCGGCGCCCTGCGGAAGATCGAGGCCGGTGACCTGCAGATCCGTGGTGCTGTGACCCAGTGTGGCCGTGTATGCAAAGGTCAAGGTCGCCGTACCTGAACCGCCCGTATAGATAGCGGTTTCCCCATCGCTGAGCGTCAGTTTCGGTATGCCGGAAACGGTGACGAGGTCGCTCAGGGTAATGGTGATGGTCGCGCCTCCACCGAGGGAAACGCTGGAGCCTCCGCCGGTCACGGAAGCGCTGATCCCACTGATGGTTGGCGGCTGTAGCGCCGCGACGAATGCGGCGGCGGCGTCGGGATATTGGCCTTGGCTCAGTTGGCCAGGATAGTCCGAATTGGAATCCCAGTAGCTTTGGTAGACCACGTTGTGGGAATTGAACCAGCTTATCGCCTGTTGGATGTAAGGCCCGGCGTTATCGGATTCTACGCCCCACTCCGGGATAGCGATGGGCTTGCCTTGCTGAGCGGCGAACTGGGCGAGCCAGTTCAACCCGTAGGTCTGGTTCACCATGAAATTCCAGGCCGTGGTCGGGTCGCTGGAATCGTATTGGGTCTCCCAGTAGAAATCCATACCGATAATGTCGACGTAAGCGTTGCCTGGATAAGCCGCCGCCGGGTTCATGCCCTGATCGCCGATGTTGGGCGTCCAGGTGAACACGAAACGGCTCGATACCGATCGGAAGCTGTCCACGAACTGCTGGAAGGCGGCGATATAGTCGGTGGGATCGGTCAGGGCCGACCAGGGCTCCCACGTCGAGTTGAATTCCCAGCCAGTGCGGACATAGATCGGCCCGGTCGATTGGCCGGCGAGAAGCGCCTGGGCGGCCTGAACGTAGTAGCTGTCGTAGGCGCCTTGGCCGGCGCTGTGCAGGTCGCCGCCGGTTGCAAACAGCGGAATTGACCATAGGACCGTCTTGCCGCTGCTACCGAACAGGCCCTGTTCGTAACCGATGCTGCTGGTGAAATCGCTCCAGCTATCGGACCCGGAGAAGGCGTCGACCGCCCCGAGGCTCGCGCCGAGCCATTGCTCCGCTTGGGCCAGATCGGATGGACTATTGCCTTCGTAAACGCCCGTAATCATCGGAATACTCGCACTGTAATTCTTATGATATGGAGATTTATGTTTCTTATATCGTAATTAATCTTGCAATAAATGATGTGGTTTATGAACTTTTAATTCGTGAAGCTGGCGCGGTCGTCATGGTGAAGATTCAGCCTATACCATTGAAAATAAAGATAGTAATTTTCTTCCAGGTGCCTGGTGTACGACTCTAGCGGCCAACCGACGCAGCGCGGGAAGGCTGAATTGGCGACGTTGTGTGAAGTATTTTCTCTGCCGCACGTCGCGATATGTAGCTCGAGGTTGTAAATTCCCGGATTGAGGCATGGGGCCATGCAATTCGTGAAATAAATCGGCCTGGGATCGCCCCTGGAAGGTAAGCGCCTCTGATGGTGGCGGGGATGCTGCAACCGCGCTATCCCCTGTTCTAATGTAAGGGAGCGCCCGTGGTCGCAGCCAGGATCCTGACCATCGAGGATGATGACACCACCGCCGCCGAGATCGTCCGTGATCTGGCCGGACGGGGGTTCGAGGTGGAGAGAACGGGAGACGGGGAGGAGGGGCTGCGGCTGGCCTCCACCGGTCGCTACGATGTCATCACTTTGGATCGCATGCTGCCGGGTCTCGACGGCCTGACTATCGCCTCCACCCTTAAGGAACGGGGCGTGGAGACGCCGATCCTGATGATCAGCGCTCTCAATGATGTGGATGAGCGGGTGAAGGGCCTGCGGGCGGGCGGCGACGACTACCTGACCAAGCCCTTCGTGCTGGACGAGATGGCGGCTCGGATCGAGGTGCTGCTGCGCCGGCGCAGGTCGGACGCTGACCGGCTCATTCTGCGTTACGGCGAGCTGGAGCTGGACCTGATCGCCCATGTCGCACGGCGAGGCGGACGGGACCTGAGACTGTTCCCCAAGGAGTTGAAGCTCCTGGAGATGTTCATGCGCAACTCGGGCCAGATCCTGACCCGGACCATGATCTTCGAGACGGTGTGGGGCTACAGTTTCGATCCCGGCACCAACCTGATTGACGTGCATGTGCGCGCGTTGCGCAAGAAGCTGGAAGGGCCGGGCCTGCCGCCTCTGCTGCACACGGTGCGCGGCGTAGGCTACCAGCTTGGCGGCGAGGTCTAGGTGACGCCCGGCCGTGACGTCTGGCGCACCACCACCTTTCGGCTGACCATCGCATTCGGGGCGGCGTTCGCCCTTGGCATCGTTCTGCTGCTGGGCCTAGTTTATATCCAGACCGCCGGCTACCTGACGCGCCGGGTGGACCACATCCTGGCCGCTGAGATCGGCGCGCTCAGCCGCAGCCGCCCCGAAGCGCTTCCCCAGCTTTTGCGGCAGGCCTCGGCGCGCGATCCCCTGAACGCCTATGGCCTGTTTTCCGCAGACGGACAGTGGGTGGCGGGTGATGTCCGGCTTACGCCCGTCGAGATCCCACCCGATGGGGTGGTGCGCGACGTCAGCCGGCGCAGGGGGTCAGGTCCGCGGCGGGCGATCGCTGAACGCCTGCCCTGGGGCGAGATCCTGATCGTCCATCGCGACGCCAGCCAGTTGGTGGAACTTCGTCGCATCATACTGCAGGCGCTGATCTGGAGCGGGGCGACGATCGCCATCCTCGGAGTGGGGTTGGCGATGCTGCTCAGCGCCCGACCCCTCAGGCGCATCCAGGCGATGCGGGAAGCCAGCGCCGCCATCGGCGCCGGCGACATGACCGTACGCATGCCCACCGACGCCAGCCGGGACGAACTCGACGAACTGGCCCGCATCGTCAATGTCATGATGGATGAGGTCGAGCGGCTGATGACCCAGGCCCGCACGGTTGGCGAGGGGGTGGCGCACGAGCTGCGCACGCCGCTGACCCGCCTGCGCGCCACCCTGGACCACGCCCGCCAGGCCCTCGATCCGGGCGATTCCCGCGGCGAGCTGCTGGACGCCTGTGTGGCGGAAACCGACGGCGTGCTGATCCGTTTTCGCGCCTTGCTGAGGATTGCGGCGGTGGAGGCGAGAAGCCGCCGTAGCGGAATCGATCGGGTGTCCCTTCGCGCTATCGTTGAGCAGGCCGCCGAACTGTATGCGCCGTTAGCGGTCGATCGGGATGTGGAGCTGGAGGTGGTTACGGACGCCGACATCGAGATCCGGGCCGATGGCGAACTGATGTTCGAGGCCTTGTCCAACCTGCTCGACAATGCGCTGAAATTCACGGCTCCGGGCGGGACCGTGCGGTTGAGCCTGACGCGGGAGGCCGAAGGGCCGGTGTTGGAGGTTCGCGACAACGGCGTCGGCATTCCGGTCGACGAACGTCCGCTGGTGACCAAGCGCTTCTATCGCAGCCGCGCGACAGCTGCGGCGCCAGGTCATGGTCTCGGTCTCAGCCTGGTGGCCGCTGTGGCTGATCTTCACGGGTTCCGGTTGTCGATCGATGACGCACGGCCGGGCACGGTGGTGCGGTTGGCGTGCAGGCAGTGACTTGAGCCTCCTTCCCGCGTTCGCTGGGGAGGAGCAAGATGTCGTTCCTCCTACGGACTTTGGGGGTGCGTGGACGCGACCTTGTTGATCTTGGGCAGATCGGCTTCGGTCCATCCCCCGCCGAGCGCGCGGACCAGGTTGACGCTCGCCTGCTGGCGGCGGGTCTCCAGCGCCAAGGCGGTCTGTTCGGCCTGCAGTTCGGCGGTCTGGGCGGTGACCACATCGAGGTAGTTGGTGGCGCCCTCGCGGTAGCGGGTCAGGGACAGATCGGTGGTGGCCTGAGCGGACTTCACCGCGGCGCCTTCGTCCTGGGCTTCCGTCGCGAACCGGTTGGATAGAGCCAACTGGTCTTCCACCTGCTGGAAGGCGGCGAGCACAGTCGAGCGGTAGTTGGCGCTGGCGAGCACGAAGGCGGCCTTGGACGCCGCCACCACCGCCCGCCGTCGCCCGCCGTCGAACAGGGTCATGGCGAGTTGGGGCCCGATGGTCCACACCGTGTTGGGCGCGACCAGGAAGGTATTGCCGCCGGTGTTCTGCCACCCGCCCTGGGCGTCCAGGGTGATGGTTGGATAGTAGGCCGCGCGCGCTACGCCGATCTGTCGATTGGCGGCGAAGGCGCGGCGCTCGGCGGCGGCGATATCGGGGCGCCGCTGCAGCAGGGTCGAAGGCACCCCCGCCGGCTCGATCGGGATCGGCAGCTTCCCGGCCTCGGGCGCGAGGGAGAAGTTCGAGGCGGGCTCGCCCACCAGGCTGGCGATGGCGTGCTCATACAGGGCGCGCTGGGCGGCGATGTCGGACACCTGGGCCTTGGCGCTCGACAGCTGGGTCGAGGCGCGATCGACGTCCAGGCCCGAGGCCACGCCGCCGCTGTGGCGGGTCTGGGTCAGGTCGAGCGCGCGGGTGTAGGCGGCGACGGTGTCCTGCAGCAGCTTGGCCTGGGCGTCCAAACCACGAAGCTGCAGATAGTCGTCGGCCAGTTCGACCTGGAGGCTAAGCCGTGCGGTCGCCAGATCCGCGCTGGTGGCCTGGGCCTGGGCCTCGCCGGCGGCCACCAAATTTCGCACCCGGCCCCAGAAGTCGAACTCATAGTTGATCTGCGCGCCGAGCTGGTTGTTGGCGTATTCATCTGGCTGGTTGGCGCTGCGCAGCGGACGCTCGGCGGACTGGCGGTTGTAGGTGTTGCTCTCCAGGCCGGTGATGCTTGGGATCAGATCGGAACGCGCTTCTGCCGCGAAGGCGCGCGACTGATCGTAGGCGGCCAGCGCGGCGGCCAGGTTCGGGTTGGCCGTGATCACCCGGCCTTCCAGGTCATCGAGCGTCGGGTCGCTGAAGCGCCTCCACCAGGCCCCGCGGGGCAGGGCGTCTCCGGGCGCGGCCTCTGTCCAGGGGCCGCCTTCCTTGTAGCTGGTCGGCATGGCGACGGTCGGCGGCGTGTAGGCCGGCGCGAAGTTGCAGCCCGCCAGGCTGGTCGCGCACAGCGCGGTGGCCAGCAGGGCGGTCAAGCCATGCGTGGCGCGTGGGGGTCGGCGGAGGCCGTCAGCCGGCGGCATGGGCGCTTTCCGACGAGGGCTTGGTCTGAGAGGACACCACACGAACCAGTTGACCGTCGGAGATGGAATCCGGTGGATTGTCGATCACCCGGTCGGTGAGCTTGAGGCCCCCCGCGATTTCCATCACCGCGCCGAGGTTACGGCCGGCGGTCACCTTCTGCAGGTGGACATGGTCGTCGGGGCCGACCACCGCGGCCTCCAGTCCGCTCTTGCGGAACAGCAGGGCGCTCGAGGGCAGGCGCAGCATGCCTGTGCCGGCGGTGGTGTCGGGCAGATCGAAGCTGACCTGGGCGTAATCGCCGGACTTGAGCACGTCGTCCGGATTTTCCACTGCCAGCTCCACCAGCAGGGTGCCGGAATTGTCGTTCACCGCGTTGGCGGTAGAGGCGAAGATGGCCGGGAAACTGCGGCCCGGATACTCCGGCACGGTCAGGGTGACCTTCACGCCGGGCTTCAGCCTGGCGGAATAGCTCTGTGGGACGCGGACGTAGAGGCGCAGCTTGTCGACCTTGGCCACGTCGAACAGTTCTGAGGTCGGCGAGGCGCCGGCGCCGGCGTTGATCAGGGCGCCGACGTCCGTCCGCCGGGCTGTCACCACCCCATCGAAGGGGGCGACGATGCGCGCGAAGCCCTTCATCGCCAGCAGGCGGTCCAGGTTGGCCTGGGCGGCGTTGACCAGGGCGCTCTTGACCTCGTAGTCGCCCGCTTTTTCGTCGTTCTCCTGGGCGGATACGGCGTCCTTGGCCAGCAACGAGCTCCAGCGCTTGGCGGTGGTGGCGGCGAGCTGCATGTTGGCCTTGGCGCTCTGCACGTCGGCGCGGGCCTGGACCAGTTGCTGGTCAAGCTCGGGCGTATCGATGGTGGCGAGCAGCTGACCCGTCTTAACCTTTGCGCCGATGTCCTGATACCACATGTGCACATAGCCCGGCACGCGTGAGAAGATCTGGGCGTTGTAGAAAGCCTGCAGGTTTCCCGGCAGCACCAGCGCCTGGGCGCCCGTTTCCTGGCTCGGTGTGATCACGCTGACAACGGGGATCGCCTGGGCCGAAGTCCAGCC
The DNA here is from genome assembly GCA_049791955.1 of Caulobacteraceae bacterium. Taxonomy (GTDB): domain Bacteria; phylum Pseudomonadota; class Alphaproteobacteria; order Caulobacterales; family Caulobacteraceae; genus CAHJWH01. Next base: position 26,650 of record JBARAK010000372.1, read on the forward strand.
TTTAACTTTCTGGATGTCGTGGCCGCGATCCAGGACGCCGGTCACCACCACAAAGGCGGCCAGGCACACCCCCACCACGCCGGCGATCTTCAGCCCGCGCCGGGAGGCAGGACGCTGTTGGCCATAGGGAACCGCCGTGTGCGGCGACCCGGAAGAGGCTGTGACGTCAGTGGGCATAGGCTTGCTCTCCCGGAACGGACGGGTCCGCGCTGGTGGCGGCGTGTTTCTTACCGTGCACGAGGCTGAACACCACGGGCACGAACATCAGGGTGGCGAAGGTGGCGCAGATCAGGCCGCCGATGACCGCGCGGCCGAGGGGGGCGTTCTGCTCACCGCCTTCACCCAGGGCCAGCGCCATCGGAGCCATGCCGATGATCATGGCGAGGGCGGTCATCAGCACTGGCCGGAAGCGGGTGAAGCCCGCCTCCAGGGCGGCCTGGATCGGATCGCCACAGATCTCGAGCTGCTCGCGACAGAAGCTGACGACCAGGATCGAGTTGGCGGTAGCCACGCCCATGCACATGATGGCGCCGGTGAGCGCCGGCACCGACAGGGTGGTGTGGGTGATGAACAGCATCCAGATGATTCCGGCCAGGGCGGCGGGCAGGGCGGTGATGATGACGAACGGGTCCAGCCAGGATTGGAAGTTCACCACCACGATCAGGTAGATTAGCACCACTGCGCCCAAGAGACCGAAGATCAGTCCGGCGAAGGCGGTGTTCATGGTCACGGCCTGACCGCGCAGGGTGATGGTCGTCCCCTTGGGCAGGTCCTTGGCGGTTCCCTTGATGATCTTCTGGATATCGCCCGCGACGGCGCCGAGGTCCCGGCCTTGCATCGTGGCGTACACATCAAAGGCCGGTTGGATCGCGTAGTGCGTGACCACCGCCGGCACGGTTTCCCGCCGGACCTTGGCCAGTCCGCCCAGGATCTGGGGGCTGTCGGCGGCGTTCGTTCCGCCGTTGGTGACAGGCACGTTCTCGAGGTCGGACAGCGAGTCGACCTGATATTGGGGAGTCTGCGCCACGATTGGGTAGGACACGCCGTTCCGGGGGTTCAGCCAGAAGGCGGGAGCGGTCTGGCCGCTGCCAGCAAGGGTGGTGGACAGACTGTTGGTGACGTCCCGCTCGGTGATGCCCACCCGGTTGGCCAGCGTGCGGTCCACGTCCACTGTCAGCGCCGGATAGGTGACGCCCTGTTGCAGTCGTGCGTCGGTGATTCCAGTCACATGCCTCAGACGCTCCAGCACCTCGTTGGCGTACATGCGGCTGGCGTCGGGATCGGGGCCCGCGACCTGCAGGTCGATCGGAGCCGGGGCGCCGAAGTTCAGGATCTGGCTGATGATATCGGCCGGCAGGAAGGAGAAGTCCGTACCCGGGAATAGCTGAGGCAAGCGCTCGCGCAGCGTCTTGACGTATTGGTCTGTGGGGCGGTGACCTTCCTTCAGGCTGACGTAGATGTCGCCGTCCTGAGGACCGATGCTGCCCGTATTGGTGTAGGCTAGGTTGGTGCTGCTGGTCGGCAGACCGATGTTGTCGACGACCGAGCCGAGCTGATCCGGCGGGATCACCTGGCGGATCGCCTGTTCGACGCGGTCGAACTCGGCGGCGGTTTCCTCGATGCGGGTGCCCAGCGGCGCGCGCACGTGCATGACGATCTGGCCAGCGTCCACGCTTGGGAAGAAGTTGCGACCGAGGAAGGGAACCAGTCCAAAGGACACCACCACCACGACCATGAAGCCGGCGATGAACTTGCGCTGGTTTTCGAGCGCGAGCACCAGCATGTCGCGATAGCCAAGGCGAATCTTCTCGAACGTACGTTCGAACCCATGCTGGAACTGCACCAGGGGATTACGCGAGCGGGGGCGTCCAGACTTGGCGTCGTGGTGCTCCATCACATCGCGTTCGTGATGCGAGTGAGCCTTGAGGAGGTAATTGGCCAGGGTGGGGACCAGGGTTCGTGACAGCACGAACGATGCGATCATCGCGAAGATAACCGCTTCCGCCATCGGCACGAACAGGAAGCCCGCGACCCCCGGTAGGAAGAACATCGGGACGAACACGATGCAGATGCACAGCAGTGAAACGAACGCGGGGGTGACGATCTGCTGAGCACCGTCAAGGATCGCGGTCTGCACTGGTTTGCCCTGTTCCAGGTGCCAGTTGATGTTCTCGATGGTTACGGTCGCGTCGTCGACCAGGATGCCCACGGCCAGCGACAGCCCGCCCAGTGTCATGATGTTCAGGGTCTGGCCGAGCGCCGACAAGGCGGTGATCGAGCACAGCACGGCCAGCGGAATCGACACCGCGATGATCAGCGAAGAGCGCCAGGAGCCCAGGAACAGCAGGATCATCAGGCTGGTCAGGGCCGCGGCGATCACCCCTTCGCGGATGACTCCGGAAACCGCCGCCTTCACGAAAATCGACTGGTCGTTCAGCGGCAGGATTTTGAACGATGAGGGCAGGGTTTGCTGCAGTCGCGGCAACACGTCCTTGACGCCCTGGACGATAGACAGCGTCGAGGCGGAGCCGGCCTTGAGGATGGTCGCCAGCACCGCGCGGTGGCCATCCACGCGCACCACGTTCTGCTGTGGCGGGGCGCCGTCGCGCACGTGGGCCACGTCGCGCACATAGATGGTTGCGCCATTGACGGTCTTGATCGGCAGGTTGTTCAGTTCGTCGAAGGCTTCAGGACTGTCGTTGAGTTCCACGTCGTATTCGAACTGACCGATCTTGGCGGTGCCGGCGGGGATGATCAGATTCTGGTTCGAGATGGCGGTCTCGACATCCTGGGCCGACAGGCCCTTGGCCTGCAACGCGGTGGGATCCAGGTCGATCTGGATCTGGCGCACCAGCCCGCCATAGGGCGACGGCGTCGCGGCGCCGGGAACGGTAGCCAGGGCGGGGCGGATGAAGTTCTGGGCGGTATCGTAGATCTTCTGCTCGCCGAGCGTGGGACTGGAATAGGCTAGTTGAAGGATCGGGACGGTGGAGGCGCTGTAATTCAGGACCTGGGGCGGGGTGATGCCGGGAGGCATCTGCTTCAGAACGGTCTGCGAGATCGAGGTCACCTGGGCCGTAGCCGTGCGGATGTCGGTGCCAGGCTGGAAGAAGATTTTCACCACCCCGACCCCGGTCAGGGACTGGCTCTCGATGTGCTCGATGTTATTGACGGTCAGGGTGAGCGTGCGCTCGTAATAATAGATGACGCGTCCAGCCATGTCGTTGGCGGGCAGGCCGTTGTACGTCCACACCACCGCGATCACCGGGATATTGATGTCGGGCAGGATATCGGTCGGGGTTCGGCTGGCAGCCAGCGGGCCAGCCAGCAGGATGAACAGCGCCATGACGATGAACGTCAGGGGGCGTCGCAGCGCGATCCGAACAAGCTGAAGCATCCAGGCGGCCCGTTGATCTACGCCGGCGTCGCGAAATCGCGCTCCGCAGTGCGGCTTGAACGGAGGCTAGATACGGACGTGGGCTACGGTTAGGCCAATGAAAATTTTCTCATTTCGGAGCCCCATCCCGCTGGTAAATCGAGGTCTGTCGCGAGTGCGGGTGGCGTAAGGTGATGTGGCGCCCATTATGGGGGAGGATTCCAAATCCTTCAGCGATTATAACTAAAGCGATGAAGGGAATGCGTTGATCCCTCCTTTCATCCTACAATAGGCGCAATAAAAAACCGCCTCGTGAGAGGCGGCTCTTCATTGCAAAACGCCAAGCGGTTGCGCCGCTCGGCGCTTCGTGAATTCAGCCGTTCAGGCCGCAGTCTTGCTGCGGCGGCGAGCCGGGGTCGCGGCGGGAGCCTTGGTCGCCTTGGCGGCCTTGGCCTTGGGTTCGGGCGCGGCGGGAGCCGGCGCGGGCTGCGCCTTACGGCCGAGGCCAAGCGTCTTGGCCAGGTTGGAACGCTGGGCCGAGTAGCTGGCGGCGACCATCGGGTAGTCCTTAGGCAGGCCCCACTTGGTGCGATATTCGTCGGGGGTCATGCCGCGGGTGGCCAGGTGACGCTTCAGCGACTTGTAACGACGCCCGTCTTCAAGACTGATCAGATATTCCGAGGTGACCGACTTCTTCACGGGGACAGCCGGAACCGGAGCCGGCTCGGGTTGAGGCGCGCCGGCGTTCTGCAAAGCCTTATGCACGCTGGAGATGAGCTCAGGCAGTTCGCCGATGGACAGCTTGTTGTTACCCACATAGGCGGCGACGATGTCGGCCGCGAGTGCGGCAGTTTCTACGGTTTCGGTCATGGTTTTTTCTGATGGATTGGAGGGGTGGTGCCTGGAAAAGCAATCCTGGCTGAGTAATCCTGATATCGATCTATGTCCAGTATATAAATTGATTCCCAGGTGAGCCAATAAGAAAATACGTTCTGGCGATGCTGAATCGGCGCCTGTGGATATGTGATCACGTCGCGGAAAACGCGAGAAAATCAATGACACGCCCCGACCGTGGAGCGTTCACCGATATGGATTATCAGCGGCGGCTGCTTAACCTTGCCTGCCAGAAACCTCGGCGTCTGAATTTGGGCGGGCGTTGCAGGAGCGAAAGAGTTCGCGGCTGAAGCATGACTTCGCCGGCTCCATCTACCCAAGAGATCGTTGCGATTCTGTTTGCATGTGTCAGCTCCCGGCTATGTCGCACGGGAAATGGTCTGGCCTATGGTAGGTCTGTGGCCGCATTGGCCGGCCAGCCGCGCGCCATGTATGGATGGTCGACGAAAAGGCGGCTTTTCTATCTCTGCGAGATTATGACCGCGCCTGCTCTGGACGCTTTTTGATTCCAACAGCAAGATGAGGCGATGACCTTATCATGTCCGCTCATCTTGCCGATCGCAATGGACGATCTCGCGCCGCTGCTTGCGCAGTGTGGACGACAAGTGGATGTCGAGGGACTTCTTCATGCCGAGGGGCGGGAGGTGGATGGCCCTGGCGCAAGTATCGGCTTGGCGGATTGCTTTCGCTTGCTCAGGCGATTGGCGCAGTTGGAGGGAGAGGAAACCTTCGCCTTATCCTCGCGGCCGATGGTGAAGGGGGCCGCTGAGTTTGTATTATCGCGCGCAGGCGGCGCCACCACGGTGGGAGAGGGGCTGCGCCAGATCGCCTCCGGCTACAATGTGCTCCATGGCGCCGATTACAACAGGGTCGAGCGCCGAGCGGGTCAACTTGTTTATACTATTCACGATGACGCCTTTCCATATACCCGTCCGCGCGACGGCTATCTCAATTTCTCCTTGGAGTGTACCCTCATCTTTTTGCATGCGGCAGCGTGCGAACTGGCCCAGGCTGATCTGTCCTCCAGAGTGATCCGGGTCAATACCCGCCGTCCTGATCTGTCAGGACCGGGGGTGAAGGCCCTTGCATTCTGGCGCGCGCCGGTGAGCTGTGGCGCACGCGTCTACGGAGTCGCCTACGACGCCGGGCTCGACGACATGCCGGTGCGGGGCCTGCGTCACGGGCCGGCGGCGGATTTGGCCGTGCACAATCGCATCATCGCCCTGATCGAGCAGCCAATAGACGAGGCTGCCGACCGACGGCTCGCCCCTGTTGTGCGTAAGGCGTTGGAGGCGGGCGCGACGGATCAGGAAGCTTTGGCCCAGGACCTGGGGATGTCGGTGGCGACCCTGCGTCGTCATCTGGCGCAGGAGGATACCAGCTTTCGCATCATCCATCGGCAGGTGATGAATGACTATGCCCGTGTGCGGATACTGGAGACGCGTGACCTCGCCACCGTGGCCGAGGAACTGGGATTCTCCGACCCGCGCGCCTTCACCCGGGCCTTCAAGGACTGGAACGGCATGACCCCCAGCGACTACCGCACCCGTCAGCCAGCGGCCCGCTAACTGGTTTGCTGAGCGAAAATGTTCCCTGATTGCTGCGCCATCTGGTCCTGGCGCAGCGGATAGGCGGCGGGCAAGTTTCTCCCCATCGACCGGAGCGCCGCGAAAGACGGCCGTCCGTGGGGGAGGAAATATGTCCAGGTCTTCGAAGCTCGCCCTGCTGGGGTGTGCAGCGCTTGTCGCTGTAACGACGTCGGTTTGGGGGACCTCCGCCTTCGCCCAGGACGCGTCGGCGGCGATCCAGCATCCGATCGCTCAAGCACCTGCACCCGACAACACGGGCAGTGTGGCCGAGGTCGTGGTCACTGCCCGGCGCACGGCGGAGAACCTGCAGCGGGTGCCGGTCGCCATCTCCGCCTTCTCGGGACGGCAGCTCGACTCCATCGGGGCCACCGACGCCACCTCGCTTCAGGGCCTGGTGCCGAACCTGAACCTGGTCCAGGGACGAGGGAGCGCGGATTCCGCCAACGTCTATATCCGTGGCATGGGCCAGCCTGACGCCCTGCAGACCTTCGACCCGGCGGTCGGAATGTATCTGGACGACGTCTATCTCAGCCGTATCCGGGGTGTGTTGTTCAACCTGTTCGACCTGGACAGGGTCGAGGTGTTGCGCGGACCTCAGGGCACCCTCTACGGCAAGAACACCATCGGCGGCGCCATCCGCTACATCACCCGCAAGCCATCGCAGGACCCCTATGTGGAAGTCTCCGCTGGCGTGGGAAATCGCGGACAGTATGAGTTCAAGGCTACGGCGATGGGGCCCGTGACATCCACCCTGGCGTTGGGCGCTTCGATCTACGCGGCGGGTCACGATGACTATGTGAAGGATTCAATCACCGGGCGGGGCTACAACAACGAGGATAACCTGGCTGGCCGCCTGCAGGCGGCATGGACGCCCACGTCCAACTTCCGGATGGATCTGTCGTTCGACTACACCCAGGAGCATCCGCACATGGACGTCGGGCAGGAGACCGCCAACGTCTTCCGCACCAACCTGTTGCCGTCGCCAGGTCTCGGGCCGGTCACGGTGCTGTTTCCGGGCGCCAGCCAGGGCGCAAATACCTGGAACTACACCGCGCCGATCTCGCCCGGCTTGTCCAACCGTGAACCGCTCAACCACGCGGGTTTCTCCGCGGTGGAGACCTGGAAGCTGGATGATGACTTCACCCTGAAGTCGATCACGGCTTATCGCCATCTGGTCTATGACGACAGCATCGACATCGACGCTACGCCTTTCGAGCTCGGTGACGTGATCGTGGGCGTGACCCAGCGGCAGATCAGCCAGGAGTTCCAGCTCAACTACGAAAACGGACCGATCAGGGCGGTGGGCGGATTGTTCTACATGCGGGAGCATATCGACAGCACCCAGCTCGCGTTCGGCGACGATCTGTTCAGCCTGGCGGGCGGGCCCTTCCCGGCGGTGCGGACCGTACAAGACAACCTGGACACCAACAGTTACGCCGCCTACCTGAACGCCACCTACAGCATCACCAGCGACCTGCGTCTGACGGGCGGGGTTCGCTTTACGGATGAGAAGAAGACCTATTTCCTCATCACCGCCGTCAACGGGACCTCTCCCTTCAGCTTTGACGCGGAGAAGAGCTGGACCAACGTCTCGCCCACGGTGTCGCTCGACTATCAACTTCGTCCCAACATCCTGACCTACGCCCGCTTCTCTGAGGGCTTCCAGTCGGGTGGGTTCAACGGCCGCGCCGAGTCGGCGGGCGAGCAGGTCCCGTACAATCCCGAAACGGTCTACACCTATGAGATCGGCGCCAAGACCCAGTGGCTGGACCATCGCCTGACCGCCAACCTGGCGTTGTTCTATAACGACTACCGCGACTTCCAGGCCAGCGTGACCCGCGCCTTCCCTGACCCCAACCCGGCCAACCCGCCACAGTTCGTCCAGACCGTGCTGAACGCCGGCAAGCTGCGCACGGATGGGGCGGAGATCGAACTCGCCTATCACCCGATCCGCCCGCTCTCCATCGACGCCAACCTTGGCTATCTGGACGCGAAGTATCTGAACTTCACCGACGCGGCCTTCATCACGCCCACCAATCCGACCGGTAGCCGTGCAAACGAGACGCCGGCCTTCTCGCCAAAATACACCGCGCGGATCGGCCCGACCTACGAGTGGGACCTGTCCGATTTCGGTATATTGCGGGGAGGCTATCTGAGCTTGGGGGGCGGCGTTTCCTACCGCTCACGCATGTCACTGGCGGTCGACGATACCGACCCGTCAGGTCACGTGTTCGAGAACCTGTTCCAGAACGGCTACGCCCTGTTCGACGCCCGCCTCGTCTGGGAAAGCAGCGACCGCAAATTCACCGCCGGCCTCTACGGCAAGAACATCACCGGGAAGATCTATAAGACAGACGCCCAGAACTTTCAGGCCATCGGGGGTATCCAGACCGTGTATTATGGCGATCCGGCCACCTTCATGTTCCGCGTCTCGGCGCGTGTCTTCTGAGGCGGCATCCGGCCGAACCTGTTCGCGAGACGCCATGATGGACTTTGTGGAACGGAGCTGGACCACCGTGGGCGGCCTCAGGTTGTCCGGGCGTGACTACGCCGGCGACGCCGGGCCTGCGCGGCTGGCTGTGATCTGCTTGCATGGCCTGACCCGCAATGCGCGCGATTTCGAACAGGTCGCGCCGGTCTTCTCTGCGCGTGGCCGCAGGGTGGTGGCGCTGGACGTGCGCGGGCGCGGCCGCTCGGCCTGGGACCCCGAACCGGCGAACTACGCCGTGCCGGTTTATGTGGACGACATGATCGGATGGGCCGGCGCGCTCGGGATCGACCGTGCGGTATTCGTCGGGACTTCAATGGGCGGGCTGATCGCAATGGCCTTGGCGGCCGCCCGACCAGGGCTTGTGGCCTCCGTGGTGCTCAACGACATCGGTCCCGAGATCGCAGCCGAGGGCCTAGCCCGCATCTCCGCCTACACTGGCGAAACCCCCTCGGTGGCGAGCTGGCGCGAGGCGGCCGCCTACGCACGCCACATCAACGCCCCGGCTTTCCCGGACTACGGCGAGGCTCAGTGGGAGGTTTTTGCGCATCGTCTGTTCCGTGAGGATGCAGGGCGGATCACCCTCGATTACGATCCCGCCGTCGCCACTCCAATGAAGGCGCCGCCACCCCAGCCTGCGCCTGATCTTTGGCCACTGTTCGATCTGTTGGCCAGGGATCGCCCGCTGCTTTTGGTGCGAGGCGCCATCTCCGACCTCCTGGCGCCGGCGACCCGGGACCAGATGCGCTTCCGCGCCCCGCATATGCGTTTGACCGAGGTCGCCGGCGTCGGTCATGCCCCGACTCTGAGCGAACCGGAGGCGGTGGCCGCGTTGGCGGCCTTTCTGGACGAGGTGGATTGAGAGGCGGGAGCCGTCCAATACTGCACAAAGCGGGCTATGCGCTCGTTGCCCCTGGCGGAGCACGTTTGACGGCGAGGAAGATCAGACTGCCGGCCAGCGCCAGTGCGGCGAATACGTAGGTGGCTCCGGATGTGTCCCCGAAGGCTTGCTGGGTGGCGCCCATGATGTAGGCGGCCAGGAAGCCGGCTAAGCCTGCGAAGATGTTGATGAGGGCGAAACCGACCGCGGCGGCCTGCCCGGTGATGAATGCTCCGGCTTGCGCCCAGACCAGCGGCGTTACTGCGATGAAGAAGGCGATCGACACCACCAGCCCGATTACGCCCGCCGCCGACCCGCCGGAAAGCGCCTGGAGCACCAGCCCTCCCGCAGCGACCGACACGGCGCCGAAGCAGTGCCAACGCCGTTCGCGCCGCAGGTCGGAACTTCGGCCGAGGCTCCACATGACCAGTGCGGACAGGGCGTAGGGGAGGGCTGAAACAAGTCCGATCCGGGTGTAATCGCTGACGCCGGCGGCGCGGATCGTGCTCGGAAGCCAGAACACTCCCGCATAGATTCCGAGATTGACGGTGAACTGGGCGCTGCAGAGCATCCAGACCGGTTTAGAGGCGAACGCCGCCCAGATGTCAGAGCGGCGCAGGGCATGCCGGTTTGGAATCTCGACCCCAGCCGCCACCTGGTCCTTCTCGTCTTCCGTCAGCCAGGATGCGTCACGTACGGATTCGGGGAGCCGGGCCAGAAGTGCCACGCCCATGAACACGGCCGGCGCGCCTTGCAGCAGGAACAGCCACTGCCAGTTCCTCAGGCCGCCGGCATGTTGGAAATTGGCCATGATCCAACCCGACAGGGGACCAACCACGACACCGCCTGCAGAGGCCCCCATGATCAGTATGGAGAATATGCGCCCTTGCCGGTGCGCGGGATACCATTGGGTCAGGTAGTACATTGCGCCGGGCACGAACCCCGATTCCGCCATCCCCAGCAGGAAGCGAAGCTCATAGAACGACGCCGGCGTGCGGATCAGCAGCATCAGCATCGACAAGCCGCCCCAGATCAGAATGATCCCAGCCAGCCAGCGCTTTGCGCCCCATCTATACAGCAACAGATTGCTGGGTATCTCGAACAGGACGAAACCGACGAAGAAAACGCCGGCTCCAAATCCATACACCGCGGCGCTGAAATGGAGATCGTCCACCATCTGCAGCTTGGCGAAACCGACATTGACCCGGTCGATGTAGGAAATGACGTAGCTGACGAAGAGCAACGGCATCAGTCGCCAGGTGATCCGGGCGTAGAGGCGATCCTCCCCGGCGGTCCTGGCGGGAACGGCCATGTCGATGGCGGCGGTCAGCGGGAGAGCCTTCCGACCAGGCGATCCAGGAAGCGTTCGCAGATCGCGAGCTGCTCGAGTGAGACGAACTCGTCGGGTTTGTGCGCCTGCTGGATGCTGCCCGGTCCGCAGATGATGCTGGGGATGCCGATGCCGGCGAAAAACGGAGCTTCGGTGCCATAGGCGACGCGGCCCGCGCCGTTTTCTCCGGACAGGGCGAGCGCCAGCCTGAGGATGTCGTCGGTGTCCTTGGTGTCGAGCGGGGGAATGCGTCCGATGCATTCGAACTCGATCCCGGCCTTGGGGCTGCGGGCCCGCATTCGGGGCAGCAGTTCGTTGTCCGCATAGGCGTGGATCGCGTCGATGAAATGATCGGGGGACAGGCCCGGCAGGAAGCGATACTCGAAGAAGAACTCGCACTCGGCGGGCACGATGTTATTGCCGTTGCCACCAGAAATCACGTTGGTCGAGATCGTGGAGAAGGGGACGTCATAGCCGTCCTGCCGGACCCCGTCTGTTTCTTCGCGATCGGCGAGGTCCTGGATGTGGGCGATCAGCTTGGCGGCGTATTCGATGGCGTTCACGCCGTGCGGCGTCAGGGAAGAATGCGCCGCCACCCCGCTGACGCAGCAGCGGTAGATGCGACCGCCCTTGTGCGCCGCTACGACGCGCATGTCAGTCGGCTCGCCCACAATGCATCCGTTGGGCTGTATGCCCGCGCGCTGGATGTCGGCCACCAGCCCCGGCACGCCCAGGCAGCCCTGCTCCTCGTCATAGGTCAAGGCGATGTGGATGGGATCACGTAGGGACGCCTGGGCGAAGGTGGGCGCCTTGGCCATTACCACGCCGATGAAGGCTTTCATGTCGCAAGCCCCACGGCCGTAAAGGCGGTCGTCGCGGATTTCGGCCTTGAATGGGTCGCTCCGCCAGGATTGGCCGTCGACCGGCACCACGTCGGTGTGGCCCGATAAGACCACGCCCCCTTCGCCTTCACCGAAAGTGGCGAACAGGTTCGCCTTGGAGCGGTCTGAATTGTAGTCGTGGCGAAGGCGCGCTCCCAGCGCTTCCAGGCGCTCGGCGGCCCAATCGATCAGCGCGAGGTTCGAATTGCGCGAGGTGGTGTCGAAGCCGATCAACGCGCTCAGATGATCCACTGTCTCCGGGGATGGGGCGTCCATGGGTGATCCTCACGGCTGGGCGACCAGAGCTTGGCGCCATTTGATTTAAGTCTAAAGTTTTTTCTCGTCCGGCATTTGATTTGGCGGCATGTAGATGCAGTCCGGTCCGAGTTCGGCGATGGAGGGCCGTCCGAGCAGCGCCAGGGTCCGGTGCAATTCGTCGTGCAGGACCTGCAGACTGCGCGCCGCGCCTGCCTCTCCGCCGGCGGCAAGGCCATAGAGCGGTGCGCGTCCGAGCAGGACGCCATGGGCGCCGAGCGCCAACGCCTTGGCGATGTCGGTTCCACGCCGGAAGCCGCTGTCGATCAACACGGCGAGGTCATGCCCTACGCGCTCAGCGATGGCGGGCAGCACCGTCATCGGCGACACGGCGCCGTCAAGCTGGCGGCCGCCATGGTTGCTCAACACGATCCCGTCCGCCCCGGCGTCGCGGGCGCGGAGCGCGTCATCGGGGGAAAGGATGCCCTTCAGCATGAGTGGCCCGCGCCAGATCGAGCGCAGCCAGGCGATGGTATCCCAGTTCAGATTCGCATCCACCTCGTTGCGCGACCAGGCCGCAGCGCTCGCCAGACCGCGCTGATCGGGGGGGAGGGCGTCGAGCAGATTACCGAAAGATGGGATGCCTCGGCGCGCGACGTCCAGCAGCCAACCGGGATGGGTCGCGGCTTCGAGCTTGCTGCGCAGGGTCGGATCCGTACCTGCGCGATAATTGTGGCGGTCCCACTCGCGGTTACCGAACACCGAGGCGTCGGTCGTCACCACGAGGACTTCGCATCCCGCCGCCTGCGCGCGCGACATTAGGGTCTCCATGAACGCCCGCGAGCGGAAGACGTAGAACTGCATCCAGTGGCGCAGGCCCTCAATCTCCGCCACCGCCTCCAGTCGGGCGTTGGAGACGGTGCTCTGGATGAAGGGGACGCCGGTCGCAGCCGCCGCCCGGGCCAGGGCGAGGTCGCCATCGTGCGCGAACAGCCCGCAGAACCCGATCGGCGCGATCAACATCGGGGAGGCGGCGGTTCGGCCGAACAGTTGTACGCTCAAATCCACCTTGCCGCCGGCGACGAGCGCGCGGGGCAGAAGCTGCAGCGTCTCGAACACCGAACGATTGCGTCGAAGCGTGACCTCGTCCTCCGCGCCGCCATCGAGATACTCGAACACGAATGCGGGCAGACGCCGTCGCGCGAGATATCGCATCTCCTCTATCGAAAGCGCATCGCAAGCCTTCGCGCCTAGCGGATATCGGCGATACGGAGTTATCCCGGCGCTTCGGCCCATGTGTCGAAGCGCCGGTCGCCGTCTAGAACTTCTTGCGAAGGTTGATGCCGAAGGTCCGGGGCGCCGCGCTGGCGGCCTCGGGCACCTCGCCGGTGGTCGCGTTGGTCGCCTCCCATACGATGGCGGTCCGGTCGAGAGCGTTCCTGATGAAGAAGTATGCGCCCCAATTCGCGTCCGGAGCTTCCACGCCCAGCCGGAAGTTGGTCAGCGCATAGGCTGGCAACTTGTCTCGCGCCGGATCGGTTGGGGGGAAACTTGAATAGGAGCCGCCGGTGTAGCTCTCGTCCGCCCGCACCGTACCGTTCATCCCGTCGCGGATCGGGTGGGTGTAGGAGATCGAAAGATCGCCCTGCAGTTCAGCCACATACGGGATGCGGTTGCCGAAGCGTCCCGGCGCGGCGACGTCGGTGGTGACCTGGTTCTGGGTCAGCCGGGGGTTTTGCAGGTCGCCGTTGGCCTCGATTTCCAGGCCTTCGATGGGGCGTAGAGCCAGCTCGTCCTCAAAGCCGTAGATGCGCGCGGCGCCGGCGTTGGCGATATAGCTGAAGGCGCCGTTGGGCGTTGTGCCAGTTACCTGCATATTGCTCCACTCGATATCGTAGATATCGGCGTCGATGTACAGCATATGGCCAAACCACTCGGACTTGTTGCCGAGTTCGTAGTTCCATAGACTGTCGGACTTGTAGGGCGCGAACGGCGCTGGCAGGCCGAGGATCTGGTTTACGCCGCCTGGCCGAAAGCCTTCTGAAGCCTCGACATAGACTAGATTATGCGGCGCGAGCTTGTAGGAGGCGTTGAACTTGTAGACCACGCCGCTTTCGGAGCTGCTGATCACCGCGGGTCCGACCGTCTTGGTGCCCAGAAGGTATAGACCGACCGGTGTTTGGCCGGAATTGGTCTCGTCGTAGTCGAACCCTCGGATGCCGAAGGTCAGGGTGAAGTCGTGGGTGACGTCGAACGAGGCCTCGCCGAAGCCCGCGTATTGATCCAGGTGGGCAAGGATGGTGCGCTCGGAGGTGATCTCCAACGGCTCGATGATCTGGGTGGTGGCCGCGTCGCCGGTGCGCTGGTCGCTGACCGTGTAGGTACGGCGCTGGTCGGCGAAGAAACCCACTGTCCACTTGAACCGGGTGTCCCCGGTCGAACTCATGCGGATCTCGTTGCTCCAGTCGTGCACCGACTGGGGCTGGGTGGCGGTGGTCGGCAGCAGCGACAGCACGCTGTTGGTGTAGGCGGTGAGCTGGCTCGGATTGCAGGCCGCGCCGCCGTTGAACAGCGACTGGCACTTGGCCGCCGCGGTGGCCGCCGTGCCGGTGGCGCCGGGGCCGGAGATCAGGCCGCGGTAATAGCCGTCCAGGTCGTTGGTGGTGAGCTGGTAGCGGTTCTCGTACGAGGACACCGCCGTCACCGTCACCGGTCCCGCGTCGTAGTGGGCGGTCAGGCTGTACAGGTCGACGTTGTCCGAAATCGGCTGGGCCAGGTAGGTGCTGGATTCGTATTGTCCCACCCGCGGGAACCAGTAGGGCTGGCTGCCGGTGCTGCGCTGGTAATAGGCGGTTCCATCGATGGTCAGGTTCTCCAGCGGCTGGTAGCGCACCAGCAGACGGCCGCCATAGCTGTGGTAGTCGCCAAGATCATCGGCGCCTGTGCGCACGTTGGTGATGTAGCCGGGCGTATCCCGATCGAAGGCCACCACCCGCGCGGCGAGCTTGTCCAGCAGCGGCACGTTCAGGACGCCGTTGATCTCGCCGCCGCTGCCGCCGTGGTCGACCGTGTCGCCGGTCGCGTCGAGCTCGCCACCCCACTCGCCGAACACTGGTTTGTTGGTGATCACCCGGAAGGTGCCGCTCATCGAGCCCGAGCCGTACAACGTTCCCTGAGGACCGCGCAGCACCTCGATGCGCTGGGTGTCGAACAGGCCGAGCTCCGGTGTCCGCGAGCCGGGATCCCCGGTCGTGCCGGAGGAGCCCGTGACTGGAGTCTCGTCGTAATAGGTGCCGACCGTTGGCTCGCCCGGCCCGTAAACGCCACGGATCACCACACGGCGCGAACCAGGGCCGGCGTCCACGACGGTCACGCCAGGAGCCAGGCGACCCACATCGGTGATGTCGACCACGCCTGCGGCCACGAGTTGATCGCCCGTAATCGCAGTGATGGCCAGCGGGGTGTTCTCGACGGTGGTGCTGCGCTTCAGGGCGGTGACCACGACCTCGCCCACGGTCGCGCTGGAGGTTGCGGCCCCGGCCGAGCTTTTCGCGCTGTTTCCGCTCGGCTTGGGGGTCGCTGTTTGGGGCGGAGCCGACGGTGGCGGTCTGGGCGAGTCCGTCTGGACGGGCGCTTGAGCCCAGGCGACGCCTGTCATGGATGACATGGCGGTTGCTAACAGAAACGATCTTAAATCGATTCCGAGGTGCAGTTTCCAGGTCGAGCGGTTCGAATACGTCATGCAGATCCCCTCCATCGCCCCACCGTTCAGGTGGATTGCGGACGCACATCAAAGTTAAATCCGAGGGCCGGAAGTTTTTGTTGTGCCTGCTTACGCCACTATTAATATTATTATTTTTGCTTAATTGTGCGGACCTGAGGCTCCGCATCCCCGATGCTTTTCGGATCGGTCGCTACCGCTGTCACAAAAATATGCCCGTTTTCATATGTGTGTGCAACAGAAAAAGTTTAGACATGAAACAACCTATCGCGGCGGATCGGGTGGCGCCCCTTCTGGTTGTCCTGCTGCCGAAGGTACGAGCCATCCAAGCATGGCGGCTGCGACGGCCATGGCCCCCGCAAACAGATACATGGGAATATCGAGTGATCCGGTGGTTTGCTTGAGCACGGCCACGACATAGGGCGAGAAGAACCCAGGCAGGTTTCCGATAGCGGAAATCAGCGCAATCGCCGCCGCCGCCGCCGCACCCTGGAACATGGCCGCGGGAAGGTTCCAGAAGACGGGCAACGATCCCATCGCGCCGGCGGTTGCGAGGGCGCAGAGCAGGATTGCGGTTCCGACGTGTCCGCGCGCCCACGGACTCAAGCCCCATCCCAGGGCCGAGATCAGCGCCAGGCCGACCAGCACAGCCCGTGTACGGCCTCGGCGATCGACATAGGCGCCGGCGACCAGCATGGCTGCGACGCCGGCCATCCATGGCAACGCGCTGAGCAGGCCGATCGCGAGAGGATCAGCGACGCCGGAAGCCTGGACGATGGTGGGCAACCAGAAGACCAGGCCAAAGAACGAGACGCCGTAGCAGGCATAGACCAGGCCCAACGCCAGAACGCGCGGATGGCTGAGCGCTCGCAGTAGGGATGCGTCGCTGGCTGACGCGTGTTCGGTCGTGACCAGGGTGGCGATCCTGGCGCGCTCAGCCGGATTCAGCCAGGCCGCGTCCCGGGGGGAGCGGTTGAGCAGGCGAGGGGTGATCAGTCCCAGCAGGATCGCCGGCGCGCCTTCGAACAGGAACAGCCAGCGCCATCCTGCCATGCCCGCAAAGCCATTGAGGCGCGCCAGGATCAATCCGGAGACAGGTCCGACCATCACGCCCGACATGGCGATTGCACTCATGAACAGTGCGGTCATGCGCGTGCGCCGGGCAGCGGGAAACCAATCGCCGAGATAGTAGATCACGCCCGGAAAGAAGCCCGCCTCCGCCACGCCCAGGAGGAATCTGAGCAAATAGAATTGAAGGGGCGTGCGGATGAACATCATCGCCACTGACACGACGCCCCAGCTCACCATGATGCGCCCCAGCCAGCTAGGCGCCCCGAAGCGCCTCAACAGGATATTGCTCGGCACTTCGCAGGCGACGTAGCCAATGAAGAAGACGCCGGCGCCGATTCCGTAGATCACCTCGCTGAAGCGTAGATCCGCCAGCATGGTCAGCTTGGCGAACCCCACGTCCATCCGGTCGACCTGGGCGATCAGGTAGCAGAGGAAAAGGAAGGGAATGAACCGCCAGGCGACCTTGCGGAACAGCGCTTCGTCCATCGCCGTCGAGTCGCCGACTTCGACTGCGATCGCCCGGCTGACGTTGCTCTCGCTCATGGCCATCGTCCGTCAGCCGAGGATGCGGCCGGGGTTGAGCACGTTGTGGGGGTCGAGCGCCGATTTGATCGCCGCCATCGCTGCCAATTCCTCCGCCGTCCGCGTCCGCCCCAGCACGCCGCGTTTCTTGATGCCGATGCCATGCTCGGCCGAGACAGAGCCGTGGAGGTCTGAAACAACGTCGTAGACCAGCGTCTCCACATCCGTCCGGATCGTCTCGGTTGCGCCCGGGACATCGGCCAGAAGGTGGATGTTGCCGTCGCCGAGATGGCCGTAGATCAGGGCCAGCGATCCGCGGTAGCGAGCCGCCATCGCCTGCGAAAGACGGTCCGCCGCCTCCGCCACATCGCGTACGGCGAAGCTGATGTCGAAGGCGATCATATCTGGAAGGAGCTTGAGGAATTCGCCCGGCGCATCGCGGATGGCCCAGAACGCCCCGACGTCGCGCTCGGACATGGCGATGGCCGCGTCCTCGACGATTCCGGCCTCGAGCATACGTCCGAGGAAGGCCTGGAACTGGGCCGATTGAGCCTCGGGGTCGGCGCCGTCCGTCTCAAGCAGAACATGGAAGCCGTGCGCGCCAGCGAGCGGCCGGCGCAGGTGGGGCAGGTTGGTCAGCACGAAGTCGTAGTAGCTCGGCCACATGACCTCGAAGGCCGACACCCCGCCTGCGAGTTCGGCCTGCGCGCGTCTGAGCAGGGTGGTCACCGCACCGAAGTCGGCAAGGCCGCACCATGCGGTCGAAACAGCCGTCGGCCGAGGCCGCAATCGCAGCACCGCTTGGGTGATCACGCCCAGCGTCCCCTCGCTGCCGATCAGCAGGTTCTTCAGGTCATAGCCGGTGTTGTTCTTAAGCATCTTGTGCAGGCCGCCGACCACCCGGCCGTCAGCGAGCACCGCCTCAAGCCCCAGCACGTGCTCGCGCATCATGCCGTACTTGATCACCCGGTTGCCGCCGGCGTTGGTTCCGAGCAGGCCGCCGATAGTGCAACTGCCGCGCGCGCCCAGATCCAGGGGAAAGTAGTAGCCCGCCTCCGCGGCCGTATCCTGTATGGTCTGGAGGATCGCCCCGGCTTCGACGGTCAGGGTCGCGGAGACCGGATCGACCTCGACGACGGCGCGCATACGCTCCAGGCTTAGCGCCATCTCGCCATCGCGGACGCATGCGGAACCGGCCAGGCCCGTCAGGCCGCCCTGCACGGCCACTGGCTGGCCATGAGCGATGCAGATCGAAAGCGCGCGCGACACGTCCCGGGTGCTCCGCGGACGTAGCAGCCCGGCGGGCGCCCCGGCCGGAACCCTGCTCCAGTCGGCCAAGGCCCGCTCGCCAAGCGCATGCGACGGCGTGACCACCTCCGGGCCCAGGGCTTGCAGCAGGGCGTCGAGAGCGCCGCTGTTCATGGATCGACCGGGGCGAGGATCATGGACGTCCCACACAAACCGTATACGAATTTGGTCAGTTGGTGGGTGCGTTTTGGCCCTTGTCAAGCCGATTTACTCGTATTTCATACGCTATGACTGAATCCGGCAGGAAGTGTTCAGCAGATTTCAGTATGCGGTTTGTGGCGTAGCAAGGTGTGGCGCAGGCGATCGCGTCGGGAGAACGCATGCAGCAGGGTTCGCCGATCTATCTTGAATTGCTCAGCCGCATACGAGGCGGCGCGGTAGGGCAGGGGGAGCGGCTGGTCGACACCACCCTGGCGGCGGAGCTGGGCGTATCGAGGATGCCGGTCCGTGAAGCGCTGCTGCGATTGGTGCACGAAGGTTACCTGGTCGGCACCACCCGTGGTTTCCGTCTGCCGGAATTGTCGCGTCAGGACGTCGCCGACATATTCGAGGTGCGTCGCCTGCTTGAGCCACGCGCGGCCGCGACCGCCGCCGCCGGGCTGACGCCAGCCGCCCTCGCCATGCTGGAGGCCGCCTTCGAAGCCGCCCACGCGGCTCTCGCCGAGGATGAGCAGGAGGCCTTCATGGAGGCCAACAGCCGTTTTCGCCAAGCCTGGCTGGACGCGACGCCAAATCGCCGTTTGGCTTCCGCGATCGCCCGGTTCGTCGATCACGTGCAGCTCATCCGCCATGGCACGCTGCAAAATCCGGCTTCGCGCCAGGCGGCGATGTCCTTGCTCGAGGAACTGATGCTGGGGTTTCGCCGTAGGGACGCCCTGGCGGTGCAGGATGTCATGATGCGTTTCGTCGACCGGGCGCAGGAACTGTACTTCGCTCTCACCGATTTCGATGAACCTTCTTCCCGGAGATGACTGTGGACCAGACGACGGCCGCATCGGCGCTACGCGACAAGCTGCGAGGCGAGGGGCTCTGGATGGCCTGGTTCTCCATAGGCTCCGTTCCCGTGATGGAGCTCGGCGTGCGCGCGGGCTTCGACGCGGCGGTGGTCGATCTGCAGCACGGCCTATGGGATCGTCTGAGCGCCCATCTGGCTGTCAGCGCGTCGGGCGCCACGCCGGTCCTGGCGCGCACGGCCAGCGCGACGCCTGAAGCCATTGGCGAGGCGCTTGATAGCGGGGCGGTTGGCGTGATCGTTCCCTTGATCGAGACAGCGGCGCAAGCGGCCTCGGTGGTCGCGGCGACCAACTTTCCGCCCAGGGGGAATCGCTCGGGCGGCGGTGTGCGTCCGGTAGGGGAGGGGTTCGCCAATTACTGGCGACGCAGCGCCGCTCCCATCGTCGGCGTGATGATCGAAACGGTGGCGGGTCTGCACAATGCAGCGGAGATCGCACGTACGCCGGGGCTCGATCTGGTCTTCATCGGACCGGGCGACCTGGCGCTGTCGATCGGTTGCTTTCCAGAATTGGACGCCCGCCACGAGGAAGCTTGCCAAGCCATCCTGCAAGCCTGTCGCGCGGCGGAGACGCCCTGCGGGATATTCACCTTCAACGCGACCGCTGCGCGCGCCCGACTTGAGGAGGGCTACGCCGCTGCGGTCGCCGCCAATGACATCGAGGTGGTGGCTTCGGGTTTTGCTGCGGGTCGGCGCGGGATCGAGTGACGAGAGCGTCCGTGGGCCGTGTCAGCTTCCGGTATAGCGTCGTTTCTGCTCGCCTCCGGCCAGCGGTAACTTGCTCTCGTCGATGATCTCGCCGGACTTCATCACCAGGGCGATGGCTTTGCAGTTATTGATGTTGGCGGCCGGGTCGGCGTTCAGCAGCACCGCATCGGCGATCTTGCCTTCCTCCACGCTGCCCATCTGCTCCTGTTTCCCGATGAATCGGGCGCCGTTGTAGGTGGCGATCTTGATGATCTCGAGGTTCGGGATGCCGGCCTGGGCGAGAAGTTCGAGTTCACGCTGGGTGCTGGCGCCGTTGCTGGTGTCGGTGCCGGTGGCGATCACGCCCCCCGCCGCGTCGATGCGGCGAAGGTTGTCCTGCAGGATCGGCGTCTGGGTCTGCATCCAGAGCCTCCAGGTGCGTTGATATAGCGGAGGGCTGCTCTTCAACGCGGTCTCACCGCCGGCCGCTGCGAGCTTCTTGAGCTGGTCGCGCTCCTGGGCGGTCATGGTCGCGACGTACAGCGGCTGGTCCAGGTATTCCGGATGGTCATGGACCCGGCTGTAGTTGTCGCCGATGGTCATGGTGCTGGCCATCGGGATCTGTTTGGCGGCCACCATCTTGACGAAGGCGTCGGTGACCGGACCCTGCACGGGCGTATGCGCCAGGGTGTCGACGCCGGAATAGATCGCCTCGCGCGCCCGGCTTTCATTGGAGATGTGAACGGTCGTGCGCACACCGTGGTCGTTGTAGAACTCGATAATGTGCTGCAACAGGTCCTTGGGCAGGATCGGGATCAGGGGGCGCGCGCCCCAGCCCTCGTCGTCATAGGTGATCTTCTGGACGTCGGGGTGCTGGCTGTCGAACTGGGCCTGCAACTGAGCCTTGGCTTCGGGCCATGTACTGACGTTGATGGCGATGTCGGTGCCGTGGCTGCCCGGATAGGTGACCAGGTTGCCGGTGGCGAAGATGTGGGGAGCCAGGATCTTGCCCGCCCGTTCGTCGGCGCGCAGCGGCAGGATGTTCTGCGGGATGTTGCCTACGTCCAGCACCGTCGTCACGCCGGCGTAGAGGAAGCTGCCGAGCGCCTCCTCGCCGGTCTTGCGGTCCACGGTCCAGTCGCCATCCGAAGCCGGTCGGTTGGCTGTGGTCCAGGCCTTGCCCGCGCGGGAGAAGCCCTTCAGGTGGATGTGGATGTCCATCAGGCCGGGGATCAGATACTTGCCCCGTCCGTCGATCACCTTGCCCTTGGGCGCCCCGGCCACCGAGGTTGGGAGGATTTCGACAAACCGATCTCCGTCCACCACCACGGTCATGTCCCGCTTCGGCGCGCGCCCGGTTCCGTCGATCAGGGTGACATGCTGGAAGGTGTAGACCGCCGCATGGGCGCTTCCTGTGGCCGTCGACAGGACGATGGCGGCGGCGAGGAGTCTGGCGCGAAGCTTCATGATCGTGTCCCGGCGAAGGTGGAGGGAAGTCAGAAGGCGTCCTGGATGTCGGTCGTAATCTCGGCGTGCTGCTGATGGGCAGTGGGGGCCTCGGCCCCGTCCTGCTTGAAGACGACGCCGTCGCGCATGACGAAGGGCACATCCAGTACGGCGTTGATGTCCTGCAGCGGGCTGACCGGCAGGGCGACCATGTCGGCGGCCATCCCGGGCTCGAGCTTGCCCACGCCTTTGATGCCACCAGCGAGCGCCGCGTCGGAGGTGCCGGCGACCAGCGCCTGCATGGGCGTCATGCCGGCCTGCACATATTCGATGAACTCATGGGCGTTCTGGCCGTGCGGGTAGACGCCGGCGTCGGTGCCGAGCGCGATCTTGACCCCCAGGGCATGGGCCTGGCGCGCCAGCTTCTTGGGCTGGTCGCCGAGCGCGATCACCTTGGCCAGCGAAACCGGAGGCAGGTCCTTGAAGGGGCCGGCGCGGACCTTCTCGGGCGTGTCGCCGACGTAGTCGATCGGCCAGACCGTCGGGATCAGCCAGATCCCCTTGGCCTTCATGGCGTTGAGCGTTTCGGCGTCGGCCCACATCCCGTGCTCGATGGAGTCGAAGCCGGCGCGGATGCAGGCGTCGATCGCGCCCTTGCCATGGGCGTGGGCGGTCACTTTGCGCCCCAGCATGTGCGCTGTCTCGGCGATGGCCTTCAGCTCGGCGTCGGTGAACTGCTGGTCGGTGGGCGCATCAGACTCATCCAGCGTGCCGCCGCTCGCCATCACCTTGATCACGTCGGCGCCCCGTTTCACCGCCGCGCGCACCGCTCGCCGGCAATCGTCCGCGCCGTCGCACACACCGCGCCGGGGCAGCGCCGCCATTACCTCTTCACGATAGCCGTGATTGTCGGCGTGGCCGTCGGTCGGGCTGATCGGGTCGCCGGAGGCCACGATCTTCGGGCCGGGAACCAGCCCATCCTTGATGGCGTCGCGCAAGGCGAGGACTGTATAGCCGATCGAGCCGAGATCGCGCACGGTGGTGAAGCCCGCCATCAGGGTGGTGTTGGCGTTCTTGGCTCCCAGCAAGGTGAAGTATTCGTCGGACTTGCGCACCAGGGCGTCGCCTCCGCCCGCGCCTGCCAGATGGACATGCAGGTCGATGAAGCCGGGCATGACGAACATCCTGGACAGGTCCACCACTCGGACAGTCGCCAGCAGTCCCGCGGCTTCCGGTGTGATGAATCCCGGGCGGATCGACTGCACCTTGCCGTCCACGACCACCACGGTGACCTGGTTTAGCGGGGCTTGACCCGGCGTCTCGAGCAACTGTCCCGCATGGATGAGCGTCGGTGGCGGCGGAAGGGCCGCAGCCTCGCCGCGTCCAGCGGAAACCGCGATGGCGCAAGCGCCCACGGCAAGCGCACGCCAAGGAATCCTATCCATTCGCCAGCTCCCGTCGCCGAACCCCAAATTCGCTGGGCGCGATCTATTCTTTTACATATGAAATTGTTGGGGTGCGTTATGGCGCCTTGTCAATCGATTTTCTTGGATCGGTGCGGTGGTGGGAGCCCTCGCCTCAGAGGGCGGCGCCCGCGTTCTGACCAGCGACGGCCGCGATGAGGGGCGCTTCGGGCTGGGCCTCATTCAATGCGCCGAGTTCGCCTCGCTCCCGCGCCTTGCGCCCATAGGCGAGCTCAAACAGAGGCGACGCCATCAGCGTCGTCACGATCGCCATCAGCACCAGCATCGAGAACAGGGCTGGCTGGATGATCCCCCTCTGCAGGCCGAGATTGATGATGATCAGTTCCATCAGTCCGCGGGAGTTCATGAGCGCCGCAATACCGAGGGCGGTGGGATTGTCCTGGCCGCTCAGTCGGGCGGCGGCCCAGCAGGCGCCGCCCTTGCCGATGATCGATGCGCCCAGGATCGCCACGGTGGCCAAGACCATCGCAAGGTTGTCGACCATCCCAAGGCGTGTGCTCAGACCTGAGAACGTGAAGAACATGGGCAGGAGCACGACCGTCGCGAACGGTTCCAGCTGCCGCCGTAGGTCCTTGGACAGCAGGCCGCGCGGCATCACCGCGCCAAGCAGGAAGCCTCCGAACACTGCATGAATGCCGATGCCGTCCATCGCGAAGGCGCACAGGAAGAACAGCATCAGGACGATCGCAAGAAGCCCCGGGCTGACTCGGCCCTCGCGCTCCGCGAGGCGTCCCAGGGGGGCAAGCAGCCGCGGCCCAAGCGCCACCATGAACACCGCGAAGGCCGCCGCGCCCGCGATCGCCTTCACCGCCACCATGGGACCGCCGCCAAAGCTGGCCAGAACGATGGCGAACACGATCCAGGCTCCCGCGTCGTCAACCGCCCCGGCGGTGAGGGACAGGGTTCCCATCGGAAGGTCGCTCAGGCCACGCTCATGGATGATGCGGGCGAGCATCGGAAACGCCGTGATGGCGATGGCGGCCCCGGTGAACAGGGTCGCCTGGAACGTATCGACGCCCTTGCCGAAAAGACCCTGGCCGAGCAGCCACGGCGCGATCAGCAGCGCCAGGGCGAAAGGCGCGGCCATGCCGGAAAGCGACACCGTCACGGCGCTGCGGCCATTGCTGCGGAAATGATCCGTGCGGAAGCCCAGACCCACCAGGAACATGTAGAGGCCCACGCCGAACTGCGCGCCGACGTAGAGCACGCTTATCGACGCCTTCGGGAACAGCGCTTCCTGCAGATGAGGCGCGAAAAGGCCGAACAGCGACGGGCCGAGCACGACCCCCGCGATCATTTCGCCGACGACCTGAGGCTGTCCCAGGAACCGTTTGGCCAGCCACCCCACAACCTTCGAAGTCGCGATGATTGCGAACATCTGAAGGAAGAAGCAGGTCCCGAGCTGTGCTGGGGTCATGTCATGCCCAGGTCAGGCGGATACCGGTGGATCGACCACGGCCGCGGGATCGAAGGCGCGCCGATAACCCCAATCCGTATCGACCGTCGCCCCATCCTTGGCGACCGAGTCCAGGATGGCCTTCATCAGCCGCATGTCCTGCAGGCCTTCCTCGCCAGGCGAGACGAGCGGCGCCTTTCCCCGCACCACATCGCCCATCCAGTCCATTTCCCGGGTGAACTGGGCGCTGTTGGGAAGCTGGGGCGCGAATTCCTCCTGCGCGGCCCCCTGGATGCTTAGCCGGTTGCCGCCATAGAACGCGCCGGGGTCCGCCACCATCCGGCCCTGGTCGCAGAACACGCGGAACGCCATCGTCCCGGTGTAGGAGAAGGACGTCGATCCGTTGGCCAGTGCGCCTGACGGAAAGCGGAACTGCCAGGCGATGGATTCCTCGGTGGTGCGGAAGCGCGGGTCGTTCTTGTCGGTATGGGCCCATGCGCGAACCGCGACCGGCTCTTCGTTGAGCAGATAGCGCGAAGCGCTGACGCCATAGACCCCCATGTCGGCGAGCGCGCCGCCACCCGACATGCCCATGTCCAAGCGCCAGGCATCGGACGGCTCCGCCGGGTCAGCCTGCCGGCCCATGTCGGTGATCACAAGGCGCGGACGTCCGAGCGTACCAGAGCGCAGGCGGCGCATGGCCCTGAGGTTCAACGGCTCGTAGTGGCAGCGGTAGGCGATCATGAGCCGCCGATCCGCCGCCTTGGCGGCCGAGATCATCGCCTCGCTGTCGGCGATGGTGGTGGCCATCGGCTTTTCGCACAGCACATGCTTGCCCGCCTTCAGCGCACGGATCGTGTACTCGGCGTGCAGGGAATTGGGCAGGACGATGTAGACGACCTGGATGCGCGGGTCGTGGGCGATGCGGTCGTAGTCGTCATAGCCGTAGATCGCATCCGCCGGCACGCCGTGTTCCGCCGCGACCCGCCGCGCCTTGTCGGGGTGGCCGCTCACCAGGGCCGTGAGCTTGACGCCACGGGCATCCTGAAAGCCGGGGATGATCTCTCCCAGCGCCAGCTTGCCTAGCCCTACGACCGCGAAACCGACCTTCTCATGGTCCGGATAGGCGCTTCCAGCAGGGTGGGGTGCGGCGCTGGTGCGAGCGGTCTGCGCGGAACTTTGTCCGGGCAGCACGGCCGAGGCTCCGGCCACGCCGAGTTCGATCAGGCTGCGTCGGGAAATGATATTCGGCATGGCGTTCCTCCTCCGCCTGATGACATCCCGCCCGAGATCTCCGTCCCGGCGCGAGTGGTGTATTCGTGTACCACGCGCATGACGCTAGCGCTAACATCACCGGGCGTCCCGCACGGTTTCGACCTCGGGATCAGCGTACCTTGCCGGCGGCGTTCTTCAGCACGAGGTCGGATAGAACCGCGGTATCTGTTGTCGTCGGCAAGTGGGAGACGAAACCCACGCCGACATAGAATGGGCCGTTCAGGTGCAGGGTGATTGGGGCGCCGAACTGGTGCATCGGCTCGCCTTGTTCACTGACCCAAAGCGAGAATTCGTCGCCCTTCTTCTGGATACCTATGCGCCTGGCGTGCAGCGTGACCAGGGAATCGGGGCTGGCGCCGCCGGGCAGTCCGCCGCGACTGCCGATCCGGTATTCCATGTCGCTGATGCGCGCGCCCTTTTGTGGACGCTGGGCGATGTGGATCATGCCGCCGCCGTGAAGGGCGACCAGCGCCTCCTTGGAGTCGTCGTTGAGGTCCTGCCGGATGATCAGCACCGCCTTGCGGTCGCCGAAGCCATTCGCATTGGGATAGTCGATGTTCGCCGCCAGCGAGACGTCGCCCGACATCTTCTTCCACAGGTAGCGGAACTCGTCGCGCGTGTACCAGACGTTATAGCCGGCCGAGGTAATCGTGTACTTCCCGGCCTTGTACAGGGCCTGAGCGGGTGCGAGCGCGGCGCCCACGTCGGCTTGGCCATCGAACACGCCGATCTTCCCGGGGATCAGCCGAGGGGGGCGATGGAAGTCGGCGGGCGGCCCGACCTGATGGTGGGAGGGCGAGTCCGGATAGGCCCAGTCCGGCGCGATGGGCGCGCCTGGCGCGCTGTTGGCGGGCGAGGCGCCGGGCACCGACTGGTATTCCGGAGTTTGGGCGTGAGCTGAGCCTGGAAGGGTGGCGTAGGCGGCGAGCAAAAGCGTGGATCGAAACTTGGGCACGTGACGTCCTCCCCGGATGGTCATCGTTCTGGCGGAGCGCCGATGACGGCTCATTTCTCCGGACCAACTGCGGTGAAGGGCGAGCAGCAAGGCTTGCCGATGGCGTGGAATTCCATCAGTTCCGCGCGCGTTCCGTCGGGATCGATCAGGTTGAGCTGCCACTTGGCGTCTCGCCCGATCTTGGGGAGGGATGCCTGATCGTTCAGCCGGTCGCCGTTCCAGAGCTGTGTATAGGCGGCTTCCGCATTGGGTATGCCGAGCGAGAAATGGTTGAACACCCCCAGGGTGGCCTGGGTCATGGTGGAGGGAACGCCCTTGGTCTCCGGCGTGCCCACGATCATGTATTCCATCCAGTCCGTCCCGTCCGGGATCTGCAGGGAAATCCAGGTCGGCGTGTCTTCCTTCATGCCGCCCGCCCAATAGGGACGAAAGCCCAGGATATCCCGATAGAACGCGTCTTCGCGTCCACGATTGTGGACGATGAAGCCGAAGTGGATGAGGTGGCTGGAAAGCGGGTTTATGGAAATGGAGGGCGGCGACGCAGGCGGCTGGACGAACTGGATCGTCATGCCTTCGGGGTCGACGACGTTGAACCAGCGGCTGCCGTCGCTTCCATGTTCAAGCCGCGCCGGCGTCGCGACGCCCTTGGCGGCCAGATAGACCCGCATCGCCTCCGCGTCGGGGGTGTTGAAGGCGGCGTGATCGAAGCGGTTGATCGAAGGCGGTCCCGGCGGCAAGGGGAGCACCTCAACGAACTGCAACGGATTGAAGTAGTAGCGCACGCCCTTGGGGTTCTCGGGATCGGGCATCTTCACCCCGCCCAGATCGTGGACGTAGAAGGCTTCGCTCTTGGCGGGGTCCGCCGCATAGACGGCCAGGTGCGAGACGGAGACGATGGGCGCGCGGGCCGGCTCGGCTTTGGCGGCCATGCCGCCAGCCGCCAGGAACGCCGAAGTGCAGGCCGCCAGGAACTTCATCACATAGCCCTCCCTTGGAGGGGCGGAACCGCGCGCCCTCCCTCGTTTCCATCATTGGGCCCGTATGGCGGGCCTGCTGTTATGGTCTCGTTTCAGATCGTCTGAAGGCCGTAGTCCTTGATCTTCCTGATCAGGTCTCGGTTCTTCGGCAGTTCGCCCCGCATCTTGCCGGTCATGGCGACGTTCTGTTGCATCATCCTGAGCGCGGACGCGCGTGTGCCAGCATTGTCGAGTGGGTCTACTTCCGTCCGGAAGCCCATTCCGTAGAGAACGTATTGGTAGCTGGCGGCGGGAAACACCTCTTCCAGCCTGTCGAACTCCTCAAAGAACCAGGGCGAATGATATTTCCAGAGATGCAACAGGTTTTGTAGTCGCTCGGGAACGGTCTTCGGGTCGACATTGTCGATCCAGAACGGGTTATCGGTTCTCTGGGTCAGGACGTAGTGCAATTTGAGGAAGTCTATGATGCGGCCCCAGCGATAGTGCGTCACCGCATTGAAACGCGCCGCGATGATGTCCATCACCTCCCGGCACGCGGGCATCTGCTCGCTCACGAGCTTGGCTGACAATTCGATGAGGACGATGGCGGAGGATTCCAGCGGTTCAAGGAAGCCGGCGGCGAGGCCGACCGCCACGCAGTTGTTCTTCCAGAAGACTTCGCGGTAACCGGACCGGATCGGGATCTTCCGCGCGGTCAGGTCCTTGGCCGCGTCCCCGATATAGCGTCTCAGCTCCCGTTCCGCCGCCTCGTCGCTAATATGGCTGCTGGAGAACACGTATCCCACGCCGCGGCGTGTTGGCAGCGCGATGTCCCAGGTCCAGCCGGCCGATTGAGCCGTCGAGATGGTGTAAGGAGCGATCGGCGTTTCCGGATCGGAGTGGGGGACTTGTATCGCCATGGCGGTGTCGCAAAACAGGACGTCGCTGCAGTCCTTGAATGGGACTCCCAGGGTTTTTCCGAGTAGGAGCGACGAAAAGCCGGTGCAGTCGATAAAGAGGTCGCCAGTGATCTCGCCTGCCTGCTCCGTCACTATGCCCGTGATGTCGCCGTGTTCGTCCTGATTGACGCCGCGTACGTCAGCCGGGACTTGGCGGACGCCAAGTTTCTGCGTGCAGTGTTTCTGCAGGAAGGGAGCGAATTTACCGGCGTCCAGATGGTAGGCGTAGTTCGCCACGGCCTGGTATTCGGGCGTGGTGATCATCTTCGGCGCCAGGTCGTCGTCGCACAGCTCTCCCTGTGGACAGACGGTGTCGCAGAAGCTGCGGCCGTCATTATCACAGAGCCAATGCGGCGCCAGGTTCACCTGGCTGAAGCCTTGGGGAAGCATGAGCGGATGGTAGTAGGCGTCGTCATCGGCGCCCGTCGTCCAGCGGGCGAACTTGGCGCCTTGCTTGAAACTGACGTCGCATTCGCGGAAGAAATCGGTCTCCGATACCCCGATCTTCTGAAGGGTCGTGCGTAAGGTGGGCCAAGTGCCTTCTCCCACGCCGATGATGCCGATCTTCGGAGACTCGACCAGGGTGACGGTGAAGCCGGCCTTCATCCGCCCCTGATGCCGCGCAGCGATCAGGCCAGCCGTCAGCCAGCCTGCGGTCCCTCCGCCAACCACGACGATGTTCTGGACGGGTCTAACCATTATGCAGCTCGCCGATCACGCGCACGTATCGATAGTAAACAAGGAAAGGGCAGGGGCCGCCAGCGACGCCGCCATATCCGCAGTCGGAGGCGCGGTCTGGATTTGTGCGGTGAGGCTCCCGCCAGATATGACCTTCAATACGTCTTCCTCCCTTATGATTTACGGAGGGCGTACGTCTGCATTCGCCACGGAACGTAAGCGCCGCAGCCATAGATCAAAGATAACTAATAACGCAGACGTTTCCTCTTTTCCGGACTTGAGCCTTGCAGCCTGCCGGACCTTTTTAGCAGCGAATTATGGTAGCGCTCTCATTTGTGAAACTGACAGCCTCTCGGCGATCTGAACTGAATCATATACCATGCGAAAATCGCCTCGCAAGCCAACTTTAAATCCATGACGCCAGCCGCTGTATTGGAAATCGACGTGTCGGATATCCGCTCCGATGACGGGTTCCTGCGCGAGGTGGTCGAGCCGTGTCGGCCGGTGCTTCTGCGCAACCTGGTCCGGCGCTGGCCCGCGGTCCAGGCTGGCTTGGCGTCGCCGCCAGCCTTTCGCGCCTATATCGCCCAGTTCCAGAATAATGCGGTCGTTGAGGCTTTCTTCGGCGCGCCGCACATTGGTGGAAAGTACTATTACGGCGATCAGCTGAATGGTTTCAACTTCGAGCGGCGCAGGATGCGTTTCTCGGACGCTGTCGAAGCTATGCTAGATGCTTGCTCGACGCAGGGGTCGCCCTCCGTATACGTCGGCTCTATTCCAACGGAAGCCTACCTGCCCGGATTCGCGTCGGATAATCCGATGCCGTTGCTCGATCGGAAAATCGAACCGCGGATCTGGCTTGGAACCGCATCCAATGTGGCGTGCCACTACGATACCTTGGACAATCTCGCGTGCGTCGTGGCGGGGGCTCGCCGGTTCACGCTCTTTCCCCCTGAACTGATCGGAAGCCTCTATGTGGGCCCGATCGACAACACCATGGCGGGGCAGCCGGTCAGCCTCGCGGCTTCGGCGGCGGGAGATGGCGACTTTCCGCTTTTCGAACAGGTGAGGGCGCGCGCCATGGTCGTGGACCTGAAGCCGGGCGACGCCCTGTATATGCCAAAGCTATGGTGGCATCAGGTGGAAGCGACCGAGCCGTTCAATGGTCTGGTCAACTTCTGGTGGGACGCTTTCAGCGCCGGCCCCGATGCGCCCTACGCCAGTCTCCTGCTCGCGATGATCATGATCGGTGAACGTCCTTCGGAGGAGCGGCAGGCCTGGAAGGCCTATTTCGATCACTATGTCTTCCGCAGCCACGGTCATCCGCTGGCGCATCTGCCGGAAGAGCGTCACGGTCTTCTTGGGCCCTTGAAGCCCAGCAACTATGGGCGCATCCGGGCGCGCGTCATGCAGATGCTGCGCGGTAGCTGACCGCACGGAACCTGTTCGAACCGCTCAGCCGCCATTCATCCGTAATGGTCATCCTGGCCGCATCAGGAGACCCTCATGCGCCGCGCCCTTGCTTTGATCCTCACCTGCTGCTGTCTGACGGCGTGCGGCCGTCATCACCCGCATCATTGGGCCTTTTCCTCGCCGCAGCGAGGCGCGGTCCCGGCCACCCGCCTGATCTGAGGCCCATGATCTCGATGAGCGGCCGGGAGGGGTTTGTAACGCCTATCTGGCCGGGTCCAGGAAGATCAGCTTGAGCGTGCCCGGAAGTGGCTTCGCCCGGCCGCCTGGGGGGCTTGCGGGATCGGCGTCTGCCGCAACCAGATAGATCCGGCCGCTGGCGGGATCGATGCCGATGGTGCGGCCGGTGACGGCGGTCTTCACCGTGGCCGCCACCGCGTAGGTGTTGGCGTCCTTCTGCTGGATCACCGTGAGCGTGCCATCGACGCCGTTTGAGCTGAACACGCGCTGGCGCACGGGATCGTAGGCCGCCGCGTCCGTGCCCCGGCCGATCGGCAGGCTCGCCACGACGGCCCCATGGTCGATGTCGACCACCATCAGGCGGCCGTTCACGCAGCTGGAGAACAGGCGGCGGTGCTTCGGATCGATCGCCAGGCCGTGCGGGCTATCGCAATCGGGGACCGGCCAGCGGGCGTCGACCTGGTTGGTGCGGGTGTCGATCCGCACGATCTCGCGGGCGCCCGCGCCATTCACATAGAGCTTACCCGCGCCGTCCGCCGCGGCGTACTCCAGCTTGCCGCCGACCTTGATGGTGGCCGCAACGGCGTTGGCGCGCGGGTCGACCACGGTGACGGTGGCGGAATCGCCATTGACCACGAAGACATGCCCGGTGAGGGGATCGAGCGTCATGCCGTCCGCATCAGGCTCGCCGACGATGGCCTTTTCCAGCTTCAGCGTCTTGAGGTCGAACGCCACCACCTTGCCGGCCTGGCCGTCGTCGGTATAGCCGCGCCCGGTCGGGGCCGAGATGGCCACGCCGTGCGTGCCGCCCGGAATACCGGTCACCTCGCCCAGGCGAGCGCCGTTGCGCCCATCCACCACGCTGAGCCGGTCGCCGTGGGCCACGAACACCCGGTGCGAGGACGGGTCGAACACCACGTAGTCCCAGCGGTCCGGACCGCCGAGCGGAACGACCTTGGACATCGTGTACATGGCGGGGCCCTGAGCCCAGGCGGCCGGGGCGGAGAGAGAGAGCAGGGCGGTCAGCAGCCCCGGGATTGCCGAATGCTTCATCGACGATAGACCTCGTATCCAATTTCAGCGCATTAGGTTGGCTATAGGTGCAATGCAAATCTGTCAAATGTAGATTTAAAGCTGTCTCTTATGCTTTGTTTCAAATGCTTGCGATTTTGAAAGGTTGTCGGAGACTTCCGTAAATCTGTCGGAAACTGTTATTGATGGTGTTATTTCAGCCTTAGACTTTGTGCATCGCGAAAACCAACCGAATGCGGGAGCGCTATATGTTGCGATCAGGAAAATTCGGGACCGCCATGGCGGTCCTGGCCATGGCGGTCTGCGGCGCCGGCGCCGCCCGTGAACCGGCGGACCGGTTCGAAGGGGTCCCCCGCTATGAGCACGTCTTCGTCATCGTCGAGGAGAACAAGGACTACGACCAGATCCTCGATCCCGCCGCCGCCCCCAACATCGCGGGCCTGGCCGCCCACTATGGCGACGCCACCCGCTTCTTCGGAGAGGTCCATCCCAGCGAGGCCAACTACGTGGCGCTGTTGGGCGGCGACACCTTCGGCATCCATGACGACGACGCCTTCTACTGCAAGGCCGGATCGACCAGGCCGTTCTGCGACGGCGCGGCGGCGGCGGGCTATGCCGACCACACGGTGAGCGCCCGTCACCTGGGCGACCAGTTGGTCGCGGCGGGCCTGAGCTGGAAGGGCTATTACGAGGCGCTTCCCCAGGCCGGCTCGCTGGCGGTGGTGGCTGGCGATCCGCGCTATGACAACGGCACCCGCAAGACCGCGCTATATGCGTCCAAGCACTCCGGCTTCATGAATTTCGCTGACGTCCAGGCCGATCCGCGCCGGACGGAACGCATCGTTGGCGTCGACCAGTTCGAGCACGACCTGACCGCGGGAGCCTTGCCTAACTTCGCCCTGATCGTGCCGGACCAGTGTAACGAAATGCATGGCCTGCATGGCGAAGGCGTGCCCGCGGACTGTGACGGCGCCAACAAGGCTGCGCTGATCCGGCGCGGAGATGCCTATGCCGGCGATCTGGTGCGACGCATCCAGGCCTCGCCGATGTGGTCGGGGCATGGAAACGTGGCCATCGTCATCACCTTCGACGAGGGTGCGGGAAAGACCCGTGAAGGCTGTTGCGGGGTGACGCCGGACGCTGCGTCCAATTTTGGCGGCGGTCATATCCCGACCATCGTCATCACCAACCACGGACCGCGCGGGGTCAGGGACGACACGGCCTACAACCACTATTCGCTGCTGCGTACGCTGGAGGACGCCTTCCGCCTGCCTGACCACCTCGGCCACGCCGCCGAGACGCAAAGGGGCGTGCAGCCGATGCTCAAGCTGTTCGAGACCACGCCAGGAACCTGAGCTCGGAACCCTGACGAGAGTGTGAGCGGTCGCCTCGCGACGGCCGCTCCCATCCGGATCAGAAGTGGACGCGCAGGCCGCCTTCCAGGGTCACGTCGTAATATTCCCGCTGAATCGGGCGATCCGCTTCCCCTTCGTAATAGCGCAGCGGAGTATTCAGCAGGTTCTTGGCGTTGAAGTACAGGCCGTAGTTCGAGGTGATCTGATAGGTCGAGGTGAAGTCCAGGGTCATGCGGGCGTCCTGGATGGTGTCCAGGGACTTGTCGCCACCCAGGCCGAACAGGCTGTGACTGACGTATTCGGTCGCCACCCGCGCCTCGAAGCCGTGCGCCTCGTAGAAGGCCGAGGCGTTCCAGGTTACCCGCGACGTGCCCGGCAACAGTCCGAATTCGTCCTTGCCGGTCAGGCTCTGGTCGGCGGTGTATTCCAGGATGCGGGAGTCGACCAGGGTGATGTTCGCCTCGATCCCGAAGCCGTTGAGCGGTTCGGGCAGGAAGACGAACTTCTGGTGATAGGCGGCCTCCAGGCCGCGCGCGTAGGCCGAGGAGATGTTCTCGAAGGTGGAGATGGTCGCCAGGTTGCCCTGGGCCAGCGGATTGCCGGCGACGCCGTTCTGGATGCGCTCGACGATGTAGTTGGTGAACTCCTTGTCGAACAGGCCGACCTGGGCGATGCCGCCCTGGGGCAGGTAGTATTCCAGGTCCAGGTCGTAGCTGTCCGCGGTGGTCGGCTTCAGGCTGGGATTGCCCTGGCTGATCGCCACCGGGTTCTGGGTCAGGTCGACGCTGGTGGCCACGGTGTTCTGGTTGAAGCCGGGCCTGGAGATACCGGTCGAGAAGGTCGCGCGGGCGAGCAGCTGCGGGGTGATGGTGTAGCGGAGCTGCACCGTGGGGAAGGCGTTGACGTAGTCCTCGTGGCGCACGTTGAGCGTGTTGGTCGTATTGCCGGAGGCGTCGGTGCTCTGGATGAACCCGCTGTACTTGCCGTTGGTGTCCTCGACCCGCACGCCCGCGAGAATGCCCAGCTTGCCGATCTCGGCGGTGTACTGGACATAGCCGGCGTAGATGTTCTCGTCGGCCAGGAAGTAGCTGCCGGGATTGAAGGTGGCGGGGCCGGAGTTGGCGGCGACCAGGCTGCGAATGGTGTAGCGGTCGATGAACGGACCGTTGGGGAAGGAGCCGCCATAATAGAAGTTGCTGCCGCTCGATGCGTTCGCGAGGTTCAGGGCAGGGGCGGACACGTCCTCGTCGAACTCTGTGGCCACCTTGTCGCGGACACGGGCCTGGCCGCCGATCTTGAGGTGGTCGTCCCCGATCAGATGCACCGGGAACGACAGATTGACGGCGTAGGTCCGCTCTTCGTCGGCGTCGTAGTTCTGGTCGTTGCTCAGGCTTTTCAGGTTGTAGATCGCCGGATTGTTCAGGTTTATGCCCGTCGGATAGCCGAAGGTGGGCTGGGTCATGCTGGTCTGGTTGTCGTAGGTCAGCGGCGTGCCGGCGGGACCGGCGAACTGGGCCCCGATATTGTAGTTCACCCGGAACGTCGCCCGGCTGTAGGCCACGTGGTAATCGAGCACGACGTCGCCGAACCGGTCCTTGCCGCCGACGACATAGACCTGGTTGCGGTGCGACTCCTGCTCGTCGGTCAGGGTGACGGTGGGGGTGGTGGTGACCAGGAAGCCCTTGGGATCTCCCGGCGCGACGGGGATCGAGCCGTCGTCGCCCTCCACGTCGCCAAGGTTCTTGAACAGCAGGAAGTTCTTGTCCACCGCCTCGTTGTAGCCGGCGATGTCGACGCGGGCGTAGTAGCTGTGGTTGTCGTTCGGCTTGAAGTCGAATTCACCGCCATAGCCGTAGCGGCGGCGGTGGTAGTCGTAGCGGCGCAGGTCGTACTGGCTCACGGCGTTGCTGGGGGCCTTGCCGTCGTCGATGTAGCTCTCTTCCAGGTCGTCGACCGCGCGGCGGTCCTGGCGGGTTGAGGCGCTGAGCACGAACGAGAACGGCGTGGGGTTGGACAGCCAGCCCGCCAGCGCCGGCTGGTCCTGGCCGTCGCCCTCCACGATCAGGTGGGTTCCGTTGAACCCGAACCGCGCGCCCACCGCGCCTTCGGCGTCGAAGGGACCGGAATGGCCGTGCAACGGCTCGTAGCCTTCGCCGATCTGGCCGTCGAAGAAGGGCTTGGTGATGTTCGCGGCGGTGCGCGGCGACAGCTCGATCGAGCCGCCGATGCCTTCCGCTTCATGGTCGGGCAGGCCGGTCTTGGTGACGATGATGCCGTCGATGGCGCCGGTCGGGATGGTGTCGAACTCGACCGCCCGGCCGCCGCCGCCCGCCGCCGTGCCGCCGGGGTTGGTGTTGAGCAGGACGATGCCGCCGTAGGTCGCCCCGTTCAGGTTGGCGTCGATGCCGCGGATGTTGACGAAGCGGCCTTCGCCCGTGTCGCTCGACAGCGAAACGCCGGGGATGCGGCCGAGCGATTCTGCGGCGTTGAAGTCGGGGTACTTCGCGATGGCGTCGGCGGACTGGACGTTGATCAGGTTGGGCGCCGCGTACTGTTGCAGACGGGCGGCGACTTCCTGGCGGGGAGCGGTCACCACGACGCTTTCGACCGTGGTTCCGGTATCTGTCGGCGCCGGAGTGGCGGGGGTGGGAGCGGAGGCTGAAGTTGCATCTTCGGCCAAGGCGCCTTGCGCCAGCGCCAGGATGCTGGCGGACGAAAGCAGCGCGCAAAGCCAGCGCGGATTGAACATGAAAGCCCTCGAAGATTTTTTGTGGACGCGGCTGTTGGCCGCTCATTTCAGCCGTGCCATCGAAGCGCTACAATTTGATACCAACTTGATGAATTGGCGCTCCTGAAAGCTTGCGGGCGTGCAAGGAAATGTCAGCGTTCGGCGGGACTTTCATTTTATCGCAAGCTAGCTATGCTTATTGTGTCATCTTCTTCATCTCGGGCCGCCTTTGAATATCCTCCTCATAGAAGATGACGCGCAGACGGCGCGGTTCGTGCGCGATGGGCTGGTGGTGCGCGGCCACACCGCCGAGGTGGTGGACGAGGGCCGCCAGGGACTGGTGCGCGCCTGCTCGGGAGAGTTCGACGTGGTGGTGGCCGACCGGATGCTGCCGGGCTTCGGGGGGCTGGCCATCGTCAAGGCGCTGCGCACCAGCGGGGTCGGGATACCGGTGATCTTCCTCACCGCCGTTGGCGGCGTGACCGACCGGATCGAGGGGCTGCGCAGCGGCGCGGACGACTATCTGGTCAAGCCGTTCGACATGGATGAGCTGGACGCCCGCATCGAGGCGCTGGGCCGCCGGCCTCCGATCTCCAACGCGGCCACCCTGCTGCGCAACGGCGGGCTGGAGCTGGACCGTCTGGCCCGCCGCGTGACCTTCGACGCAAGCGTAGTGGAGCTCACCACCAGCGAGTTCGCCATGCTGGAGATGCTGTTGCTGAACGCGGGGCGGGCGGTCACCAAGGCCATGCTGCTGGAAAGCGTATTCGACCTGGACTCCACCGCGCCGGGTTCCATCGTCGAGCCGCATATGAGCCGGCTGCGCACGAAGCTGACGCGATCTGGCGCTTCGGATCCGATCCGGACGCTGCGGGGGGTGGGCTATACCGTCGTTGCGGATTGAGCGCCTGCTCAGGTCGGCCAGCTTCAGGCTGGCTGCGTTGCAGACGGCCCTGTTCCTGGTCGCCTTCGCCGTGGCGGGCGTGACCGCGGTCGTGGTGATCCGGCGGGCGGAGGCGCGAGCCGCCCATGCCGAGATCGAGGAAGCCGAGGACGATGTAGTCGACCTGCTGGCCCGCCACGGCGTGCCCGGCGTGGTGCGCTGGCTTGGCGGCCGCCACCGCGATCCGGGGCGGGAGATCAGGCTGGAGGACGCGTCGGGTCATCTGCTTGCCGGGACCTTGCCGCGACCGCCCCAGCCGTCGCCGCCCCCGCGCAAGCTGTGGAGCACCTTCGTGGTCCGTGACGCCTCGCCGCCTTACCGGGTGCGGGAGCGGGTGATGGCCTTCACGCGCGACGAGCCGGGCGGGTTGCGCCTGACCGTGGCCGAGAACCTGGACTTGAAGGCGCGCCAGGACGACGCTCTGCTGGTGGCGATGATCGCGGCGGCCGGGGTTGCGGCGGGGCTTGGCATGCTGGGGGGCGTCCTGGCCGGCGGCCGGGTGCTGCGCCGGGTCGACGTGATGGCCCAGGTGGTGGAGGGCTACGCCGCCGGAAACCGCGAGGCCCGCATTCCCCTGTCCCGGCGCACGACCTCCGAACTGGATGACCTGGCCGAGGCGCTCAACCGGATGATGGAGCGTGAGAACCGGCTGGTGGAGGGCCTGCGCCAGGTCTCCTCTTCCATCGCGCACGACCTGCGCCGCCCGCTGGCCCACCATAACCAGGAGATCGCCGAGGCGCTGCGGGGACCGGCCACGGTTGAAGGTTACCGCGCGGCCCTGGTCGGGGCGTCGGCCCGGGTGGACGATGCGCTGAAGACCTTCCAGGCGCTGCTGCATATCGCCGAGCTGGAGGCTGGCGCGCCCGGCCTGCAGCTCGAGCCGGTGGACCTGGATGCGCTGGGCGCGCGGGTCGTGCAGGCCTATGCGCCGATGGCGGAGGCCGCCGGCCGGACCCTGGATTTCGTTTCCGCCGGCGAAGCGGTGCTGATCATGGGGGAGCCGAGGGTGCTGGGCCGCATGGTGGCCAATCTGGTCGAGAACGCCCTGACCCATACCGCCGAGGGCGTGCGGGTCGAGGTGAGGGTTGAGGCGGCCGGGCCGCGGCTCAGCGTTTCCGACAACGGCGCCGGCGTGCCGGAAGGCGCACGCGGGCGGCTGTTCGAACGCTTCTTCCGCTTGGACGCCAGCCGATCGACCCCGGGCAGCGGCCTGGGCCTCGCGCTCGCCGCCGCCGTGGCGAAGGCGTTTGGGGGCGAACTTTCCGCCCATGACGCCGCGCCGGGGCTTCGCATCATCGCCGACTTCTCACAGGCCGCTCGAAAAGGGGAGGCGGCTGTCGAGCGGGCGAACCGTGGGCGACCCTTGTCAGAGCCGCCCACGCGATCGCTTTAGAACGCCGCGGAAACCGACAGTTCGAAGTTACGCGGCACGATGTTCCAGTACAGCGGCGTGCCGTCGGCTACCGTGGTGCCGGCCAGCAGGTCCTGGCCGCGCGTATCGAACAGGTTGTCGATCAGGCCCTTGATCTTGATCTCGGGCCGCGTCCCGCTGGCCGGGATGGTGTAGCCCAGCGACAGCTGGGCGGTGGTGTAGGGCCGCAGCGGGAACTCCTGCGGGTCCTGGCCGTAGCGGGCCCCGGTGTATTTGGCCAGCAGGGCGACGTAGACGCTGTGGGCCTCGTAGCTGATGCCGCCAGCGGCGGTGGAGCGTGGCGAGTTGGCGACGGCGCCGCCGGTGTCCTTGTCCTTCGACGAGTTGAAGCTGACGTTGCCGTAGAGGTTGAACGGCCCCCAGACCCGGTAGTCGCCCTCGGCCTCGACCCCCTTGTAGGTCACCCCGCCGCCGTTGAAGAAGATCTGCTGGCCGGCCACGGTGTGGGACTGGATCTCGTTGTCGAAGTCGATGAGGTAGACGTCGGCCGACAGCGTCAGGCGATTGGTGTGGTAGCTGCCGCCGGCCTGGTAGTTGTTGGTGGTCTCAGGCTGCAGCGTGGTGCTGAGCCCCGGGTTGACGGTGAAGAAGGTGTTCAGGTTCGGGGCCAGGAAACCCTCGGCGTACTGGGCGTAGACCGACCATTGCGA
The DNA here is from genome assembly GCA_049791955.1 of Caulobacteraceae bacterium. Lineage (GTDB taxonomy): Bacteria > Pseudomonadota > Alphaproteobacteria > Caulobacterales > Caulobacteraceae > CAHJWH01. The sequence goes on from JBARAK010000372.1 coordinate 65,603, forward strand.
GTCGACCTGGTAGTGCGCCACCACCGAGGGGACCAGCTTGTCGAAGGTGCGCGAGAAGTCCAGCGGCTGGCCGGTGCCCTGGTTCACCGGCGCTTCCAGGCTGCGGTTGAAGTAGTCGTATTTGAAGCCCGGGGAGATCACCAGGCCCGGCAGCGGCTTGATATCGAGTTGCACGTAGGGCTGGAAGGTGAGCAGGGAGTCGCGCTGCTCGCGGTCGATGGCGGTGTCGTTGGGCGGATTTAGCGCGCCGCCCAGGCTGTCGTCGATCTCCAGAAGGTCGCGGTGGTTGACCTGGTGGTCCAGCCAGAAGCCGCCGTTGACCTGCACCAGGCCGAAGTCCTTGGAGGCGCGGGCGATGTCGCCGAACGACTGGTAGTTGTTGATCAGGTGCTGGCCCGGCACGTCGGTCGGCGAATAGAAGGTCCCGTTCGGCGTCTCGCCGTTGACGTCCTCGCCGTTGAAGCCTTGGTGGTAGTAGGCGTAGGTATAGACCTTGTTGTCGACCACGATGCCCGGGCCGACGATGGAGTGGACGCCGATATAGGCCAGGTCGGTGTGGATCTTATCCTGGTTATACCCGAAGAAGGACTGGCTAGAGGGATTGGCGTTCAGGGCGTAATTATAGCCGAACTGAGCCATCTCCGCCAGGGTGGCGCCGATGGGGACGCTCTGCTGGATCTGGTTGTACATCCCGGCGATGGTCACGGTGGTGTTCGGCGCGACCGGGATGATGGTCTTGGCGAACACGTTGGTGCGGTTCTGGCCCGCGTTGCTCAAGAAGCCGTCGCTCTGCAGGTGCTCGACGTCGACCATGGCCTTGGCGCCGTTCAGCTGGTCGATGGCGCCGGTGTCGATCTGGCCGCCGCCCAGATAGGTGCCGAAGCTGCCGATGCTGCCGTAGGCGGTCTCGGTCTGGCGATCCAGCGGGTCCTTGGTCTGCAGGCCGATGGTGCCGCCGAAGGTGGCGTCGCCGAGCGTCTCCGCCGTGCCCGGCCCCCGGTCCACCGAGACCTGGCCCAGGTCGTGCGACATCACATAGGAGGTGCTGTGGTGGGTGAAGTCGTTGCTGTCGCCCCAGGCGATACCATCGATAGTTAGATTGTACTGGCCGTCCTGGAAGCCGCGGATGGTCAGGGACTGGTTTTCCATCAACCCCGGGCCGTTCGGCCCCACCGAGCTGACGCTCGGCGAGAACTTGACGATGTCGTCGTAGTTCGAGGTCAGGTTGATGTTGTTTTGGATGAAGCTCTGGCTGATCACCGATGTCGGCTGGATCGCGTCCAGGGGCTGGGTGGTGATCGCCGCGGCGCTGGCCGTGAGCCTGTCGCCCTCGACCACCACCGAACTCACCGTGGTCTGGGCGTGCGCGCCCGAAGCGATGCAGGCGCCGGCCACGCCGAGCAGCGCGATGATCGAAGAGCTACCCGTCAGTAAGCGGTGTCGCGACATGTAATATCATTCCCCGTGGAGCGTAAGAAGTCTGAACGAAACTAGCGATTGATGCGGCGGGGCCGGTCAGTCCGGTGGTCGATGCCGCCCCGGAGCGCCGAGCCCTTACCCAATCAATTTTAAGATTTTTTGACAGTGCTTAGAGGATCGGCCGCAATGACACGGACGCGCCGGTTTGTGCTTAATCGTTCCGGTTAGAAATATAAAATAAGCTCAATGTATTCTGTTTTGTGTGACGCTTAACTTGCGCCATCGCAAGCCATATTCAGGCCGTAATGCGGAGCCGCTTAAGGCCTTGGCGTTCGGAGCGGGATCAGGCTTACCGTGGCGCTGATTGACCTTGGACGGATCGATGTCGCGTATCCTGCTCGTCGAAGACCGTGGCCCGCTGCGCCTGCTGATGGCCGCCCATCTGCGCGAGCGCGGCTTCGTGGTGGACGAGGCCGGTACGGCGGCGATGGCGCGCGACGCCCTGGCGGTGGGCAGCTACGCGGCGATGATCGTCGACCTGGGCCTGCCGGACGGCGACGGCGTCGAGCTGCTGGGGGCGGGTGAAGCGCCGCCGGCCCTGGTCATCACCGCCCGCGACAGCGTCGGCGACCGGGTGGCGGGGCTGAACGCCGGGGCCGACGACTATCTGGTCAAGCCGTTCGACCTGGAGGAGCTGGAGGCGCGCCTGCGGGCGATCCTGCGGCGGCCGGGGGCGCGGCGCGAGGTGCGGCTGAGCGTGGGCGACCTGACGCTGGACACCGTGGCGCGGGAGGCCTGGGC
>JBARAK010000373.1:0-3416 GCA_049791955.1 Caulobacteraceae bacterium
GCCCGGCCTCGGCCAGCACGAAGGCGCCGGTGCAGACCGCCGCCATCCGCCGTGCGCGGCCGACGCCCGCCCGGACGAAATCGATCAGGCCGGGGGTGGAGGTTTCTATCTCCGTGCCGCCGCCCACGATCAGCGTGTCGAAGGCGCTTTCGTCGAACGGTTCGGTCTGCACATGCATGCCGACCGACGTCAGCACCGGTCCGCCATGCTCGGACAGGAAGCGGACGTCGTAGACCGGCGTCTCGGTCGTCAGGTTGGCGACCTCGAACACGGTGACCACCGACAGGCTCATCATCGAATAGCCTGGGTAGAGGATGAAGCCGACCCGGCGCATGGTGTCCTCGCGGTATGTCCTAAAACGCTGCATCTATGACATTTGAGCCGTCGAGGGGCAAGCGTACATTCCCTGCAAGCCAGCGATGACGCCGGTATTCAGGAGATGAAGATGAGCAATCCCAACGAGAAGGGCGTCGCGCTGATCACGGGCGCTTCCTCGGGTATCGGTGCGATCTACGCCGACCGCCTGGCCCGGCGCGGCTACGACCTGATCCTGGTCGCCCGCAATGCGGAGCGGCTGAAGAAGGTGGCCGAGACCGTCGCGGTCGCGACCGGCCGCAAGGTCGAAACCCTCACCGCCGACCTCAACGACCGGGCCGACCTGGCGCGGGTCGAGGCGGTGCTGCGCGAGGATACGCGGATCACGGCGCTGGTGAACAATGCCGGCGTTGGCGCGGTGGCGCCGCTGCTGAAGTCCGACATCGACAAGATGGACGACATGATCGCGCTCAACATCGTCGCGCTCACCCGCCTGACCTACGCCGCGGCGCCGGGTTTCGTCGCCCGGGGCGGCGGGACGCTCATCAACATCTCCTCGATCGCGGCCATCGCTCCGGAAATGCTGAACGGCGTCTACGGGGGGACCAAGGCCTATGTGCTCACCCTCGGCCATTCACTCCAGCATGAGCTCGGCGATAAGGGCGTGCGGGTCCAGACGGTGCTGCCGGGCGCGACCGCGACCGAGTTCTGGGACATCGCGGGCTTCCCGCACCAGAACATGCCCAAGGCCATGGTGATGAGCAGCGAGGACATGGTGGACGCGGCGCTGGCCGGCCTTGACCAGGGCGAACGGGTCACCATCCCGCCGCTATCGGACCTGGATAAGTGGAATACGCACGAGGTCGCGCGCCGGGCGATGTCGGGCCACCTCTCCAACGAGACGCCCGCCGAGCGCTACGGCGTCGGAGCCGTCAAGGCCGCCTGATCCGAAGCAAAAAGCTGGAGCGTGACAGCCCCAACCGGCCTCCACTTGCGGCTGTCATGCTCTGGCGCGGATCGATTTCGACCCTCTTTCGTTAGAGCCCTTCCCCCTGAGCTTTGCTACGGGGAAGGGCTCAGACCGAGGGTGATCCATGACCAGTTCGGGCGTTAACGCCCTGCACGACGTTCTGTCCGGGCAGGAAGACGGGATTCTCGCGGAGTGGCTCCGCCTCCTCGGTGAAGGCGGCCCTCGCGACGGCCGCATCAAGGACGCGGAGCTTCGCAGCCAGTGCCAGGATGTCCTGGCCGGCCTGCTCGCCGGGCTCGGGAGCGGAGCCGCCGCCGATGTCCATGGCCCCGCCTTCGCGCCGCTGATCGCCCGGCTCGAGGACATCTCGCGATCCCGGGCGCTGCAGGGGTTCTCGCCGCGCGAGACGGCGGGCTTCATCTTCTCGCTCAAGCAGCCGATCTTCAGCCGGTTGAGGACCAGCTACGACGACGCCCAGCGGCTGGTGGACGATATGTGGGCGCTGAGCAGGGTGCTCGACGATCTGGGCGTCTTCACCCTGGAGACCTACCAGCGTTCCCGCGAGCAGATCATCGCCCGCCAGCAGGAAGAGATCGCCGAGCTGTCGACCCCCGTGGTCACCCTGTGGGAGGGCGTGGTCGCCCTGCCGCTGATCGGCACCCTCGACAGCTCCCGCACCCAGGTGGTGATGGAGAACCTGCTCCAGGCCCTGGTGGACCAGCAGGCCGACATCGCCATCATCGACATCACCGGCGTGCCCACCGTCGACACCCTGGTCGCCCAGCACCTGATCAAGACCGTCTCGGCCGCCCGGCTGATGGGGGCCGATTGCATCATCAGCGGCATCCGCCCCCAGATCGCCCAGACCATGGTGCACCTCGGCGTGGACCTGAACGTGGTCACCAAGGCCACCCTGGCCGCCGCCTTCGCCATCGCGCTCCAGCGCACGGGCCAGAGGGTGGTGAAGCTCAGGCCCGCCACGGCGCCTGTCGGCGGCTGAGCGGATGGAACGGATACCCATCCTGAAGCTCGGGCGGGCCCTGCTCGTCTCGATCCAGGTCGACATGAACGACAACACCGCCATCGCGCTGGAGGAGGATCTGAGCACGCGGATCGTCCAGACCGGCGCGCGCGGCGTGCTCATCGACATCTCCGCCCTGGAGATCGTCGACAGCTTCATCGGCCGGATGCTCAACACCATCGCCCAGGTCGCGCGGGTGCTGGATGCGACCACGGTGGTGACCGGAATGCAGCCGGCCGTGGCGATCACGCTGGTCGAACTGGGCATGGAGCTGCATGGTATCGCGACGGCCCTGACCGTCGAGCGCGGCTTGGCCATGCTCGATCGGGCGCTGGCCGGCGAGATGAGCGACGATGCTGATCAAGCGGAGTGACACGCTCGCGATCCAGTCTTCCGACGATGTGGTGCGGGTCCGCCAGGATGTCCGGCGCCGGGCGGCCGAGGTGGGCTTCGGCATCGTCGACCAGACCAAGATCGTGACCGCGTCGAGCGAACTGGCGCGCAACACCCTGGATTATGGCGGCGGCGGCCGCGTCCATCTGCAGATGGTCGAGAATGGCGTGCGCAAGGGCCTGCGCCTGATCTTCGAGGACGAAGGTCCCGGTATAGCCGACGTGGAGCGCGCGCTCACCGACGGCTATTCCAGTGGCTCCGGCATGGGCCTGGGGCTGAGCGGCGCCCGCCGGCTCTCCAACGAGTTCTCGCTGGAGACCGAAGTCGGCAAGGGCACGCGCGTCACCATCGCCCGCTGGAAATGACCGTCCTGGCCATCCCTGTGCAGGAGACCAGCCGGGTCGCCGAGGTGCGGCGCCGGGCCGGCGTCCTGGGGGCCGGCATGGGCTTCAGCGAAACCGACGCGGGCCGTGTCTCGCTGGTGGCGAGCGAACTGGCGACCAACCTGGTGCGCCACGCCGGGCATGGCGAGATGCTGCTGGACGCCCTGGAGGACGCCGCCGGACCTTACGTCCAGCTTATCGCTCTGGACCGGGCCGCGGGCATCGCCGACCTGAACCGCGCCCTGGAGGATGGCTACTCGACGGCGGGGACCGCCGGGACGGGGCTGGGGGCGGTGGGCCGCACCGCGTCCCGATTCGACGCCTGGTCCCATCC
>JBARAK010000374.1:0-2909 GCA_049791955.1 Caulobacteraceae bacterium
GCGCAGGACCGCATAGGCCCGGTCGGCCAGCGACAGGGTCTGGACCGCCGCGCGGGTGGAGTCGATCAGCGGCCCGTCCAGCGGCGCGCGGCGGTTGGGCCAGACCCGGCCCAGGTCGGTGTCGGCCAGCATGGCGTCGAGATGGCGGGCGAGCTGGGTGCGGACCAGTTCGCGGTCCGCACCGGCCAGAGAGTTGGTGCGCCAGTCGTCGATCACCCACGCCCGCACCGCCGCACGGTCGAGCGGGCCGTAGCCGCCCAGCATCAGGTAGGTCTTCAGCGGCTCGTAGAGCAGGATCGGCTTCTGGGCGTCCTCGCGCATGGCGTGCTCCAGACGAAGCAGCAGGCGCGGCAGCAGGATGCGCTGCAGGGCGTTGAGATAGGCTTGGCGCGCGGCCTCGGCGTGGCCGCCCTGGAACAGCCCGAGCCGCATCCGCCAGTCGGGCTTGCCCTTGGCTTGGTCGACGAAGCCGCGGGGCAGATCACGGAGCTGGTTCAGCAGCGGCAGCGCCTGTTCCAGGTCCGGATCGTTGTCGCGCACCTCCACCAGGTCGAGCCCTGCGGCGGCCGTCGCCCGGCTCGCCTCCTGCCCGCCCGCCAGCAGGTGGTCCTGGAGCGTGCGGTTGCGCAGGAACGAACCGGCCCAGAGCGCGATCATTGCCAGCGCGACCAGGGCGATCACCCCGGAACCGCCCAGCAGCAGGGCGCGCCGCCGCCTGCGGATCGCCGGCTCGGGCTCCACCAGCCCGGCTTCCGGGAACACCACGTCCCCCAGCAGGCGATTGATGAAATAGGCCCGCCCCCCGCGCCGCGAGGTGGTCTGGGGCTCGTCGTAGACCTCGGCCATGGTGCTGAGCACCCGGTCGAGCGCCGCGCCTTCCTGCACGCCGCTGGTGAAATAGAAGCCACGGAAGGTGTGCGAGGGCTCGGGCTCGGACAGGAACGCGCCGTCCACCAGCCGGGCGAACCGGGCGCGCAGGGTCTCGAGCTGGGGCGGGAAACCGAGGATCAGGCTGCGCCGGCGCTGATCCGGCTCGCTTTGCAGGCGCTTGGACACCCGCGCGGTCATGGCCTGGAGCAGGCGGTCGAACTCCGCGGCGACCCTGGCCGGGTCGGGACGGCCGCCCAGCGGCATGGTGGCGCCCAGCACCGCGCGGCGGCCCTCCGCGTTCAGGTCGTCGAAGAACTCGCCGAAGCCCGCCAGCAGGTCGGCCTTGGTGAACAGCAGATAGACCGGCGCCTTGACCCCGAGCTGGCGCCTCAGCTCCGCGAGCCTGCGTCGCAGCGCGGCCGCGTGGGCGTCGATCTGGGACCGGTCGGCGGTCATCAGCTCGTCCAACCCGATGGCCACCAGCACGCCGTTGATCGGCTGCAGCGGACGCGCGCGGCGCAGCAGGCGCAGGAACCGCTCCCAGCCGGCCGCGTCGACCACGGCGTCGGAATCCTGGCTGGTGTAGCGGCCGGCGGTGTCGACCAGCACCGCTTCGTCCGCGAACCAGAAGTCGAGGTTGCGGGTGCCTCCGACGCCCTGCAGCGCAGCGTCGGCGTAGGGGAACCTCACGCCCGAGTTCACCAGGGCGGTGGTCTTGCCCGCGCCCGGCGGCCCGATGATCAGATACCATGGGCGGCTATAGAGGTAGTCGCGCTTGCCCCCGGCCGCGGTCTTGAGCTGGGCCATGGCGTCGCGCATCCGCGCCGTCAGGACCTCGCCCTCGGTTTCACCGGGATTGGCCGGGGCGATCTCCTCGGCGATCTGCTTGGACGCCCGGCGGCCTTTCAGCATCCGGACAAGGCCGGCGGCCACGAGCCCCACGATCACCAGCAGGACAAGCCCGAGCCGCACCCACCAGGCGCCGAGCGCGGGGAACAGCCTCGGCAGGCCCGTGGCCACAACTACGGCCAGGATGGTCGCCGCGGTCCCCGCGGCCGCCCACCAGTTTCGGCTCAGACGTTCGATCATCTCATTCAGCTCGCGGGATGACGATCTCGACGCGCCGGTTCAGCGACTTGCCCTGGGCGGTGTCGTTGGAGGCGATCGGCCGGCTCGCGCCGAACCCCTCCGCCGACACGCGCGCGGGATCGCGCAGACCGGCTCGCAGGATCGCGGCCACCGTTTCCGCCCGCGCCTTGGACAGCGCGACGTTGTCGGGGAAGGTCAGGCTGGCGACGGGGTCGCTGTCGGCGTGGCCTTCCACGCGCACGGGTCCCGACTCGGAGGCGACCGCCGCCGCGATCCGCTCGAACAGCGAACGCCGCCCGGGTTCGAGGGCGTCGGAGCCGGACCTGAACAGCTGGCCGACCGTGGTGCGGACGCGCAGGCTGGTGGGGTCCTGCTCGACCACCACCAGCTTCTGGGCGATCTCGGGCGCCAGGAAGCCCTGCAGGCGGTCCTGCTGGGCGCTGACCGGCAGTGCGGGCGCCGTCGCCGCGCGGGAAAGGCGCAACGGCTGGTCCGGATTGACCGCCAGCACCGCATGCATCGAAGGCCGCCCGGTCTCGATCAGCACCAGGCGGAAGCCCAGCACCGCCACCACCAGCACACCGGCCGCGATGCTGAGGGCCAGGGCGAGCGGCGCCCAGACGCCCAGGCGCGCGACCGGAGTCGGCGAACCGCGCCACGCCGGCGAGATCTCCGTCTCCGACAGCTCCCGCACGTGGGGCAACGCCGCGTAGGCGCCGGTCATGATCTCGCGCAGGCGGTTGCGGCCATCGTGGCTGACCCGGTGGCGCCCCTCGAAGCCCGCCGCCAGGCAGGCATGATAGAGTTCGATCAGCTCCGCATGCTCGGCCGGCCGCGCCAGCATCTCGTTCAACAGCAGCCAGAAACGGTCGCCGCCGATGTTCTCCCCGAACCCCCGCACCACCATGCTGCGGCGGGCCCATTCGGCGCCGTCGGCCGCGGCGCCCGGC
>JBARAK010000375.1:0-7855 GCA_049791955.1 Caulobacteraceae bacterium
GCGCCCGGCAAGGCGCTCTCCCGCACCAAGGGCGCGCCCCAGCGCCGCGAAGGCCGCCTGACCATCCAGGCGGTCGCCGGCGACGGCGACACCGCCGAGCGGATGCGTTCTCTCGCCTCGGTCCGCCGGGCGCGTGAACGCGAACGCGAAAAGCGCACCAAGGGCGCCGGAGGTCCGGAACAGGGGGCCCGTGCTCGTGAGGTGATCATCCCCGACGCCATCACCGTGCAGGACCTGGCCCAGCGTATGGCCATCCGCGCCGGCGACGTGATCAAGTACCTGATGCGTCAGGGCACCATGCTCACGCTGAACGACGTGCTGGACGCCGACACCGCCGAGCTGATCGCGAGCGAATTCGGCCACACGGTCAAGCGCGTGTCGGAAAGCGACGTGGAAACCGGCTTCCTCGCGGAAGAAGATCACGCCGACGACACCACGCCGCGGCCGCCGGTCGTGACCGTCATGGGCCACGTCGACCACGGCAAGACCAGTCTGCTGGACGCGCTGCGGTCGGCCGACGTGGCGGGCGGCGAGCACGGCGGCATCACCCAGCACATCGGCGCCTATCAGGTGCGGATGGCCAACGGCCAGGCGGTGACGTTCCTCGACACCCCGGGCCACGCCGCCTTCTCGGCCATGCGGGCGCGCGGCGCCAATGTGACGGACATCGTGGTGCTGGTGGTGGCCGCCGACGACGGGGTGATGCCCCAGACGATCGAAGCCATCAATCACGCCAAGGCCGCCAACGCCCCGATCATCGTGGCGATCAATAAGATCGACAAGCCGGACGCCAATCCGCAGCAGATCATCAATGAGTTGCTGCAGCATGAGATCGTGGTCGAAAGCCTGGGTGGCGAAACCCAGGCGATCGAAGTCTCCGCGACCAAGAAGCTCGGCCTGGAGAACCTGATCGAGGCGATCTCGCTGCAAGCCGAAGTGATGGACCTGCGGGCCAACCCCGACCGTTCGCCCGAGGGCGTCGTGATCGAAGCCAAGCTCGACAAGGGCCGCGGCCCTGTCGCCTCGGTGCTGGTCCAGCGCGGTACGCTGAAGCGTGGCGAGATCATCGTCGCCGGTCAGGCCTGGGGCCGCGTGCGCGCCCTGGTCAACGACCGCGGCGAACAGGTTCCGCAGGCCGGCCCGTCCGAGCCGGTCGAGATCCTGGGCCTGGACCAGGCGCCGTCTCCGGGCGAGCCCTTCGCTATCGTGGAGAACGAAGCGCGCGCCCGCGAACTGACCGAATATCGTGCTCGCCAGCGTCGCGAGAAGCAGATCGGCGCCGGGGTGGGGTCCACCTCGCTGGCCGAGATGATGGCCAAGCTGCAGAACAAGCAGGTCAAGGAACTTGCGCTCGTTATTAAAGGCGATGTGCAGGGGTCCACCGAGGCGATCATCGGTTCGCTGGAGAAACTCGGCAACGAGGAAGTCCGCGCACGGATCATCCACTCGGGCGTCGGCGCCATCACGGAGTCGGACGTGCAACTCGCCAAGGGCTCCGGTGCGCCAATCATCGGCTTCAACGTCCGCGCCTCCAAGCAAGCGCGCGACCTAGCCGAACGCGAGGGCGTGGAGATCCGCTACTACGCGATCATCTACGACCTGATCGACGACATCAAAGGCGTGCTGTCCGGCATGCTGGCGCCGATGCAGCGTGAAACCTGGCTCGGCAACGCCACGGTGCTGGAGGTGTTCAACATCACCAAGGTCGGCAACGTCGCCGGCTGCCGCGTCACCGAGGGCGTGGTGCGTCGGGGGGCCAAGATCCGGGTCATCCGCAACGACATCGTGGTCCAGGAGATGGGCACCCTCCATACCCTGCGCCGGTTCAAGGATGACGTGGCCGAGGTCACCTCCGGCTACGAATGCGGCATGAACTACGCCAACCAGGACATCAAGCCTGGCGACGTGATCGAGTGCTTCAGCGTGGAGACGGTGGCCCGGAGCCTCTGACGCCGGCATCCGTTCCAAACGCCAAGGGCGCGGACCTCACGGTCCGCGCCCTTTTTACTGAACGCCCCCAGACGCCTTATCTCCTTTGATCCGCGGTTTGGTCGCGGATCGCCTTGAACTCCGAGCCAGCGTTCCAGGTCGGCCATTCGCGGGAATTGGCCAGGGCGGAGCCGGCGTCGTAGACGAGGTCCACATCCTGGGCGGCGCCGCGCAAATCCCAGCTGGCGCTCCAGGCGTCACAAGGCTGGTGGTAGCATTTCGCGGTATAGTCGCTGACCCACTTGTCGCCCGCTGCGCGGCCACCGACCACCAGGTCGGGACCGCCGCCGATCGCCATCAGCAGCGCCGTAGGCACGCCCCGCTTGGCCACGGAGAAGTGGTCGGCGCGATAGAACAATCCGCGCTCGGGATGAGAATCAGGTGTCACCTTGCGACCCTGTCGGGCTGCGGCGCGGACCAGATCCCCTTCCAGACTGTCCTGGCCAGCGCCGATCAGCACCACGTCATGCGAGAGCCCCGCGGTCTCCAGAATATCCATGGTGAAGTTGCCCGCCGTCCTGGCCAGCGGATAGATCGGGCGCGACGCATAGGTCTCGGACCCCAGCAAACCACGCTCTTCGGCCGTCCAGGCGGCGAACACCACCGTGCGCTGCGGCCGAGGCGCATGGGTGAAAGCACGGGCGATTTCCAGCACGCCGGCGATTCCCAACCCGTCGTCATTGGCGCCGCGGTGGATCCGGTCTCCTGTCGCGTCCGGCTTGCCGACGCCATAGGCGTCCCAGTGGGCGGCGAACATCACCGTCTCGTCCGGATGCGAGGTTCCGGGCAGCTTAGCCAGCACATTGTGGCTCTGCACCCGAGTGAAACTCACCAGCGCGTCCGCGTCGAAGCGAAGGTCGCCCAGCGAGACGGGATGGAAACTGGCCTGCCGCGCCTTCACCCGCAGGGTGTCGAGGTCCAGGCCGGCGCGACGGAACAGGTCGTGGGCGGCGTCCCCCCGGATCCAGCCCTGCAACTGTACCGGCTGCACGCTCCCCGCCCCACGCACGACGTCATAGGCTTCCCCGCCTGGCGCCACCACAGTGCTCCAACCGTAGCCGGCGCCCGGCGCGTCGTGGACAATCAGAGCCCCGACCGCCCCCCGCCGCGCCGCTTCCTCGTACTTGTAGGTCCAGCGGCCATAATAGGTCATGGCCTTGCCGCCGAACTTGCCCGCCACGGGCTCTCCCGGCTTCGCTTCGAAATCCGGGTCGTTGACCAGGAAGACGGCGATCTTCCCGCGCAGGTCCACGCCCTTGTAATCGTCCCAGCCCCGTTCAGGGGCGTGGACGCCATAGCCGACGAACACCAGGGGCGCGTCCTTGATGCGGATGTGGCCGACCGGACGCACGGTGGCGATGGAAATCTCCTCGCCCTGCCGCATGTTGATCGCGCCCTTGCCGTCGCGGAAGATAAAGGTCGCCGGCCCCTGGACCTGGGTGCGCACCAGGGGCACAGCCTGAGTCCAAGCGCCGTTCTCCCCGCCGGGCTGAAGGCCGAGCGCCTTGAAGCGCTGGATCAGGTAGTCGACCGTCTTGGCCTCTCCGGGCGTCCCCGGAGCCCGTCCCTGGAAAGCATCTGAAGCCAGCACCTTTACGGTCGCCGACATCTGGCCTGGATCGATCGGCCCAGTTCCGGCCGCGACGGCGGCGGCCCCCAACGCGACGGCCGCAGCCAGGCCCAACCCGATCGAACGTTCCATAAACTTCCCCTGCACGCTGCTGTATGGCCGCAATTCAATCAGGCCGACGCGTACGCCGCGACATTTTTGTATACGAAAATCAAAACGGACGCGGCTTCACGGCTTATTCCGTAGACGGACGTTCGTGGACAACGAGGGCTTGGCGCAGTTGCTCCACCAACAGCAGCCGCAGCCGCTCAGGCGCCAGCACCTCGATATCGGCCCCCCACGTGAACAAGTGCCACGCCAGTTCGCGCATACCGCTGGCGCGGAAGGCGACCTTCACTGACCCATCCGGCTGCGGCTCCACCGCCTGCCCCACGTGGAAGCGCCAATGCCTGGCCGAGTCCGAGGCCCTGGCGCAAATGCGCAGCACAACATCCTCGGTATCATCCTGATAGATGCCAAAGCTCTGATCCGCATAGGCCTGCAGCGAGAAGTCCACCGGGCGCCGGCCCACCCGAGGCGATCCCTCGACTCCTTCGATCCGGTCCAGCCGCCAGTTGCGCGGGGATGCGCTCTCGCCTTCGGCCGCCACCAGATAGTTGCTGCGCCCGAACAGCAATCCGTAGGGGATCACCTCCCGTCGGCGCCCCGGCGATGATCCGCCAGTGTAGCTGAAGCTCAGCATCCGTCCCGCCATCAGCGCCTCGCGAATGGCGTCGAGCACCGCCTCGTCCTCGAAGGGACGCGGCCCGGCCTGGACCGCGATGGCTTCAGCCTGGAGCAAGGCCTCCAGGTCAGGCGCGATGCGACGGCGCACGGGTGCACGCAAAGCCGACAGCACCTTGGTCTCCAATGCCCGCAAGGCGGCGGCCCGAACCAACGACCCCTGGGCTTCCAGTTCCTGGGCGGCGGAGACCAGGGTTGCAAGTTCGTGAGCGGTCGGCGCCTGCATGAAGCCATCCAGGCCGGCAGGAATGCGGAAGCGTTTGGTCGGGGGGTCGGAAACCACTTCTAGCTGAGGAAACAAGTCGACCAGCCGGTCGCGCATCCGCTCGGCCGTGCGCCGATCCACACCCGCCAGGGCCGCCATCTCGTCGAGCGTCAGTCCCTCCGCCGAGCCGGCCAAGGCGCGGGCCAGTTCCAGCAGGGCCATGGCCTTTTCGAGCCGCATCGAAGCTGCGTCCATTTCTGTCGTACGGCCCCATCAGAAGGTGTCCTGGGCGCCGAGGCAAGCCCTGCATCCGAGGAGCCGAGACCGTGGCCGAGACGATCCTCCCCTTCCGCCCCCCACAAACAGCACTGAGCTTGTGGGCCCAACCAGAGCCCGTCGCCCCGCCCCCCGCCGACGTGGTCGCCGCCGTCCTGGTGTTGGGGGACCTGCGGGTGGACTGCGAGGACGGCAAGACCTCTATCCGGTTCTCCCCCGAGCGCGTGGCGGATAGCGATATCGCCCTGCTGCTTGGCGCAGACCGCGAAAGAGCGCTGGACGTCACGGTGATCTGGGACGAAGCAGAAGCTGAGATTGTCCGGGTGCTGGATGTCGCCCCTCTTCGGGCTGGCCGCGCGGGCATTCGTCAGCGCAACGCCTATGCCGAGGTCCGCAAGCGCGATCTCGCGCCAGCAGATCAAGCCTACGCCCCACAGGCGGTCGCCGCCTGAAACATCGATCCACCCAGCGAACCGGTGCGACGCTTGCGCACGGACTGCAAAGGTGGAGAAGAGTTCATGAAAGCGTGAGACGGGCCATGTTACAGTCGTAATATGTTCGTCGTGAAATCTTCGGACCGCGCCCCCATTGTCGCTTGGAGCCACGGTTCCAATTTGCGGCGCGCGGCGCTCTGCCTGATCGGCGCAGCGGGTCTGGCTGGCTGTTCCACAGCCCGCCTTTCCAAGCCTGACGTTCGCATGCCCGCGGCCTACGAGGCCTCCACCGCCTCCAACGCCGCCCTGCCAGCCAAAACCCTGGACCGCTGGTGGCGGCTGTTCAATGATCCCCAGCTCACCGCGCTGGTGGAGAGGGCGCTGGTCGCCGCCCCTGACGCCCGCACCGCGTTGCAACGGATCGGCGAGGCGCGCGCCACCCGCGCCCAGACCCTCGCATCCTACCTGCCGCAGGGGAACCTCCAGGCACTGGCGCAGGATCAGCACACCGACGAGACCATCAGTGGGTTGGGCGGCGATATTGGCATAGGCGGCGGTGCCCTAAGCGGCGCCGGCTCGGCGACGGGCGGCCTTGGAAGCAGTCTGGTCGAGCCGTCCGGCGACCTGCAGACCTACGGCGCCCAGTTCAACGTCACCTACGAAGTCGATGTCTTCCGGCGTCAGCGCGCGGCGCGACGGGCCGCGAACGCGGATGTGGCGGCATCCCGCTTCGATTACGAAGCCGCCCGCGCCACCCTGGCCAAGAATGTAGCGACCGATCTGTTCCAGGCCCGCGGCGCCGCCATCCAGCTCGACGAAGCCCGTGACACCCTGCGCATCGCCCAGGACCTGGCGCATACGGGCGAGGTCTCGGCCGCCCATGGCCTCACCTCGGAGTCCGACACCGCCAGGCTCGAAACCGACGTCGGCGTCGACGCCGCCGAGGTGGCGCGGCTGGAGGCTCAGCTCCTGGCGGCGCAGCGCGCCTTGCTGGCCTTGATCGGCCGCGGGACCGATCCAGTGGACAGCCTGCCGATCCAGGCGATCGCCGCGGCGCCGCCCGTCCCGCCATCGACCACGCCCGGCGAATTGCTGCGCCGGCGTCCCGACGTGCGTGAGGCCGAAGAGCACATCCGCTCCGCCGCAAACACCCTGGCGTTGGACAAGCTCGCGCTGTTTCCGACCTTCCAGCTCGCCCCGGGCCTCCAGGTCGACAAGACGGCCGGCAGTTTCATCTCCATGAGCAGCATCTGGACGATAGGGCTCGGCGCCTCCGCGCCGGTGTTGGACCGCCCGCGGCTGCTCGCGGTGATCCGTGGACAGAAGGCTAAGGGCGAGGAGGCGGTCGTCGCCTACGAGCAGGCGGTGCAGAACGCATATCGGGATGCGGAAACCGGCCTGGTCACCCTCGCCTCCGACCGGCGGCGGGTGGATCGGTTGCAGGCGGCGGTGGAGCGGGCGCGCTACGCGTTCGACGCCAAGAAAAAGGGCTACGACCTGGGCCTCACCGACCTGACCACCCTGCTGAACGCGGAATCTGTCTGGCGCACTACCCGCACCACGCTCAGCGGGGCGCAGACCCAGGCCCTGGTCGATGCGGCGACCCTGTTCCAGGCGCTGGGGGGCGGATGGACTCCGCCGGAAACCGTCCGGACAGCGGCGCGATGAGGGGGATCATCAGGTTGAACTACATGTCTTCGTTCCGTTTCGGCGTCACAGCCGCCTCTGCGTGCGTCGCCCTGGCAGGCTGCCACAAGGCCGTCCCTGCAGCCAAGGCGGCGCCGCGGGATCCGGTGACGGTGACCGTAGCCACCGTGCGGACCGAGGCGCTTGCGGGCGGCCTGACCGCCTCCGGCCTGCTGATCCCCAAGCTCGAGGCGGCGGTCTCCACCGAACTCAACGGCTATCGCGTGGCCCAGGTGTTCGTGGACCAGGACGCCTTGGTCAAGACCGGCCAGCCCCTTACGCGACTCGACGACACCCTGCTGCGCGCCCAGATCGCCCAGCAGAAAGCCATGGTGGATCAGCAGAAAGTCGCCGCCGAGCGCCAGGACGCCGAAGCCGAACGCGTCGCCGGCCTGGACAACCAGGGTGTCCTTTCTCAGGAACAGATCATTGAGCGCCGCCTCGCCGCCCGCAGCGGCCACGCCGCGGTCGCCGCCGCGCAAGCCCAGCTCAATGACCTCGACACCCGCGAGGGCCTCATGACGGTGCGTGCACCGGTCGGGGGACGGGTGCTCGAACGCACGGTGCGGCCCGGCGACATCGCCGCCCCCGCCACCGCCATGTTCCGTATCGCCGCCGACGATGTGATCGAACTGAACGCGGAGGTCCCTGAGTCCGATCTCGGTGGTATCCGCCCCGGCGACGAGGTTCAGGTCGAACTGCCCAGCGGCGCGAAGGTGGATGGGCGCGTGCGCCTGATCAGCCCCGAAGTCGACCAGCAGACCAAGCTCGGGCACGTGCGGGTGACCCTGCCGGTGCGGCCCGACCTGCGTCCAGGCGGCTACGGCCGCGCCACCTTCTCCCAAAGCCGCCGCCCCGCGCCCGTCGTGCCCGACAGCGCGGTGCGTTACGACGCCGACGGCGCCTCGGTGC
>JBARAK010000376.1:0-4379 GCA_049791955.1 Caulobacteraceae bacterium
AGGTGCGGCTGGACGGCCGTCCGCTCGACCTCGACGGCGCGGCGTTCGGCGGCGGCTTCCATGCGGTCGAAAGCCATGGCCAGACCGCCTGGCGCTGGACCGACGGCGCGGCCACCCTGGCCCTGGAGGCGCCGGGCCTAGTCGAGATCACCGTCCACATGACGGCCCAAACCTGGACCCGCTCCGCCGCCCCGATCCTGCGACTGGTCCAGGCGGGGTAGGGCCAGTTTCCCTCTCCCACTTGCGAGGAGAGGGAGGGGCCCATCGCTTGCGATGGGAGGGTGAGGGGTCGCGCCGCGTTGTCAGCGATCCCCCATCCCCCATGGCCACCGTTGCGAGACCCCTCATCCTCCCCACTTCATGGGCCCCCTCCTTCTCCCGCAGGGGGAGAAGGCGTTTTGATTACATATAACTGCAACAATCAATATTCACACTCGGCCGACCCGTTGCTTTTACTGCATTTCGGATTGCATAAAAAATTCTCCGAAAACGCGACTTACGTGTCATCGAAAAAATACAATTTTAGATAACCCTCTCGCGTACGGCCACGGCGGCCGGTCCGTGATCCGGTCCGGTTGAGGCGGGGCCGGGCCCCCTCATCAACCCCATGCGGCGGCGCGGCTCGCCGTGGCTTCATTCGTGCAGAGGAACGTCATGTCGAATCTCAAGCTTCGCGCTCTGGCCGGCGCGTGCGCCCTGCTGGGCGCCGCGGGCCTTTCCGGGGCGGCCCGGGCCCAGACCACCACCACCCTCTCGGGCGGCGGCTCCGCCCTAGCTGCGCCCTACTGGGCCCAGGCCGTGCTCTGCTTCGACAACGACACGCAGAACAAGACCTATCTGCTGAAGGGGGTTCCAGCGGTGTCCGCGCTCACCCTTGCGACCACGGAAATCGGCTGTCCACACAACAAGGGAAGCCTGATCCAGTACGACTCCACCGGGTCGGGCACGGGCCAGGCTGGCCTGTTCGCCCACGCGGCGGTGATCTCCGACGCCGCCGAGGGGGTGATGTTCGGCTCCACCGATGCGGCGGGCGAGACCGCGGTCTATACCTCGATCCAGTACGGCCTGTCCGACAGCAGCCTGGGCGGGACCGACCTCGCCACCTATGAGGTGGGCACGGGCAATACCCTGACCACCATCTTCTTCGGCAATAGCGCCAGCTATACCGCCCCGGCCACCTACCAGGGCCTGACCTTCAGCGGCGACGCCCCTCACGTGGCGGGCGCCGACGCCTATCCGATCCCGGCCCAACTCTACGGCCCGCTGGTGCAGTTCCCGGTGACGATCGACCCGATCGCCGTCACCTTCAACCCCACCTTCGGCAGCGGCCAGACCTTCAACATCCAGAACGGCAACGTGCTGGAGCTGAGCAAGGCGGCCTACTGCCAGATCTTCGCCGGGGTCATCACCGACTGGAACGACCCGGCCCTGACTACCCTGAACGACGGTGTCTCCCTGACCGGTGGAACCGAGGTGCTGATCCGTCCGATCGGCCGGTCCGATAGCGCTGGCGACACCGCGATCTTCACCCGCCACCTGGCCACGGTCTGCGGGACCACAGCCGGTGGGCCCCTGGCCGGCAACCCCTATGCTTCGGGGACCATGACCCTGCCGGCCGGCGTGTTCGGCCTGTTCACCATGGCCGACGGCGCCACCGGCGTGGCCAACGCCGTCAAGAGCACTCCGGCTTCGATCGCCTATATCGGCGCCGACTTCGTCTCCCCGGCGTCCGCCAAGACCGGCGCTACTCCGGGCTTCACCCTGCCGGCCGCGGCCCTGCAGAACAACGCAGGCAACTTCGAGCGGCCCACCGGCGCGACCGCCCTGGCGGCCTTCGGCGCCCTAACCCCGCCGCAGAGCAACAGCGACGGCTCCTTCAACCCGGCCGACGCCACCAGCGACCGCCGCGACCCGACCCAGTGGGTCCAATCGATGGCCGCCGGCGTTCCCCTGGCCAACCCCACCGCTCTGGCCGCCTACCCGATCGTGGGCACCACCAACTTCATCGCCTATACCTGCTACGCCAACGCCGCCCAGCTGACGGCGCTGAAGAATTTCCTGACCTTCAACGCGCAGACCCTGGCCGGCGACTTCCTCAACGACGCCAGCCTGGCCCAGCTGCCGGCCAACTGGATCACCGCGATCGGCAACACCTTCCTGACCGACACCGGCGAGGCGTCGGAGCTGCAGCTGTACTTCGCCATGGCGGGCGCCGGCTCGACCAACAGCAACTGCGAGGACGCCGTCGGCGGCTGACGTCGTCTTCACACGCATAGGGTGTCAAAGGGTTCCGGCGCGAGTCGGGACCCTTTTATATTGAAAAGATTGCAAGTAATCAGACGATGAAATGACCGTGACCGGATTAAATAGAAAATTCCATAAAATATTCTATGTGTAATGAGCGAATAAATCCAACCCATGGTATATTGATTTCGCTGACGCCAGATAAGTTGGGTCCGTCGTCGGACCTCTTGCGTCCTGGGGCCGCGTACCGTCGAACCTGTCCCGGCCGCTTGACGGCTGGCCGGGCCTCCGCCTTCGCAAAGGACATCCGATGTCGAGCTTCAAGCTTCGCGCCCTCGCCGGCGCGTGCGCCCTGCTGGGCGCGTCCCCCCTGGCCACCGCCGGCCACGCCCAGACCACCACCATCTCAGGCGGCGGTTCGACCCTGCTGGCCTCGGCCTGGGCAGAGACCATACTGTGCTTCGACAACGACACCGCCAACAGGACCTATCTGCTGGCGGGCATTCCGGTGGGCGTCATCTCGACGATCACGACCTCGGAAAGCGGTTGCCCGCACGACAAGAGAAGCCTGATCCAGTACGATGCCGCCGACTCCGGCGCGGGCCAGGCGGGCCTGCTCGCCCACGCCGCGGTAATTGGCCAACCCAGTGCGGTGATATTCGGCTCCACGGACACGGCGGGCCTCGACCCGGTCTATCCGTCGATCCAGTACGGCCTGTCCGAGAACAGCCTAGTGAACAGCGATTTGGTGACTTACGACAAGGGGACCAGCGCCAGCGAGACCTTGGCCTTCAACGGCAACAGCGGCCTCTTCTCCTCACCCGCCAGCTACCAGGGCCTGGTCTTCAACAGTTCCGGCACGACGACGGGCGGCGCATCCGGAACCGATTACCCCATCCCGAAGCCGCTCTACGGCGCCTTGGTGCAGTTCCCGGTTTCAGTGGACGCGGTCGCTCTAGCCTACAATCCCACCTACGACGGTGGCCAGACCTTCCACATCAATACCGGTTCGCTGCACCTGAGCAAGGTCGCCTATTGCGGGATCATGACCGGGACCATCACCGACTGGAACGACCCGGTCCTGACCGCCCTAAACAACGGCTCCCTGACCAACAACACCCCCGTTCCAATCGTGTTGATCGGCCGTTTTGACAACTCAGGAACGACTTCTGTATTCACCCGACACCTGGCGGCGGTCTGCGGCAGCAGTGACTATACGTCAGGGACGCTTACCCTACCTTTCCCTGCATCGAGCCTTTTCACGGAGGAGGAGGGGAGCGCTGGCGTCGTGGACGCGATCCACGAGACACCCTCCTCGATCGGCTATATCGGCGCCGACTTCGTCACGCCGGTGACAGGGGCCACGCTTGTCGCCGCTGCGCTGCAGAACGCCTCGGGCAATTTCGAACTGCCGACGACGGCCACGGCCTTGGCCGCTTTCGCCACGCTCAGTCCGCCGCAAAGCAATAGCGATGGCTCCTTCAATGCGTCCGACCTCACCACCGACCGGCGCGACCCGACCCAATGGGTGCAATCCACCGCGGCCACGGCCCCGCTAGCCGATCCCACGGCCGCCGGCGCCTATCCGATCGTGGGCACCACCAACTTCATCGCCTACACCTGCTACGCCAACGCCGCCCAGCTGACGACGCTGAAGAGTTTCCTGGTCTTCGGCCAACAGGCCTTGGCCGGGGACATCCTCGCCGACGCCAACCTGGCCCAGCCGCCGGCGAACTGGATCACGGCGATCAAGGGAACCTTCTTCCCTGGCGGTGACGCGGCTTCGCTGAACCTGTTCTTCGCCACAGCGGGTTCGGCCTCCCAGAACACGGCCTGCGCCGCCTCCGGCGTCGTCGGCGGCTGACGGGCTCACCGCGGTGGGGGAGGGGCGACGGCGCCTCTCCCCCAAGGGGGCGAAGGCGGTCGCTCCGGCCGAGGGGGACCTGTGCCTTTTCACAGGTGACGGGCCCTGGCGCGCGCGCGACCTTGTCATGCCCGACTGGTCCGGGCGCGCCAAAGCCTGCCCCGGAGACGCCCATGTCCGACGTGCTCGAAGCCGAACGCCCCGCCGCCCCGCCGTCGGGAGCAGAGCCTTGCGCGTGCGTGTCGGGCCTGCGGGCGGAGCGCTGCTGCAG
>JBARAK010000377.1:0-7139 GCA_049791955.1 Caulobacteraceae bacterium
AGCTGACCCCGCCGATCAGGGCCCGCACCCGCCCGCTGCCGTCCAGCGCCACCACCGCGGCCTGCTGCACGCCGAGTTTGGCGTTGCGGGCGACCACCGCGCGGGCGGCGCTTTCGGCGGCGGTGTCGATGGGCAGGTCCAGGGTGGTCTCGACGATCAGGTCGGTGGTGGGCTGGCCCACCAGCTTGCGGACCTGGCCGTCGACCCAGTCGACGAAGTATTGGGCGTGCTGGGTCGCGAGGGCGGGTGAGACCCGCACCGGATGGGACAGCGCCTCTTCCCGCTGGGCGGGGGTGATGGCGTGGGTCTCCACCATCTTGTCGAGCACGATGGTGGCCCGGCGGCCCGCGCGCTCCTGCTCGTTCACCGGGCTGTAGTGGGTCGGCGACTTTAGCAGCGCCGCCAGCAGGGCCGCCTCGCCCACGTCGAGCTTGGAGGCCGGCTTGTTGAAGAAGGTCTCCGAGGCGGACTCGATGCCATAGGCGCCGGCGCCGAAATAGACCCGGTTCAGATACAGGGCCAGGATCTGCTTCTTGGAGTACTGGTGCTCCAGGTAGACCGCCAGGATCAGCTCCTGGACCTTGCGCTTGACGTTCTGGTCCGGGGTCAGGAACAGGTTGCGCGCGAGCTGCTGGGTGATGGTCGAGGCGCCCTCGGCGGTGTGGCCGCGGCGCAGGTCCGCCACCACGGCGCGCGCGATGCCCACCGGGTCGAAGCCCCAGTGCTGGTAGAAGCGCCGGTCCTCGACCGAGACGAAGGCGGCCGGCACGTAGGCGGGCAGGGCGTCGATGTCGACCGGCGGCGCGTACTGGCTGCCGCGCACCGACAGCAGGGCGCCGTTGCGGTCCAGGTAGCTGATCGAGGGCTGGCGGTGGATCTGATAGAGCTTGGACGTGTCCGGCAGGCCGCGCGAGAAATACAGCACCACCGCGGCGAGCGCGATCAGCACCCAGACCGCAAGGACGATCAGCCAGTAGACCAAGGCGCCCAGCAGTGTGCGGCGAGGTTTGCCCCCACGGGGAGGACGTCCGCTCGATCCGCCGCCCGGCCGACCCGTAGCGCGATCGGCGTTAGACATACCTAGAGAACTCCGCGAGCGACCCCGCCCTGCGGGTTGTTAGCTAACTGACGATCTAAGCGCGAGAGGGTTTATCAGCGATGAACGGCCGCAGGGGGCTTATTCGGTGTCGAAAGCGGCCTGTTTCGGCTCCAGGTCCGAGGCCTCCGCCAGCACGTGGAAGCGGGCGAGATAGCGTTCCTGGGCGATGGAGGCGGACAGGGGGTCGATCCTCAGGCCGTAGCCCGGCGGCGGTTCGCCGAACAGGACCAGGGCCTCCTGGACCGAGAAGCCCGCCAGCTGCACCGCCTCGAAATAGGCCGAGACGTGGTCGGCCTGCTTGATCAGGGCCTTGATGGCGGCGGGAGCGGCCGGGGGCAGGGCGAAGCGGATGTGGATCGCCGCCTCCAGCCCGGATTCGAACGCCCTGTAGTCGAAGCCCAGCGCCGCCTTGAACGGGGAGATCATGTCCCCGATCACGTATTCGGGGGCGTCGTGCAACAGGGCCGCCAGCCGCCAGCGTGGCTCCAGCCCCGGCTGCAGGTGGGCGCAGACCTCCTCCACCACCAGGCTGTGCTGGGCCACGGAGAAGGCGTGCTCGCCGATGGTCTGGCCGTTCCAGCGCGCCACCCGCGCCAGGCCGTGGGCGATATCCTCGATCTCGATGTCGAACGGAGAGGGGTTGAGCAGGTCCAGCCGGCGGCCGGACAGCATGCGTTGCCACGCCCGGGGCTGGATTTGCCGGGTCGCGCGGCCTGCGGGCTTGCGGGGGGCTTTCGCCACTTTCGCCATGAGGCCTTCCTCCGGATCGGGATGATTGAACTGGCCCAGGGGAGCCTGGAGATCAACCCGAATGGTGTTTTGAACGCCTGGGCCGTTCGGCCGTTTTGCACCCATACAATAAGGTCGGAAGGCTGAAATGACCCTATCCCGCATCGTCATGCGACTGGCGCGCAATCCCGGCACCGAATTCGCCGACGGCGACGACCACCGCGGCTACACCCTGACCGCGCCGCTGACCCCGGACGGGATGCTGAACGAGGACGAGGTGCGCGGGGTGGGCGCCAAATGCGTCGTGCGCCGCTTCGCCCCCGACGAGGACGTCCAGGAAGGCCGGCTGGCGCGCCGGGGCAAGACTTGGTTCTTCGACTACGGCGACGCTTCCGATGGCGGCGAAGAACCTGGCTACCGCCTGGGCCAGCACCGCTTCGCCGTGGGCGAATACGTCAGCATCACCGACGAGGACGGCCAGCTGCTCACCTACAAGGTCACCGACGTGGCGGAAGCGGGGGCCTGAACTCCGGGCGGCGTCCAGGGCCCCGCTCGAACGGGCTTGGTCCCTGCGCCTTAGGACTCCGAGTCGTCGTCATCGGCGCCCGAACCGTTGGAGCCCGTTCCGTTCGTCGTGTTTCCGGTCGCGCCGGTGTTCGAGGCGCTCGAATTGCTGGCGGTCTGGACGTCGCCCCCGTGATGATGGTGATGGTGGGCGCCGCTGCTCTGGGTCGGGTCGGCCGGTTGGGTCTGTCCCAGGTTCTGCAGGGCGTCGAGGATCGCGGTCAGCGAGCTTTGGGTGAGGCTGAGCTGGGCGGCTGCGCTGCTGGACGTGCTGTTGGCGCCGGACGTCGTATTGGAGGCGGTGGTCGCGGCGCCCGAGGCGTTGGAATTGGCCGAAGACGAGGACTGGCTGCTGGTTTGGCCGTTTTCGAGGTTTTCCAGTTCCTGGGTCAGGCCCTGCAGGTTCTGGATCAGGCTTTCCAGCGACCCGTTGTTCGCCAGGGCGGGCAGGAGAGTGGCGGTCGATGCGGTCGACGTGCTCGACCCGGGCGATGCGCCCGCGGGCGTCAGGGTTCCCGCCACATTGCCCGCGCCGCCGCTGCTCGAGCCGCCGTCGGTCTGAAGATTGGTGAGGAGCGACAGGATTTCCGAGGAGAAGAAGGCCGACGGCGGCCCGACGCCTGGAATCGAGGCGGCCTGGCTGCTGGCGCCGGTCGGACTATTTTGCCCCTGCACATTTTGCCCAGAGGTTGTATTTCCGGTCGCGCCGGCCTGCGTGGAAGCTATCAGCTGCTGTAGTTCGGCTTGCAGCGCCGCACTCGATGTATTTGAGACCTGCATATGCTTGCGCCCCGATTTTTCGATCGAATCTGTATTTCCGATGGATTTGCGGAAAACCATCGATGCGGCGTCGCACCTAGCAAGGCGTGGGCCACATTAGTTAATGTCAAAATTGAAACAGTGTTGAGCGCCGTTGAGGCGCCGTGTCCGTTGATGCAGGGGGGAGGGAAGCTGTGACGCCGCGCCAGGTGAAACACCCGTGCCCTCAGGCGCTTCGCCGCCTATATCTGTGCGCCTTGGATTCGCGCAGCAGGTTCGGACGATGAAGGATTTCGGCGCCATGATGAAGCAGGCCCAGGGCCTGCAGCAGAAGCTGGAGGCCGCGCAGGCCAGGCTGGCCGAGACCGCGGTCGAGGGCCAGTCCGGCGGCGGGCTGGTGAAGCTGACGCTGCAGGGCTCGGGCGAGCTGAAGGGCGTGGTGGTCGACCCGAGCCTGCTGGTTCCGGACGAGGGCGAGATGCTGAGCGACCTGCTGGTGGCCGCCCACGCCGACGCCAAGAAGAAGCTCGACGCCGAACAGGCCCGCATGATGCAGGAGGCCATGGGGCCGCTCGCCGGCCTCGCCGGCGGCGGGATGCCGGGCCTTCCCGGGCTGAAGTTTTGATCCTGCTCCGTAAGGGGGCCTGATGGCGGCGTCCGCCGGGCCCGAGATCGAGCGGCTGATCGCGCTGCTGTCCAAGCTGCCGGGCCTGGGGCCCCGGTCGGCGCGGCGGGCGGCGCTGGCGCTGCTCAAGCGGCGCGAACAGTTCATGGATCCGCTGATCTCGGCGCTCAGCGAGGCGTCGGCGCGGGTACGCCCGTGCTCGACCTGCGGGGCGCTGGACACCTGCGACCCATGCACCGTCTGCCGCGCTCCGGACCGTGACTCGGGGATGATCTGCGTGGTCGAGGAGGTGGGGGCGCTGTGGGCGATGGAGCGCGCCGGCGCCTATCGCGGGCGCTACCACGTGCTGGGCGGCCTGCTGTCGGCGCTGGACGGGGTGGGGCCGGAGTCGCTGCGGACGGGCGAACTGGTCGCCCGCGCCAGCGGGGGCGAGGTGCGCGAGGTGATCCTGGCCCTGCCGGCCACGGTCGACGGACAGACCACCGCCCACTACCTGACGGATCGATTGAAGGCCTCCGGCGTTCCGGTCACATCGCTGGCGCGGGGCGTTCCGGTGGGAGGCGAGTTGGACTGGCTGGATGACGGTACGATCGCCCAAGCTTTACGCGCTCGCCGCCCGGCTTGATTCCTCCAAGGACAAAGTTATCCAGGCTTCAGTTGAAACGCCGGGCCGGCGAGCATTCGGGGTCGCCTCGCCAGGGCGCGCGCTGTAAACTGGCTCAGATTGAATTGATCGTTGACGACACAAGGAGATTCTCGTGGCCCGTATCACCCTCAGGCAGCTTCTCGACCATGCAGCTGAGCACGGCTACGGCGTTCCTGCGTTCAACATCAACAATATGGAACAAGGCCTCGCCATCATGGAGGCCGCCGACAGGACTGACAGCCCTG
The DNA here is from genome assembly GCA_049791955.1 of Caulobacteraceae bacterium. GTDB lineage: Bacteria > Pseudomonadota > Alphaproteobacteria > Caulobacterales > Caulobacteraceae > CAHJWH01. Next base: position 4,668 of record JBARAK010000377.1, read on the forward strand.
TCATCATCCAGGCCAGCCGCGGCGCGCGCCAATACGCCAACGACATCATGCTGGCCAAGATGATCGACGCCCTGGTCGACATCTACCCGCACATCCCGGTCTGCATGCACCAGGACCACGGCAACAACGAGGCCACCTGCGCCACCGCCATCCAGCACGGCTTCACCAGCGTGATGATGGACGGCTCGCTGGAGGCGGACGCCAAGACCCCCGCCACCTACGAGTACAATGTGCGCGTCACCCGCGACGTGGTGAAGATGGCCCACTGGGTCGGCGCCTCGGTCGAGGGCGAGCTCGGGGTGCTCGGCTCGCTGGAGACCGGCATGGGCGAGAAGGAGGATGGCCACGGCTTCGAGGGCAAGCTCGACCACTCTCAACTGCTGACCGATCCGGACCAGGCGGTGGACTTCGTGCGCGAGACCCAGGTCGACGCCCTGGCCATCGCCATGGGCACCTCGCACGGCGCCTACAAGTTCAGCCGCAAGCCCGACGGCGAGGTGCTGGCCATGAACGTGATCGAGGAGATCCACCGCCGCTTGCCCAACACCCACCTGGTGATGCACGGCTCCTCCTCGGTGCCGCAGGACCTGCAGGACATGATCAACGCCTACGGCGGCGAGATGCCCCAGACCTGGGGCGTGCCGGTCGAGGAGATCCAGCGCGGCATCAAGCACGGCGTGCGCAAGGTCAACATCGACACCGACAACCGGATGGCCATGACCGGCGCCATCCGCAAGGTGCTGACCGAGAACCCCTCCGAGTTCGATCCCCGCAAGTACCTGAAGCCGGCCATGGCGGCGATGGGCAAGGTGGTGGAGCAGCGCTTCAACGAGTTCGGCACGGCCGGCAACGCTTCCAAGATCAAGCCGCTGCCGCTGTCGGCCATGGCCAAGCGCTACGCCGCGGGCGAACTGGCCCCGAAGTTCGGCGTCGCCAAGATGGCGGCGGAGTAGGCCTGCTCCGCTTTCCCACTTGCGGGAGCACAAGCACGCTTAGCTCCTTTAACCCGCTCATTCCCGCGAAAGCGGGAATCCAGATCAAATCCGCTGGCGTCTGCGAATGAATCTGGATCCCCGCCTGCGCGGGGACGAGCGGTTTTGAGAACCGCCAGGGCGTGAAACGATGACTCTTTCTCCCGTAAGGGGAGAGGGCGTCAAGACCCCCGCCGCGCGACCTCGCGGCCCAGGCGCAGCAGTGCGGCTTTCAGGGCGCTGTCGGGGGCATTGGCCAGGCCCTTTTCCAGTTCCGCCTCGGTGGCGGCGTCCAGCGGGCCGGTGCGGCGGCGGGCGGGCTTGGGCTTGGCGGTGGGCGGCTTGACCGGGCCCTGGACGATGCGCAGCTGGCCCACCGCCCCGGCGCCGAGCATCAGATTCACCCGCGCCAGGATGTCGGCGGCCTGGGCCTCGATCAGCACCGCGGCCGGCCCGTTGACGCGGATATGCAGCGTGGCTTCCCCACCCTTGCGGGCGCGGACCAGCTTCAGCGGCTCGCTGTTGCGGGCCAGCACCTCGCCCGCCACCTCGCGCCAGCGCTCGATCAGCAGGGTCGGCGCGGAGGCGGTCTGGCCGAAACGGGCGTCCAGCGTCTTCAGATAGGCGGTCAGCGCCTTGCCGGCCGGCGGGGCGGGGCGGCGAGGGGGGCGGGTGCGCTTGCGCGCCAGGATCTCGGCGGTCTCTGACAGCGAAGGAAGTGGACGGCGGGGCATCGCGGCATCCTAACCCGAAACCTTGATCTTCCGCGACCGTGCGGAGCGCCTTAAGCAGGGCGCGTGAAGCCATCCGACATCGCGGCCCTGCGCGCAGCCCTGCTCACCTGGTACGACGCCGAGGCGCGCGACCTGCCCTGGCGCGTGCGCCCGGCCGAGCGTGCGGCGGGGCGCAGCGCCGATCCCTATCGCGTCTGGCTGTCGGAGGTGATGCTGCAGCAGACCACCGTGCCGCACGCCGCGCCCTATTTCCTCACCTTCACCCGGCGCTGGCCCAAGGTGGGCGACCTAGCCGCGGAGGCGGATGGGGAGGTGATGAGCGCCTGGGCCGGGCTCGGCTACTACGCCCGCGCCCGCAACCTGCTGGCCTGCGCCCGCGCGGTGGCGCGCGACCATGGCGGGGTGTTTCCCGACAGCGAGGCGGCGCTGCTGAGCCTGCCGGGGCTTGGGCCCTATACGGCGGCGGCGGTGGCGGCCATCGCCTTCGACCGTCCGGCGGTCGTGGTGGACGGCAATGTGGAGCGGGTGGTCTCGCGCCTGTTCGCGGTGGAGACGCCGCTGCCGGACGCAAAGCCCGAAATGCGCGGCCTGGCGGGCGAGATCGCCAGCGAGGCCCGTCCGGGGGACTGGGCCCAGGCGACCATGGACCTGGGGGCGGTGATCTGCCGGCCCAAGGCGCCGCTCTGCGACCGCTGCCCTGTCGCCAGGTTCTGCGCGGGGCGGGCCGGCGGCGCGCCGGAGACCTATCCGCGCAAGCGCGCCAAGGC
>JBARAK010000378.1:0-4016 GCA_049791955.1 Caulobacteraceae bacterium
GATGGGGCCAGGCTCATGGCTGTTTCGCCTGGGACAGGTAGGTGCGGCCCTGGTCGCGCACGAGGTCGATCAGGTTGCCCATGGCCAGGTTCATGTCGACCAGGTGCAGCCCCCAGTCCTTCAGCACCTGGCCCTTCACCACCACGTCGCCGGTGATGGCGTTGGTGCGCGCGCCCTTGGGGTCGGGGTGCAGGGTGATGGCGAGATAGTGGTGGTCGTTGTCGGAACGGCACTCGGCGCTGATCAGGCCGGGAACCTCGACGAAGGGGGTCGCGATCGGCTGGGGCGGATGGGTCCAGGGCCCGGGCTCCGCGCCGTCGGCGGTGACCTTTTCCACGCCCGAGGCCAGGTAGGCGTGCATCGGGCCCGAACCGCCGCCCAGCGCCGCCGGGTTGGTGCAGGCGGCCTCCAGCCCCGGGCCGGCCGATACGGCGAAGATCTTGCCCCAGGCCGGCGGCGGGCTGTCGGCGCGGTAGGAGGCGATGTTGATGGCGCAGCCGATCTGGCCATTGGCGTGGCAGAGCGGGATGGACTGGAAGTCGCCGCCCACGTCCTTGCCCACCGGGACCTGCAGCCGGTAGCCGGCCAGGATCACCGACAGCACCCGCCCCTGCACCGGCTTGCCGTCGATCTCGCGCTTGACCAGCTCGGCCAGCACCAGCGAGCCCTGAGAATGGCCGATCAGCGCCACGCCGCGGCCGTGGTTGTCGTGGGCGAGGTAATAGTCCCACGCAGCCTTGACGTCGTTGTAGGCCAGCACCCGGTCGGATGGCATCGGGTGGCCGCCGAGGTTGGCGCGCAACGCGGTCAGCGTCACTTGGCGATAGACCGGCGCATAGGGCCTACAGACCGAGGCGAAGCGGGCGAACTGCTGGTTGACCACGGCGACCTCCTGCCGCTCGATCGCCATGGTGGCGTTGCCGCCGGGGTCGGTGGAGACGGTGGGGTAGACATAGAAGCAGTCGATCGGCGCGTCGGGATCGGCACGGAACGGCTCCAGCCGGGTCGAGCCGTCGGCCTGCAGCACCGTGGCGTCCTGGTTGGAGCGCCCACACACATCGTGCGCCCGTCCGGGCCGGCAGAGCCAGGTCGCGGGGTTGGCGTAGTCCGCCGCGGGTTGTGGGCCAGATTGTGGGGAAGGCTCGGCTGAGGCGCCCGCAGCGCCCAGCAGCGCGGCGCCAAGGACAAGCGCCATCGATCTCGCAAACGTCATCAGGATTCCGCCCTAAACCATATTGTTATTGGGACCGCGGCCTCCCCGCCGCGCCTCGGACGGCTGGAGCGGACCGCACTCCGCCTGGGCTGACAATGTCGCGGGATCGGCGACCTCGTCAACATTAACTGCGGCGATAGTGAACGATCGTCCCATCTCCCAATGCATCAGCGCTTGACGGGGCCCCCGGCTTTTGCAATTGCAAACGCCTCGCATTGTTTAGGTGGTAATATTATGTTACCCACGTTTTGGTTGCGTCTGCTGGCGACGGCCGGGGTGGGCACGTTGGCGCTGGCGAGCGGGCCGGCCTGGGCGGACAGTGCGAGCGGCGCGGTCGCCACGGCCCCGCAGAACGAGGTCAACGAAGTGGTGGTCCAGGCCCGGCGCAACGCGCTCGACCTACCGGCCGGCACCGACAAGACCGGCACCCCGGTCCAGGACCTGCCCGGCAGCATCCAGGTGATCCCCCGCCAGATCCTGACCGAACAGGGCGCGACCATGCTGCGCCAGAGCCTGTTCAACGCCAGCGGCGTCAACGTCGGCGGCCAGGACTCCAAGGGCTTCTACGACCACTTCCTGATCCGGGGCCTCAACGCCCAGATCTTCGAGGACAACTTCAACGACGGCGACCAGCTCGGCGGGCTGTCGCACTCGCTGAACGGGGTGGAGCGCATCGAGGTGCTGGAGGGACCGGGCTCGGCCCTGTTCGGCAGCGGCGCCCCCGGCGGAACCATCAACATCGTCCACTACACGCCGTCGTCCGACCTGCACTACGGCGCCAGCCTGCAGGGCGGCTCGTTCGGGACCTTCACCAACACCGACTATGTCACCGGGCCGACCGGCGTGGATGGCCTGGACTACCGCCTCGACACCACCTTCGCCCATTCCGACGGCTTCCGCGGCCTGAAGAGCCATGACTACGAGGCCCGGCCGACGCTGGAATGGAAGACCGGGTCGCACACCATCGACGTCTCGGTCGACCTGCGCGAACTGGACGAGACGCCCGATTCCTACGGCCTGATCTATTTCAACGGCTCTCCGATCAAGAACGTGTCGATCGACTCGAAGTATTCGACGCCGTTCGACTACGCCCACACCGGCTTCATCCGCCCGACCTTCAGCGACAGGTGGGTGCTGAGCGACCTGCTGACCATCAACAACCGCTTCTCCTACACCTACCGGAAGCTGGACGTGCTGGGCAACGGCGACAGCACCAACACCAAGATCAGCGACGGCGAAGTGATCGGCCGCCAGGTGCGCAAGCAGGACGACACCGACAACAGCTTCGACTACCAGCTGGAGCCGGTGTGGACCTTCAACACCGGCACGCTGCACCACACCCTGCTGACCGGCTTCGAGTACCAGCACCTGGCGCTGTCCACCACGCGCACCACCGCCGACCTGCCGAACATCCCCGACGCCCTTGCGCCGGTCCCGCCGGAGACCTCGACCGCCGGCCTCACCTTCCTGTGCGACGCCAAGCATTCGTGCGACAACGACCACCTCGCCGCCGACTACTACAGCCTCTATGCGACCGACCAAGTCGACGTCACCGACAAGCTGAAGTTCCGGGCCGGCGTGCGCGAGGACTGGTTCGACACCGCGCTGACGCCCAACATCACCGTGCCTGGGGCCTTCAGCTCCGATGGCCGCCCGCTGCTGGCGGGGGTGACCGACCACCGCAACGACGCGCCGCTGAGCTGGAACGTGGGCGCCCTCTACAAGCTGACCTCCTGGGCCTCGCCCTATGTCGGCGTGGCCTCCAGCCATCTGTCGAACTTCAACTCCGAGAACGTCCAGGCCGGCATCGGCGCCCCGGAATCCGCGCTGCAATATGAGGGCGGAATAAAGTTCTCGTTCCTCGACGAGCGGGTGGTGCTGAACACCGCCGGCTTCAGCGTATCGCGCAACAACGTGGCCACGCCGGAGACCGTCAACGGGATCGAGACGGTGGTGTTCGACAGCCAGCGGACGCGCGGCGGCGAAGCCTCGCTGGACACCCGCATCACCGACAAGTGGCGCCTGCTGGCCAACGTCACGGTCCAGGACGCGGTCATCACCGACAATCCCCAGGGGATCACCTCGGTAGGCAAGCACCCGCAGGGGGCGCCGGCCGACATCGCCAACCTGTGGACCACCTACGACTTCTCGATCGCGGGCATCCCCGGCTTCCGCATCGGCGGCGGGGTCAACTACCAGTCGAAGAGCTACAGCGACATCACCAACGTCAACTCGATCCCGTCGTCGGTGGTCGCCAACGCCCTGATCGGCTACGAGACGCCGCGCTGGGGCCTGGACGTCAACATCCACAACCTGGCCAACGAGCGCTATTTCGTCGCCGCCAACGCGGCCGGCGCGCTGGTCGGCGAGCCCCTGAGCGCATCGGCCAGCCTGCACGCCAATTTCTGAGCATCACCTACCTTTCATCAGTCCTTCAAAATCCGGTCATTCCCGCGAAGGCGGGAATCCAGATCAAATCCGCCGAGGTGTGAGACTGAATCTGGATTCCCGCCTCCACGGGGATGAGCGGACTTTGGGGCATCGGCAGCCTGGCCATATGCGATAGCCCTGCACCGTGGATGCCTAGGCCAGCGGCCCGAACCCGCGCCCCTGGGTCAGACAGAACAGGGCCAGGGCGACCAGCGCCAGTCCGATCCACAGACGCGACGGCGGCGAGGCCGCAGGTAGGTCCACAGGGCCCCGCCGTGCGGCCGCCCTGCCGCTCAGGAGGATGGGCGCCGACGCCGCGCCGACCGCCAGGAAGCCTTCCAGCGCGCCGCCCATCGGGTCCTTGCGCCAGCAC
>JBARAK010000379.1:0-4705 GCA_049791955.1 Caulobacteraceae bacterium
TTGTTGCCCGGGCCGCAGAGCACCAGCACGGGGCCGTCGGGAAAGCGCTCGCCCACGGCCTGGGCCACCGCCTCGCCCGCGCGCTCCATCAGGACCAGCGTGGACGTTCCCGACGCCTCCGCCTGCCGGTCGGCCTCGCCAATCTCGGCGACCATGAGGATTTCGCGTCCGACCGTTGCGCCCATCAGCTCCGCCGCTTCTCGCCTGCTATGTCCCCCGCCCTCCCGGTGCTAAACCGAGTTGGGACGAAACGCCTGTTATTCTGCTGGTTGAGCGAAATGAAAAAAATCGAAGCGGTGATCAAACCCTTCAAATTGGACGAAGTGAAGGAGGCCCTGCAGGATATGGGCGTCCAGGGCATGACCGTGCTGGAGGCCAAGGGGTACGGCCGGCAAAAGGGGCATACCGAACTCTACCGCGGCGCGGAGTACGTGGTGGACTTCCTGCCCAAGATGAAGATCGAGGTGGTGGTGGCCGACGATCAGGTCGAGCAGGTGCTCGAAGCCCTGGTCAACGCCGCGCGGACCGGACGGATCGGCGACGGAAAGATCTTCGTCACCAACCTGGAGGATGTGATCCGCATCCGCACCGGCGAACGCGGGCCGCAGGCTATCTGATCAGCCGAACCTGAACGGGTCGAAGGCCGAGGCATAGGGTGCGGCCTCGCCCGCGATGGCGGCGGCCACGGTCTCGGCCACCAGGGGCGCAAGCAGCCAGCCGTTGCGTCGCGCGCCGGTGGCTGCGAACAGCCCCCCGCCCAAGGCTCCGGCCAGAGGCAGGCCGTCCGCCGTGGCGGCCCGGACGCCCGCGTGGGCCGAGAACGGGAGACCAGCCAGTTCGGGGATGATCTCGATCGCCCGGAGGCGAAGACCTTCGACCTGATCGGGCTCGAGCGCGAGGTCTGCCTGATCCGGTTGCATGGTGGCTCCAAAGACGGCGCCGCCCGGTTGCGGCGCAACATAATCCTCGCCATTGCGAACCACCGGGCCGTTCCGCGGACCGCCGTCGAAGTGCAGGATATGCCCCTTGATCGGCCGCAGCCGGCCCAGCACCGACGCGTGATCCACCCAGCCGACGGACGCATGGCCGGCAGCGATCACCACCGCATCCGCCCGCCCTCGCCGCCACCGATCGAACGACGCGCCGGAAGGGACTTCCTCGGCCAAGATGCGCCCGCCCAGTTCGCCGAGGGCCCGGGCCATCGCCGGCAGGCAGCGGGAAGGATCGACCCGCCCCTCGACCGGGACGCGCAGAGCGGCCGTGACGTGAGCGGACAGGGCCGGCTGCAAGACGCGCGCGGCGTCGCCGGTCAGCGCCTCGTAGGGCGTACCGAGCGCATCCAGACCGGCCGCGACCCTGGCGAGGTCCTCGCCACCCCCAAAGCTAGCGTACACGGCGCCCGACCGGTCGACAGGGAACCGCGTCTCCGTGGTCCAGGCGTCCAGCCCGGCGCATAGGAGTGCGAAAAGCGTCGCATCCCAGCCGCTTTCAAGGGCTTCGAAAGCAACCCCGAGCATGCCGGCGGCTATGGAAGAGGCGCTCCGGCCCGACGGCTGGGGATCATAGACCCGGACCTCCGCTCCACGCCGGGCGAGCGCCAGGGCGGTCATCAGGCCGAACGCTCCGCCGCCGGCGACGGCGATGCGGGCATCTCTCAAACTGGACATGGGATCTTAATGGGGGCGCTCGCCCCCGGAGGTCAGGAGAACCGGCCGCGCGCGATGCTGCGGGCCTTGGCCCAGCCGGAGGAGAAGGCCGACGCGACGCTGCGTTCTTGAAAGATGAGGACCTTGATGTCCTGCCCATCGCCCGGATCGGACCGCACCATCATGTATGGCGCGTCGCTGCACAGAGCCATGCGCTCCGCTTCCGAAGACCGGCTTTCCATGAAACGATTGAGGAAGGTCCCGAAAAGCTGGGCCTCCTCGCCGGCTTCGATCGGCAGTGTCAGGACAATGTCCGTCATCGCCTCTCAATCCTCAAACTCACCATGACGTAACAATAAGCCTGAACCGGGCGAAGTTCCGAGTCGAGCTTTGTTGCAGTGCGATAACGAAGCGTTGATCATTCGTTGGGCGTTCCGTAGCCGCCTCCGCCCGGTGTGTCGATGACGAATAGGTCACCCGCCGCCAGCTCCACGCTCTCGGTCGGACCAAGGATAACCACCTCTCCCGACGCCTTTTCGACCCGTCCGCCGCCCAATGCGCCGGGTCCGCCGCCACCCACGCCGAAGGGAGGAACGCGCCGCCGGTTCGACAGCAGGCTTGCGGTCATCGGCCGCAGGAAACGCACCTGGCGAGTCACGCCGCAGCCGCCCTGATGCGCTCCCGCTCCTCCCGTGTCCGGACGAATGGCGAATCGTTCCAGCACCACGGGGAAGCGATGCTCGAGCACCTCCGGATCGGTGAGGCGGCTGTTGGTCATGTGGGTATGGACGCCGTCCACCCCGTCGTAGTCCGGCCCAGCGCCCGAGCCCCCGCAGATGGTCTCGTAGTACTGCCGGCTGGCATCGCCGAAGGTGAAGTTGTTCATGGTGCCCTGGGCCGCCGCCTGCACGCCCAGCGCGCCGTAGAGCGCGTCGGTGATCACCTGGCAGGTCTCGACGTTGCCGGCCACGACCGCCGCGGGATAGCGGGGCCGCACCATGCTGCCCTCAGGCGCGATGATGCGGATCGGACGCAGGCAGCCATCGTTCAGCGGCATGTCGCTGTCCACAAGGGTGCGGAACACATAAAGCACCGCCGCCCGGCAGACCGCGAAAGGCGCGTTGAAGTTGCTGTCGAGCTGCGGGCTGGTCCCCGTGAAGTCCACCACCGCCTCGCGGGCCTTGCCGTCCACCGACACCTTCACCCGGACCACGGCCCCGCCATCCATCTCGTAGGCGAAGGCGCCGTCCTGGAGTGCGCCGATGGCGGCGCGGACCGCGGCCTCGGCGTTGTCCTGGACGTGGTCCATATAGGCGTCCACCGTCTGTCGGCCGTAGCGGCGCACCACGGTGTGCAGCTCGCGCGCACCGCGCACGCAGGCGGCGGTCTGGGCCTTCAGGTCGCCGATGTTCTGGTCCGGATTGCGGGCTGGCCAGCGCCCAGAGGCCAGCAGGGCCCGCATCTCGTCCTCGAGGAAGCGACCGGCGTCCACCAGCAGGACGTTGTCGATCAGCACGCCCTCCTCCTCGACCGTACGGCTGGAGGCGGGCATGGAGCCGGGCGTGATCCCACCGATGTCGGCGTGGTGCCCACGGGCGGCGACGAAATAGAGCGGGCCATCCACCCCCGCTTCATCGTCTTCGGCGAATACCGGCATCACCACGGTGATGTCGGGCAGGTGGGTGCCGCCGTTGTAGGGCGCGTTCAGCACATAGGCGTCGCCGGGCTTCATGCCACGGCCATCGCGCCGGCCGCCGCGCGCGGCGATCAGGGTTTTGACCCCCTCGCCCATGCTGCCGAGATGGACGGGGATATGCGGAGCATTGGCGATCAGGGCGCCGACGCGGTCGAACAGGGCGCAGGAGAAGTCCAGGCGCTCCTTGATGTTGACCGAATAGGCGGTGTTCTGCAGCGCGAACCCCATCTGCTCCGCCACCGACATGAACAGGTTGGCGAACACCTCGAGCCGGACCGGATCGACCGTTCCCATGGCCAGCTCGGTCGCCTGCCCATCCGCATCCCGCGAAAGCCGGGACCGCTCCAGGATCAGGTTGGCCTCCGCATCGACGCGCACGGTCCAGCCCCGCTCCACCAGGGTGGTCTGCACGGCGTCGACCACGATGGCTGGACCGGACGCCCGCCAGCCCTGCGACAGGCGATCGCGATCGAACACCGGCGTGGTCCTGGCCTGCCCGTCGATCCAGACGGCGGCCTCGACCAGCGGGACCGCTTCGCCCGTCTCCGCCGGCGCCAATGCGGCGACGGCGGCCCCGGCGTCGGTGGATCCGATCGCTTCCGCCGAGAGGGCTTCCACCACCAGCGCCTTGTCAGCGACGAAGCCGAACCGCTGGCGATGGGCGTCCTGGAAGGCGGCGCGCATCGCGTCCGGCGTCCCGAACGGGACCTGCAATGCGGCGTCGGTCCCCTCGTACTTCAGCATCGCCCGCCGCAGGGTCTCCACCCGGACGAGCGGCGTCCCTTGGGCGCGCAGGGCGCTCTCGGCGTCCCTGGCGAGAGCGTCGGCTCGCACCGTAAGGCTCGCGCCTGCGCCGACCTCAAGGCGCGCCTCGACCGTGACCTCGCGCAGCACCCGCAGGTCCGCCAGCCCCATGCCGTAGGCCGAAAGCACGCCGGCGAAGCGGTGGATCATCACCCGCTCGATCCCCAGCGCCTCGGCCACGCGACAGGCATGCTGGCCGCCGGCGCCGCCGAAGCAGGCCAGGACGTAGCCCTGCAGGTCGTAACCGCGCTGCACCGAGATCTGCTTGATGGCGCCGGCCATGTTGTCGATGGCTATGGTGAGGAAGCCCTCCGCCACCTCTTCCGGCGATGGCGTACGTCCCGTAGCGCGGGCCACCGCTTCGGCCGCATCGCGCAGGCGCGCGCGCGATGCCTCAACGTCGATGGGCTGGTCGCCACCGGGGCCGAACACCTTGGGAAACACGTCGGGTTGAATGCGCCCCAGGGCTACATTGCAGTCGGTCACCGTCAACGGGCCGCCGCGGCGATAGCAGGCCGGCCCCGGCGAAGCGCCCGCGGACGCCGGCCCCACCCGGAAC
>JBARAK010000380.1:0-12579 GCA_049791955.1 Caulobacteraceae bacterium
CCTCACGGGCGCGTTCGCCCTCGGCCCGGGCGTCGGCGCGGACCCGTTCGACCTCATCACGGGTGACCGGGTGGTCGGCGAACACGTGCACGGTGCGGCCGTCGCCATCGGGATAGCTCAGCACCTCATGGCCGCTGGCGTGGATGCCGCTCCCGCCCTTGCCCTCGGTGATGATGGTCATCCCATCGTCGCCGCGGCCACGGCTGATGATCTCCGTCCCACCCGCGCCATTGGACGAACTGATGGAGATCGACGGCGAAGACTCGGCCCACGCCATCAGCGGCGGGGACAACAGCACGGCGGCCAGCAGGGCGGCGCGGATCATTGGCGGGCTCCTCATATGCAGGGATTGCTTGAGTCAAACCTGACGAAGATCGCAGAGACATGCACGTTACATCTTCGAAATAGATAGAACACCGCCAAATATTACCAAATACTAATGAAATCCAAGGCGCGCATTACACAAGCTTAATCCACATTTCAGCTTTGTAACTGGAGCGTAGCCGCGACCACGGGCATCCGCCTCCCCCTGTATTCGAGAGGGGCGTCGATGTTCGTGTTCGCATTGCTGGCGGCGGTTGCTTCCGCCAGCGCCGGCCAGCCGCAGTCGGGCGTGGCGTCCTATCCCGCCAGCTTCTTCGCCGCCGCCCAGCCCAACACCGCGCGCGACATGATCGACCGGGTGCCGGGCTTCGCCTTCGACGATGGCTCCAGCGTGCGCGGCTTCGAGGCCGCGGCCGGCAATGTGCTGATCGACGGCGAACTGCCGACCAGCAAGGGCGACGACATCAACAGCGTGCTGCGCCGCATCCCCGCCAGCCAGGTCGCCCGCATCGACTTGATCCGGGGCGGCGCGCCAGGCGTGGACATGCACGGCAAGGTGCTGGTGGCCAATGTGATCCGCAAGACCGGCCCCGCCTCCACCGCCCTGATCGCCCTGTCCAACCAGTGGGTCGCCAGCGACGGCCGCCAGAACCCGGCCATCCGGCTGGAAGGGACGCGCCGCGCCGACGGGACCGCGCTGGAAGGCTCGCTGCTGGTCGCGCGCTTCGTCGACGACGGCGCGGGCTCAGGCTCGGTGGTGCAGAGCGGCCCGGACAATACGGTCCAGGGTTCAGCCCGGGACAACACCAAGGCCGGGGGCTATGTCGCCAGCGCCACCGGGGCCTATTCCCAGCCGCTGTTCGGCGGCAAGTTCCGCGTCAACGCCTCGCTGCAGACCCAACCCTACGCCAACAACGAGATCGTGGGCGTGCAGGGCCAGCCGACCATCGCCCCTTCGGTGGAGCACGACCACCAGAACACCGAACAGGCCGAGTTGGGGCTGCACTACAGCCGCGACTTCGGCTCGAAGCTCTCGCTGGAGACCCTGGCGATCCAGCAGCTGAACGGCGAGGACTCCCTGACCCTGCTGGACAGCTCAGGCGAGCTGGACCGCTTCCGCGAGCAGCACACCAACGGCGAGACCATCGGGCGCAGCGTGCTGACCTGGCGCGCGGCCCCGGTCCTGACCTTCGAGAGCGGGGCGGAGATCGCCTACAACTGGCTGGACAGCCACACCAACTACACCACCAACGACGCGCCGGTGGCCGTGCCCGCCGCCGTGGAGACGGTGACCGAGCTGCGCGGCGAGGCCTTCGCCAAGGGCGTCTGGATCCCCTCTCCCCAGCTCAGCCTGGAGGTCGGGGTGCGGATGGAGGTCTCCCACATCGGCGCGACCGGCGACGTGGCGCTGCAGAAGACCCTGGAATATCCCAAGCCGCGCATCGCGCTCGCCTGGTCGCCGACCCACACCGACCAGATCCGCCTGCGGGTGGAGCGCGAGGTCGGCCAGCTCGACTTCAACGACTTCGTGGCCACCTCGTCGCTGTCGACCGGCCAGATCCTGGCCGGCAACCCCAACCTGACGCCCCAGCAGGCCTGGGTGTTCGAGGCCGCCTACGAGCGCAGCTTCCTTAAGGACGGGGCGGCGACCCTGACGCTGCGCCACTCCGCCCTGACCGACGTGATCGACCGCGCCCCGGTGTTCGCCGCCTCCGGCCTGTTCGACGCCCCGGCCAACATCGGCGGCGGCAGCGAGGACGAGCTGATCGAGGACCTGAACATGCCGCTGAAGGCTTTCGGCATCCCCGGCGGCCTGCTGAAGAGCGACCTGACCTGGCGCCGCTCCCAGGTGCGCGACCCGACCACCGGCCAGGAGCGCCCGATCTCGGCCCTGAAGCCGTTCGAGGGCACGGTCGGCTTCAGCCAGGACCTGCCGCACTGGAAGCTGAGCTGGGGCGGCGAGCTGAACGTCGGCTGGCGCCAGCGCTACTACCGCTTCGACCAGATCGAGACCGACACCCTGGCGCGCTATGGCTCGGTGTTCGTCGAGGTGCGGCCCAGGCCCGGCTGGAGCGTGCGGGTGGAGGCGCGCGACCTGGGCATCGGCTACGACCGCAGGCTGGCCAACTGGTCGGACCTGCGCGCGCCCGGCCTGGCCTTCGCAGACCTGGCCGACCGCGACCTCGCCGTCGGGCCGATCGGCTATCTGCGGGTGCGGCGGAACTGGTAGGCCCTCAGGCGTAGAGCGGCTTCTCGCCCCTCACCTTGAGCCGCAGGCGATACACGCTGGTCGATGCGGTGATGTAGAGGGTGCGCCAATCACCGGCGAAGGCCAGGTTCGCGGCGACCTCGGGCAGCTTGAGCTGGCCCAGCACCTTGCCTTGGGGCGTGATGATGCGGATGCCGCCGGGACCGGTGCTCCACAGGTTGCCCAGGGTGTCGATCTTCAGCCCGTCCGGGCCGCCCCTGCCCTGACCGCGCGTGTAGGAGATCAGGGTGCGCGCGCCCGACAGCTTGCCGCCCGGCCCCACGTCGAACGCCTTCACATACATGTCGGGCCCATAGTTGGAGACGTAGAGCGTGCGTCCGTCAGGCGAAAAGCCGATGCCATTGGGGGTGGTGAAATCGGTGATCACGGGATCGAGCTTGCCGTCGGCGTAGCGGAACACCGCATCGAAGGGCAGCTCCTTCTCGGGATCCTTGTCCATCTTGGCCAGACCGAAAGGCGGGTCGGTGAACCACAGGGCGCCGTCCTGGGCGAACACCAGGTCGTTGGGGCTGTTCAGCTTCTTGCCCTGATATTCCGACAGGAAGGGATGGATGCGCAGCTGGTCGTCAAGCCGCACGATGGTGCGTCCGCCCTGGCGGCACATCAGCACCGCGCCGTCCTTGTCGGTCGCCATGGCGTTGGAGCCCAGGTTCCCCGTCGGCCAGGGGCGCGGCCGGCCGCCGGCCTTGTCCAGCAGCAGCTCGACCTTGCCGTCCGGAGAGACCGCATTCATCTGGTCGCCGCCGAGATCGGAGAACCAAAGCCGCCCCCTGCGCCACATCGGCCCTTCCACGAAGGTGAAGCCGGTGGCGACCCGTTCGATCTTCGCGTCGGGAGCGATCAAAACGTCCAGAGCCGGGTCCAGGCGCACCACTTGCATGGCGTCCCCGGCCCCCTGCGCCCAGGCCGGGGTCGAGGACAGCGCCGGAACGAGAGCGGCCGCGCCGAGCAGGCAGGAACGTCGGGTGGTCATGCGAAAATCCTCCGGACGGCCGGCCGTCCCGCCGGTCCGCGCGCAAACAACTGGGCTCACACCTCGTCGGTGAGCAGAACGAGATAACCCTTGTCGACCAGCGTGTTCTCGATCAGGGGCCAGTTCTTCTTGTGGATGGCGGAGTGGATCCAGACTTGGCGCTGTTCCTCGCTCTCGTAGGTGAGCTGGAAGCGATAGTTGAATCCCTTGGCCGGCGCGGGCCCGCCCCGGATCACCCGGCGCAGTTTCAGCATCTTCAGGTCGATGAAGCCCCGCCCCCGGAACGTCTCGGCGGCCGGCCTGAAGTGGTGGCGGTAGGCGTCCAGCATCTCCTGCTCGCGCTTCGGGTCCACCGCCAGGTCGCAGTAGAGCACGATCGGCGTCTTGCGCCGCGCAGGCGCGGCGCCGGCCGCGGTATGCGCCGCTGCGGCGCCGCCCAGGCCCAACAGGGCTGTGAACTTGAGTATCGACCTTCGGTTCATGGAGGTTTCCTCAATGCCCGCCGTCCGGCGGCGGCAGGACCTTCGACAGATAGCTGGCGATGGCGGAGACCTCGTCGGGCGACACCTCCGCTCCCCGGTCGGCCATGCTCTGCACCGTGCCCGCCCAGTCGGATGGCGTTTTACGCCGGGTGAAAATGGTGGAAGCGGTGTGGCAGGCCACGCACTTCGTCCTGATCAGGTCCAGCGCCGCGGCGGGCGGCGGATCGTTCAGTTCGGGATAGGTCTGGGGCGCGCCAGCGGCGGCGGACGGCGCAGCAGACGACCCGGGCGGCAGCGGCGGCATGACCAGGGAGACGGGCTGCGCCCGCACCGGGCCACCCTCCGATGGAGGCAGGGCGAAGGCGATGACCTCGTCGCCACTGATCGGCGAGCCGCCGAAGCCACCTGTAGCCACCGCCGCCACATACTGCACGCCGCCACGCCCCTGGTAGGTGATCGGGGTGGCGTAGATCGAAGCCGGCAGCTTGAAGGTCCAGACCTCCTTGCCCGTGCGGGTCTCGAACGCGCGGATGCGGCCATCGTCGGCGGCGCCGATGAAGGTCAGACCGCTCGCCGTGGTGATGGGACCGCCTGCGCTGGGCCTGCCCGTATCCTGCAATCCCTTGGGCAGGGCGTCGGTGACGCCGAGGTTACGCACCCAGGCGATCTTGCCGGTGTTGACATCCACAGCGGTGATCTGGCCCCAGGGCGGTTTCTGGCAAGGCATCCGCTGCTTGAAGTCCATGAAGTAGACGTAGCCGTCCTTCATGTTCCACGACCCGTCCGGTTGTTTGACGAGCTGCTCGGGGCTGGCGAGATTATTGGTGTTGGCGATGTAGTAGCCAAGCTTTGGGTCGAACGCGCCGCCGCCCCAGTCCAGTCCGCCCAGGCTGCCCGGGAAGAAGTTCACCGCCGAGTCGGCGCGCAGCGGCTGGAACGGCTTGCTCGCTACGATATGCATCCGCTGCACCACCTTCTCGCACGCGGCCTTCAGCTCCGGCGTGAGGTCGGCGATGTCGGTGGGGGCCCAGGACAGCTTGGCCAGGGGTGGCGGCGCCGAGGGCATGGGCTGGGTGGGCCAGGGCTGTTCGCCGGGGATGTCCGTATCGGTGGGAACCGCGGTCTCGGTCACCTTGTAGATCGGCTCGCCGGTCACCCGGTTCAGGATGAACAGGATGGCGGTCTTGTTCATCACCGCAATGGCCGGGATATCATGACCGCCGCGCTTCACCTCGATCAGGCTGATGGAGGGGACGTCCAGGTCCCAGATGTCGTGGTGTACGGTCTGGAAGTGCCACAGGTATTTGCCGGTGGCCGCATCCACCGCCACCACCGCATTGCCGAACAGGTTGGCGCCATGACGGTCGCCGCCCCAGCGGTCGAAGGTCGGGGCCCCGAACGGCATGTAGAGGACGCCCCGCTTCTGATCGAGCAGCAGGAAGGTCCAGACGTTGACGCCGGACCGCCGCTTCCAGCTGTCGCCCACCCAGGTGTCGTGGCCGACTTCACCAGGGCGTGGCACCGAGTGGAAGGTCCAGACCAGCTTGCCCGTGCGCGCGTCCCAGGCCCGCACGTCCCCGGCCGCGCCGATGGTGGGCATCTCCTGCACGCGCGAGCCGGTGATGATCAGGTCCTTGTAGATCAGGGGCGGCGAACTCATGCCGAGTGGAGCCGCGGGCTCGCCGTTCATGACCTCGGGCGTCTTCATGTCGATCACGCCGTCGGTCCCGAAGCCCGGGACAGGGCGGCCATCCGCCGCCCGGAGCGCGACCAGCTTGCCGGCGCGCGTGCCGAACACGATCTCGGGGGCCGCGCCGCTGCTCCCCGGCCAGTATTCCACGCCGCGCGTGGCGGCCTGGTCGTGATAGGGCGCAGCGTAAGCCCAAAGCTGCTTTCCGGTGCTCGCGTCCAGCGCCACCACCCGGCCATAGGGCGTGGGCAGATACATGACGCCCTTGACCACGATGGGCGTCGCCTCCGAAGCGGCGTAGGGGCCGCGGCGGTGGGGCCCCTGGGCCTCCATGTCTTCCGTGCCGGCCGGACTGGCCAGATTGGCCGGGCGCATATGGTAGACCCAGGCCGGCTGCAGCTTGGCGACGTTGGCCGAGGTGATCTGGGTCAGCGGCGAAAACCGCGCGCCGCCTGCGTCGTGTCCATAGGTCGGCCATTCGGCTGAAGCCGGCGATGGGGCCGCGGGCGCGGCGCGCACCAGATGGGCCGTGATCGCAGCGGCCAGGATCGCGACCAGGGCGGCCGGCAGGACATATCTCATCGGGAAGCGGTCCGGGCGGGGGGCGTGGCCATCAAGTCGGCCTTGGCGGCCATGTCGCGAGCCACGCCGATGATCATCAGCTCAAGCGGGGCGCCGCCCTCGGCCGTGAAGCTGCGGGTCACGCCCGCCTCCACTGGCACAGCGTCGCCCTCGGCCACCGGCGCGGTCTCGTCGCCCTCGCTCACCCGGCCCCGGCCGGACAGCACATAGTAGACCTCGCCGACCGTGGCCTTGGCCGCCGGTCCGACCGACGCGGCGGGCGGGATCAGCAAATGATCGACGTAGGCCCAGGGGGTGGAGAAGACCGTGGGCTCCAGCGTGCGGCGGTACTGCACCACGCCCCTGCCGCCGTCCATGTGCGCCACCGGTTTGAGCGCCGAGCGATCCAGGCGCATCGTGATGAACTGCGGGACCCGATCGATCGCCGCGCCGACGCGGTCGTCGTGCAGGTTGAAGGTGTCGTAGACCTTGGTCATGCCGACATTGATGTTCAGCCACTGCACCGGCTTGTCGGTAGCATTGTAGATGCCGTGGGCGTGGCCCATGCGATCCGGGGCGCCGGCGGGCCCTTTCAGGGTCGCGGTGCGCCCGTCGATGGTGAACAGGGCCTCGCCGTCGAGGATGACGAACATCTCTTCGCAGCGGTTGTGGAAATGCTGGCCGATGCCGCTGTGGGGCGCGATCACCCCGCGGTGGAGGAAGATCAGGTTTTCCTTCAGCGCCCGGTCACCCAGGATCGGCCCGAAGTCCATGGTCCCGGCGCCGTCATGCACCGCACTCAGGTGATGAAACTTCGACGGATCGCTATGACCGATACGGGCCGCCAAAGGCGTCGCGACCGCCGCCGCCGACGAGGTGGCGTCCACCTGAGCAGGCGCCGCACCCGGCCACGCCATCGGGCATAGGATGGCCCACGCCAAAAGCGCCTTCCGCAACGCTTCCCCCTGTTCAATGGCCCTCGCTTTTGGTCACGCTAACACGACATGGTTGGCGCGGCGGGGCATCCGTTGTTCTTATCGTCAGAGCATGCTAGCAGCGGCTAAGATCATATACAATATGTGATCTGATAAGCATATTGAACGCGACGGCCCTATCGGCGGCGCGGTCCAACAGACCCGGAACCCGGGCGGTGGGGAGGACGATGAGGCCAATGAACCATGCGCCCCGAACCCGTGTCAGGCTCGCCCTGGTCTTCATGTTGTTCGTCCTGAGCGCGATCGCCTTTCTGGATCGCACCAACATCTCGGTCGCCGGCGTGCAGATGCAGCAGGCATATGGCATCGACAAGGTGAAGCTGGGCTGGGTCTTCAGCGCCTTCCTGATCGGCTATGCGGCCTTCCAGATCCCGGCTGGCTGGCTGGCGGCCAGGCTGGGCCCGCGGCGCGTGCTTGCGCTCGGCGTCTGCTGGTGGGGATTGTTCACGGCCCTGACCGCCGTCGTGCCGACCGGCGCCGGCTCGGCCCTGTGGCTGCTGGTCCTGGTGCGGCTGGCGCTGGGGGCGGGCGAGGCGGTGGTCTATCCCGCCGGCAACCAGTTCCTGGCCCGATGGATCCCCGTGCAGGAGCGCGGCAAGGCCAACGGCTGGATCTTCGCCGGGGTGGGCGCGGGCTCGGGGCTGACCCCGCCGCTGGTCAGTGCGGTGATCGCGGGGTTTGGCTGGCGCGCCTCCTTCTATGTCTGCGCCGTCATCGGCGTGGCGGCGGGCCTGATCTGGTATCTGGTTGCACGTGATCGGCCAGAGGAGCACCCCGCCGTCTCGCCGTCCGAGCTGGCCCATATCCACGCCGGGCTGGACCGGGGGGCGCGCGCGGCGCGGCCGCCGACGCCCTGGAGCGCCATCTTCGCCAACCGCGACGTCTGGGCGCTCTTCGCCAGCTACTTCGCCTTCGGCTACGTGATCTGGCTCTTCTTCAGCTGGTTCTTCATCTACCTGGCGGAGGCGCGCCACCTGGACCTGAAGTCGAGCGCTGTCTTCGCCATGGCCCCGTTCATCGCCATGACCATCTGCTGCCTTTCGGGCGGGGTGATCAACGACGTGGTCTCGCGGCGCTACGGCCTGTTCTGGGGAAGGTGTGGGTTGGCCGTGCTGGCCTTCCTGCTGACGGCCACCTTCCTGCTGGCGGGCATGGGCGTGGCCAATGTCGGGCTGGCGGTGGCGATCCTGGCCGGCGGCGCGGGCGCGATCTACCTGGGCCAGAGCTCGTTCTGGGCCGCCTGCACCGACATAGCCGGGGTGCACACTGGCGTGGTGTCGGGCTTCATGAACATGGGTTGCCAGATCGGCGGCGCGATCACCGCCTCGCTGACGCCCTGGATCGCAGCCCAGTACGGCTGGACGGCGGCTTTCGCCACCGCCGCCGTGATAGCCTTGGCGGGCGGAGCGTGCTGGCTGATGGTGGACCCGACGCGGCCCCTGGTCCGCGCCCCCTCGCCGACCCTGTCGAGCCCGGACGGATCCACGCAAGAGGCGGTGGTCGCATGACCGCAGACGGAGGAGATCGAATGCCCCCCCAACCCCTGGCCGGCATCCGCGTGCTGGACGTGTCCCAGGTCATGGCCGGCCCCTTCTGCTGCATGCTGCTCGGCGACATGGGCGCGGACGTGATCAAGGTCGAGCCGCCGGGCCTGGGCGACTCCACCCGCCACTCCATGGGCTTCCGCCTGAAAGGCGAGGACAGCCCGGGTTTCCTGGCCCTGAACCGCAACAAGCGCTCCATAGCGCTGGACCTGAAGAACGCTGAGGACCGCGAGGTCTTCTACGGCCTGGTCAGGACCGCCGACGTGCTGGTGGAGAACGCCCGCCCCGGCGTCGCCGCGCGCCTGGGCATGGGCTACGACACGCTCAGGGCGATCAACCCGCGGCTGGTCTACGCCTCTATCTCCGGCTTCGGCCAGACCGGGCCGTGGTCCCAGCGGCCGGGCTTCGACCTGATCGCCCAGGCCATGAGCGGCGTGCTCTCCTCCAATGGGTTTGCGGGCATGGAGCCGGCCAAGAACTCCATCGCCATCGCCGACCTGGGGGCGGGCATGTTCGCCTGCTACGGCATCCTGAGCGCCCTGTTCGGCCGCGAGAAGAGCGGCGAGGGCCAGTACGTCGACGCCTCGCTGCTCGAGGCGGCGCTGGGCCTGTCGGTATGGGAGACCACCGAACTGTGGGGCACCGGCAAGTCGCCCACGCCTATCGGCTCAGCCAACCGCATGTCGGCGCCTTACCAGGCGGTGATGGCGTCGGACGGCTGGTTCGTGATCGGGGCGGCCAACCAGAAGCTGTGGCTGACCTTCCTGCAGGTGTTGGGCCGCGAGGAGTTGAACGACGACCCACGCTTCAGCAGGAACAGCGAGCGCGTGACCAACCGCGACGTGCTGATCCAGGCGCTGGCGCCCACCTTCGTCACCCGCACCAAGCAGGAGTGGATCGACGCCCTGCTGGCGGCCGGCGTGCCCGCCGCCCCGATCTATGACTACGAGGAGGCGCTGGCGAGCGAGCATGTGGCGGCGCGCCAGATGGTCATGAATGTCGATCACCCGGTGGAGGGCAGCTTCCGCGCCCTGGGCTTCCCGGTGAAGATGAGCGGCACGCCCCAGCAGGTCCGCCATCCGCCACCGCTACTGGACGAGCACGGCGCGGCCCTGCGCCAGGAACTGGCGGAGAAGGGCCTGCTCGCCTCCCCCCAGCCGGCCCAGGCCAAATGAGCGGGCCCCGGCTGGTTTACGAGAAGGACGGGGCGGTCGCCCGCATCGTCTTCGACAACCCCACCGCCCACAACGCCCTGACCCGGCGGATGTGGTCGGATCTGCGCGACGCGTGCCGCGACGTCGCGGCGGATCGGGCGGTGCGGGTGCTGACCTTCCGCGGCGCGGGCGGCAAGGCCTTCGTCTCCGGGGCGGACATCTCGGGCTTCGCCGGCTTCACCTCGGGCCAGGACGGGGTGCTCTACGAGCGGCACATCGACGAGTGCATGGCCGCGGTGGACGCCGTGCCCGTCCCCACCCTGGCGATCGTGGAGGGCTGGGCGGTGGGCGGTGGGCTGAACATCGCCTCGGCCTGCGATTTCCGCATCGCCACCCCGAGCGCGAAGTTCGGCTCGCCCATCGGACGCACGATCGCCAATTGCCTGTCCATGAGCAGTTGCGCGCGCATCGCCGGCGCCATCGGCGTGCAGACGTCCAAGCGGATGCTGCTCCTGGGCGAAATGATCGGCGCGCAGGAGCTGCTCGACAGCGGCTTCATGTTGAAGCTGGTCGAGCCCGCCGGACTGGACGCGGCGGTGGCGGCCTTCTGCGAGCAGGCCAGGGGGAACGCACCCCTGACCAGTTGGGCGGTGAAGACGGCGGTGCAGCGCCTGCGCTCGGCCAACCTGCCGGACCTGGACGACGTGATCGCGCGCGTCTACGGCAGCGCCGACTTCAAGCTGGGCGTGGCCCGTTTCCTGGCCAAGGATCGCACCCCGGCGGCCTGGAGCGGGGAATGACGCGCGGGCGCCGGCCGGAAGGACGACCGGACGTCACCAGCTGACCGCGATGTACTTGATCTCGGTGTATTCGTGCAGGCCATGGTGGGAGCCCTCGCGGCCCAGGCCGCTCTGCTTCATCCCGCCGAAGGGCGCGGCGGGGTCGGACATCAGGCCCCGGTTCAGCGCGATCATGCCGTATTCCAGCCGCTCGGACATCTGCAGGCCGCGCTTCAGGTCCCCCGTATAGACATAGGCGGCCAGGCCGAACTCGGTGGCGTTGGCCATGCGGATGGCGGCCTCGGGGTCGTCGAACGCCATCACCGCGGCGACCGGGCCGAAGATCTCCTGGCTCAGCAGTTCGGACTCGGGGTGGATGTCGGCCAGCACGGTGGGCGGATAGAAGAAGCCCGGCCCCTCCCCCGTCCTGCCGCCCACCACCACCCGCGCGCCGCGGCCCACGGCGTCGGCGACCAGGGTCTCGATCTTGTCGATGGCGGCCTGGTTGATCATGGCCCCGCACTCGGTGTCCGGGTCGCAGCCGCGGCCGAGCTTCATCGCCCCCATCCGCGCGGCCAGCCTGTCGACGAACCGGGCGTAGATCCCGCTCTGGACGTAGAAGCGGTTGGCGGCGGTGCAGGCCTCGCCGGCGTTGCGCATCTTGGCCACCATGGCGCCCTCGATGGCCGCGTCGAGGTCGGCGTCGTCGAACACCAGGAACGGCGCATTGCCCCCCAGCTCCATGGACGAGCTGATCACCGTATCCGCCGCCTCGCGCAGCAGAATGCGCCCCACCTCGGTCGAGCCGGTGAAGGACAGCTTGCGCACGCGCGGGTCGTGCAGGATGGCGCGGCAGACGGGGCCCGGATCGCTGGTGTTGATCACATTGACCACCCCGGGCGGCACGCCGGCGTCGAGCATGATCTGGGCCACCGCCATGGCGGTGAGCGGGGTCTCCTCCGCCGGCTTCAGGATCACGGTGCAGCCGGCCGCCAGCGCCGGGGCCATCTTGCGGGTGGCCATGGCGGCGGGGAAGTTCCAGGGCGTGATCAGCAGCGACACGCCGATAGGCTGGCGCTGCACCACGATGCGGTTGGCGCCGCTCGGCGCGACGGCCAGCTCGCCGTTGATGCGCACCGCCTCCTCCGCGTACCAGCGGAAGAACTCGGCCGCGTAGGCGACCTCGCCACGGGCGTCGGCCAGCGACTTGCCGTTCTCCAGCGAGATCAGGGTGGCCAGCCACTCGGCCTCGGCCATGATCTTCTCGAAACAGGCCTGCAGGATGGTGGCGCGCTTGCGCGGCGGCGTCGCGGCCCAGGCGGGGCCGGCGGCGTAGGCGGCCTCGACCGCCGCGAGCCCGTCCTGGACCGTCGCGTCCGCCACCGAGGTGAGCACGCCCCCGGTGGAGGGGTCCAGGATGTCGATGCGATCCCCGCCCGCGCCCGGCCGCCAGTCGGCGCCGATCAGGAGGTCGGTGGATACGTCGAACGGCGCGGGCTTCAGCTCGACGGGCGTGGCGTAGGCGTTGGCGGACTTCATGGCGGATTTCCGGGAAGGATTGAGATCAGGCGTCGACCAGGGCCGCGCGGTCGCCGGAGAAGGCGGCGGCGGTGATCTTCTGCATGGCGGCGAGGTCAAGGGGACGGGGATTGTTCTTGATCAGGCGGGCCGAGTTCAGCGACGCCTCGGCCACGAAGCCCTGCTTGTCCGAGGCCAGGCCCAGTTCCCGCAGCGAGCGGGGGATGCCGACCGAGGCCAGCAGGTCGGCCACTCCGTCCACGAACGCCTGGGACAGGGCCGCCTCGCCG
>JBARAK010000381.1:0-3916 GCA_049791955.1 Caulobacteraceae bacterium
AGATCTTCCAGGCCGCCGGCGCCGAATGGCGGCTGGCCGGCTGCTCCATGTGCATCGCCATGAACGGCGACCAGGTGGGGCCGGGCCAGCTCGCGGTCTCGACCTCCAACCGCAACTTCGAGGGACGCCAGGGTCCGGGCGCGCGCACCATCCTCGCCAGTCCGGCCAGCGCGGCGGCAGCCGCCGTCGCCGGCTGCGTAGCCGATCCCCGCCCCTACCTCGACAACGCCGCCTGAGGACACCGACATGGAACCGTTCAAGGTCCTGACCTCGCGCACCGTCGTGCTGCCCCAGGCCAATATCGACACCGACCAGATCATCCCCGCCCGCTTCCTCACCACCACCACCAAGGCGGGCCTGGGACGCGAGGCGTTCTACGACTGGCGCTACACCCCCGATGGCAAGGCCCGGGAAGACTTCGTCCTCAACACCACCGACGCCGCCGAGCACCGGGTGCTGGTGGCCGGCCACAACTTCGGCTGCGGCTCGTCGCGCGAACACGCTCCCTGGGCGCTAACCGACTTCGGCTTCCGCGCCGTGATCTCCACCGAGATCGCCGACATCTTCACCTCCAACGCCCTGAAGAACGGGCTGCTGCCCGTGGTGGTGGACGAAGAGACCCACGCCCGGCTGCTGGAGCACCCCGGCGAGCAGGTCACCATCGACCTGGACCGCAACGAACTGCGCATGGGCAACCACGTGGTCAGCTTCACCGTCGAGCCGTTCTCGCGCGAATGCATGCTCGAGGGCGTCGACACCCTCGGCTGGCTGGTCGCCCACATCCCCTCCATCGAAGCCTTTGAACGAGAGCACGCCGCGTGAGCCGCCACAGCATTGTCCTGCTTCCCGGCGACGGCGTCGGCCCCGAAGTCGCCCGCGCCGCCCGAACCGTGCTCGAAGCCACGGCTGCAAGGTCCGGCCATGACTTCGCCTTCGCCGAGCATCTGATCGGCGGGATCGCCATCGACCAGACCGGCGAGCCCCTGCCCGACGCTACGCTCAGCGCCTGCCTGAAGTCCGACGCTGTGTTCCTGGGCGCGGTCGGCGGCCCCAAGTGGGACCAGGCGCCGAAGCGGCCCGAGCAGGGCCTGCTGGCCATCCGCAAGAGCATGGGGCTATTCGCCAACCTGCGTCCGGCGACGGTGGACGAGGCCCTGATCGACCGCTCTCCCCTGAAGGCCGAGGCGGTACGGGGCGTGGATATCCTGATCGTGCGCGAGCTGACCGGCGGCATCTACTTCGGCGAACGCAAGCGCACCGCGACCTCGGCCTCGGACCTCTGCACCTATTCCGTCGAGGAAGTGGAGCGGGTGGCCCGCATCGCCTTCGAGGCGGCGCGCGGACGGCGCGGCAAGCTGACCTCGGTGGACAAGGCCAATGTGCTGGAGACCAGCCGGCTGTGGCGCGAGACGGTAATCCGGATGCACCGCGAGCATTATCCGGATGTGACGCTCGACCATGGCCTGGTCGACAGCGCCGCCATGAAGCTGATCACCGGTCCGCGCGACTACGACGTGATCCTGACCGAGAACATGTTCGGCGACATCCTCAGCGACGAGGCCAGCGTGCTCGCCGGCTCGATCGGCCTGCTGGGCTCCGCCTCGATGGGCGACGCGGGTCCGGGCCTGTTCGAGCCGATCCACGGCAGCGCGCCCGACATCGCCGGCCAGGACAAGGCCAATCCCATCGGCGCGATCCGCTCCGCCGCCATGCTGCTCCGCTACGGGCTGAAGCTGGCCAAGGAGGCGGACGCGGTCGAAGCGGCGGTCTCCGCGGCGATCCGGGCCGGCGAGCTCACGGGCGATCTGGGCGGACCCCTGGGCACCCAGGCCGTGGCCGCCAAGATCGCCGAACGACTGTAAGCAGAAAATCAGCCCGCTCACCCCATGCAGCCCGACTTCCACAAGATCCGCCGCCTGCCGCCCTACGTCTTCGAGGAAGTGAACCGCCTCAAGGCCAAGCTGCGCGCCCAGGGCGTCGACATCATCGACTTCGGCATGGGCAACCCCGACATGCCCACGCCCCAGCACGTGGTCGAGAAGCTGATCGAGACGGTGCAGAAGCCCAAGACGCACCGCTACTCCGCCTCCAAGGGGATATCGGGCCTGCGGCGCGCCATGGCCGGCTATTACGAGCGGCGGTTCGGCGTGAAGCTCGACCCGGACAGCGAAGTGATCGCCACCATGGGGTCTAAGGAGGGCTTCGCCAACCTGGCCCAGGCCCTGACCGCGCCGGGCGACGTGATCATCTGCCCCAACCCCGCCTATCCGATCCACGCCTACGGCTTCATCATGGCCGGCGGAGTGATCCGCCATGTGCCGGCCCTGTCGCCCGAAGAGTATCTGGCCGGGATCGAGCGCGCGGTGAAGCACTCCGCCCCGCCGCCGTCGGTGCTGATCGTCTCCTACCCTTCCAACCCCACCGCCCAATGGGTGGACCTGGAGTTCTATCGCGAGGTCATCCGGCTGGCGCGCAAGTACGAGATGCTGGTGCTGTCCGACGTCGCCTATTCGGAAATCTACTTCGACGACAACCCGCCACCGTCGATCCTGCAGGTCGAGGGCGCCAAGGATGTCGCGGTGGAGGTCAACAGCCTGTCGAAGACCTACGCCATGGCCGGCTGGCGAGTGGGCATGGTGGTGGGCAATGCGCGCATCTGCTCGGCGCTGGCGCGGGTAAAGTCCTATCTGGACTACGGCGCCTTCACCCCGATCCAGGTGGCCGCCGCCGCTGCTTTGAATGGTCCGCAGGACTGCGTAGCCGACATCCGGGCCATCTATAAAACCCGCCGGGATTGCCTGGTCGAGAGCATGGGCCGCGCCGGCTGGACCATCCCGGCTCCCCCCGCATCCATGTTCGCCTGGGCGCCCCTGCCGGAGAAGTTCCATAACCTGGGCTCGATGGAATTCGCCAAGCGGCTGATCGAGGAAGCGGGTGTGGCGGTGGCGCCGGGCCTGGGCTTCGGCGAGTACGGCGAGGGCTATGTCCGCATCGGCCTGGTCGAGAACGAACACCGCATCCGCCAGGCCGCGCGGGCGGTGAAGAAGTTCCTGGCCGACGCGGAACCCACATCTGCGACAGGGGTTCAATCGGCCTCTGCGTGACCTTGGCCATCACCTGATGGCGCTACGTAAACGTCGCGGGGGGTGTGCGCATCATGCCGAATGGACGGGACTCGGCGCGCCCGTCAGTATCCGGAGACGGATGGAGAACGCACCATTGGCCAAGCAGAAGGCGAAGCTGGCGAAACGCGTCGAACCTGCGGAACCAGTTGATCGCCTGGAAAAGCTGGCGCTGGCGATCAGCGAAGTGCGCCAGGGCCTTCGGGATAGCCCGCGCACACTGAAACTGCTTGCCGCCGGACCGGCCAAGATGGCCCAGAAGGTGGTGGAAGAGGCCGCCGAGGTCGCGATCGAGGGCGCCATCGGTAACCGCGACGCGCTTATCCAGGAGAGCGTCGACCTGCTCTATAACCTGTCGGCGCTGTGGTCGGCGCTAGGCGTGGCGCCCGCAGTGGTCTGGGCCGAGATGGACCGGCGCGAGGCCCTGCTCGGCATGGCCGAGAAACTTCCCAAGACGCTCGAAGACGAGGTCTAGACGCGTCTGCCGAAAGCAAAGCGCGCGTCTGGCGAGCCCAACGCCGTACCTTAGAAAAGCGTACGCACGCCGCCCGGACCGCGTCCGGACGGCGTGCGCCTATCCTTGAGACAGGAGCTGTTTAGCCGGTGACGCGCAGGTTGCCGGCCGAGGTCTTGCCGGTCCGACGATCCTGCTCGAGGTCGTAGGAAACCTGCTGACCTTCGTTCAGCGCGTTCAGGCCCGCACGCTCCACCGCCGAGACGTGGACGAAGATGTCCGGACCGCCCTCGTCGGGGAGTATGAAGCCGAAGCCCTTGGTGGCGTTGTACCACTTCAC
>JBARAK010000382.1:0-4916 GCA_049791955.1 Caulobacteraceae bacterium
GCCTTGGACAGGTCCAGCGCGGTGGGATGCTCGGCCGCCTGGACCAGCGAGGCCAGCGCGCCGCGGGCGTCGAAGCCATGGCCGCCGAAGGCCCAGATGTCCGCGAGCGCCGGCGCCGCCGGATCGCCGTTCATCACGTGGACGCCGCCGGACTCGTGGGTCCAGCGGTCCCAGACCCCGTTGTTCTGCGAGGCCTGGTTGAACAGGCTCTGGGCGATGTCGCTTCCGCGTTGCGGATCGAGCCAGGTGACGAGCTGAAGCTGGGAGCGATAGGCGTCCCAGCCGGAAAAGTTGGCGTACTGGGCGTGCTGGCCCGCCTGCACCTGGTGCGTCAGGCCGTCGAAGCCGTGGTACTCGCCGTTCACGTCGCTGAAGACGTTGGGATGCAGCAGGGAGTGGTAGAGCGCGGTGTAGAACACCGTACGCTGGTCGCTGGAGCCGCCCTGGACGTCAATCTGGCGCAGCTGCCGGTTCCAGGCCGCGACAGCCTGGTCACGGATCGCCTCGAAGGTGGTCCCGGCCGGGTTTTCGGCCTGCAGGTTGGCGCGCGCATTGGCTTCGCTGACGTAGGACAGGCCGATGCGGACATTGACCACCCCGCCGGCGTGGTGCGGGTCGAAGCCGACCCAGGCGCCTGAACCGGTTCCGGCCGCAGCGAAGCCCTTCTCGCCATAGCCGGTCCCGCCGGAGGCTTCGACGCCGCCCCGGCTGACCTGCCCGTCCTTCCACACGCCGTAGCCGGTGAAAGGCTGGTCGAACTCGGCCACGAAATGGACGGTGTAGTAGCTGCGGCGGTCTTCCTTGCTGATGTATCCGCAGAAGTTGCCGCTGGTCACCTCGCCGGAGATCGTCCGGTGCGCCGGGTCGACCCGCACGCGCGCCGCTTCCGACCCCGCCTCGGAATCCGAGACCCGCACCAGCAGGTTGGCCACGCCGGCCGCCGGGAAGGCGAAACGCGCCGCGCCGGTATGGACGGACGCCGCCAGCTCCGTGGTCACGCCGTTGTCGAGGCGCACGCGGTAGTGGCCCGCCCGCGCCTGCTCGTTGGCGTGGCTGAAGCTCGAGGCGTAGGCATAGCGGAAGTCGCTGGACGGCGAGGTCGTCAGCGGAACCGTGACCGGGGTGATCGGGATGTCGCCGGACCCGCCCGCACAGCCCCAGCCCGAGACGTTGGTCAGGCTGAAGCCCCGGATACGGTCGACGCGATACTCGTAGCCGCCCGCCGCCGCGATCGGCCGGCGGTTGCCTGGCCGGGGCGACTCCTCCGGGCTGAACTGCACCATCCCGAACGGGACCACCGCGCCGGGAAACACGTTGCCGCCGTTGGCGGTGCCGATCAGCGGGTTCACCCGCGAGGCCGGCCCATCCTCCTGCGCCCGGGCCGCCTGACCCAGACCGCACGCGACGCACGCAACCGTAAGAACGAGATCCCGAACCTTCAAACCCTACCCCCGGCGGCGTCCAACTCGAAATCAGGCCGGCTTCAGCGTCGCCCGAACACCGTGTCGCCGACCAGCAGGTCGTCGAGCTCGTTCTGCCCGGCGCCTCCCGCCTCTCCGGCGCGACGCAGGGGACCGCGATAGTCGGGATCGGCGCGGCGGCGGCGATCGGGCCCGAAGTAATCCTTGGTGCGCACGAACGGACGCGGGCGATAGATCACCGCCATGATGCGATCGAGCAGCGTGCGCGCGTTCACCGGCTTGACCACGAACTCGTTCACGCCGGCGTCGCGGGCCTCGAACACCCGCGCCCGCGCCGAGTGGCCGGTCATCATGATGATCGGCAGGTACGGGTTGCGGCTCTCCGGCGAGCTGCGAATCAGGCGGGTGAAGGTGACGCCGTCGACCGGCGCCATCTTGAAATCGACGATGGCGAGGTCGGCCTCCCAGTTGCGGAGCTCGATCATCGCCTGGGACCCATCCCCGACGCTGCGGATATTCTTGACGCCGTAATTTTCCAGCAGGACGCTAACGATCTCGCGCATATGCGGATTGTCGTCGGCGAGGAGCACACGCAGCGCTTCGAGACCCGTCGTCATGATCCACTCATCGGCGGCTTCACCTTATGGCGTTTTGCCAGGCGCGGCGCTCTCTGGGGGGGGAGATACGCCGGGGTATGTTTCAAAACGATTGAAATACGCTCGTCAGGATCGGCGCAAGGCGCCAATCATCAGGACGCCCCATTAAGGGTTAGTCAGATCGCTCCGGCCGTCTTCCAACGCGCCAGCGCTTCCTCCGCGCTGGCGTAGGCTTCCTGGTGCTGGCCGCTCCAGTATTTCAGGGCGTCCAGCGGGATACGCCGGCCCGACACCGCGCACAGAACATAGCGGCCCGGCTTCATGACGGCGTAGTCGCCGTCGCCGTAGTGCACCAGGGCCAATCCGTCGAGGTCGCGATCGAAGGCGTTCATCTGAACGAATTTAAGACAGCCGCCGCGCGGGGGGAACCTCTCTTGGCGCATGGTCCCCAGAATCTTCTTCCTGCCTCCCGGCTAGGCGTTTCGGGCTACCGCACCACCTCGAGGAAACCGCTGGTCAGGAACTTGTCGACCAGCGCGAAACGGATGTCGTCGGCGACCCCGCCCGGAATGTCGCGCACCCTGAATTCCGGCGTTTCGGAGATGAACTTCACGCTCTCCTCCACCCCCCTGTGGATGTAGAGGTGTTCGCCGGGCAGGCTGAAGTCGATCTTCTCCGAATTGGCCATCAAGTGGCACATGGCCCTGGGACTGTGCCGCAGCATCAGTTCGCCCGTGATCTGGGGCCGATAGGCGGAAGAAGGCAGCTTATCCAGGGCCGCGACCGTCCTGGACGAGCGCCGCTGCATGGCGGTGGAGATGAAGTCCTCCGAACCGCACTGCGCGAGCAGGCTCGCCACGCCCTGCCGGATCCGAGGAGCGAGATGGGCGAAGTCGTCCTGGCGCACCGTGACGCCCAAACGACCATCCGCCGTCTCCCGCAACGTCCGGTCCAGATCGGAGAGGTGGTCGACCGCGGCGATGAGGGCGTCGCGCAGGGTGAGCGGCACGAAGCCGATGGAGATGTGCAGGGAATCCGACAGGGCGTCGACCCGATGCCGCGTCCCCCGCGGCAGGTAGAGCAGGTCCCCCGGACAGACCTCGACCTCCTGGAACCGGTCCGGAGGCGGCGATGCCAGCGGGATCGCCTTCCAGGCGTTCGGCAGGTCGGACCGGTTGGCGGAGATGAACCACCGCTTACGTCCCCTGAGCTGGATGACGATGATGTCGTAGTCGTCGTGGTGGGCGGGCGCCTTAGCGTCGCCCCGGCTCCAGAACGCCTCCGCCTTCACCGGCTGGTGCAGGACGAACTCCAGGGCGCGGCAGAATTCGTCCAGGGCCGGCGACACCCAGCGCATGTCCGGCAGGCGGACCGTATAGCCCCGCGCGTGGAACGACTGGATCTTGGTCCGGAAGGCGTGGACGTCGGCGACCGCCTCGACCGCGGGCGGCGGTCCGAGAGGCTCTTCCGCGTGGAAGCCAATCTTGCCAGACAGATAGCTGTAGGCTTCCAGAACCGTCCGCTCGGGTTCGGCGCCCAGCAGGCCTGCGCGGTAGCTTTCGCCCTCACCACCCACCTTGGCGACGCCCCGCCCGAGGGTCTCGTCGAGAAACCCGTCCAGCGGCATCGGGGCCAAAACCCGCTGCAGAATCCTTTGAGCGTCTTGGAAGATCATGACCGTCGAACGGATGGTTGGCGGATCGGAGCCTGACGCACAGGTTCGACCAAGCTATGACATCCCTCCGCCCGATCCCGAACCGCCGCCAAGGTCGCACCTGGCGGAAGGGCGACCGCGTCGCACGCGCCGGTCAGGCCGCGCGCGGGGCCAGCAGGATCACGCCGGCGCCCAGCAGGCAGATCGCCCCGCCCAGGACGTCCCAGCGATCGGGCCGGGCCCCCTCGACCGCCCACATCCAGAGCAGCGAAGAGACGATGTAGACGCCGCCATAGGTGGCGAAGCTGCGCCCTGCTTCGGCCGCGTTCACGCGCGTCAGCAGGAAGGCGAACAGGGCGAGCGCACAGCAGCCCGGCGCCAGCCAGAGGGGGGACTTACCCAGCCGGAGCCAGGCCCAGAACGAGAAGCAGCCCGCGATCTCGGCCAAGGCCGCTAGCGCGTAGATGACGAAGTTGCCCATGCGCGCTCTTTAGCTGGCGCGGGATCAACGGTGAAGGCCGGGTCGAACCCGTGCGCCGACGGGAGCGGCCCCTTCCTATTTCGCCGCGATCAGCACGATCTGGTCCAGGCCGGCGCCGATGGAGCGCACCCCGAACGCCTGGTTGAGGACCGTGAGGAACCCATCCGGGTTGGAGGTGGGGAAGCGCCCGTCCAGCCTCAGTCCGGCCAGCCGGCGGTCGCCGATCACCAGCTTACGGGTCAGGTATCGGTTATATTCCTCAACCGCCCCGGCCAGGGGCTCGCCGTCGAAGACGATCTCCCCGCGCCGCCACGAAACCGCGGCCCGCAGGTCGATATCCGACAGACCTCGGTCGACCACGCCCGTATCGGTGATGAGCAAACCGGACGGACCGCTCCCTCCCGCCGCCGTCCCGGCCTGGCTCCGCCCGATGGCGGTGGTGAACAGCGCCCGGCGCGGCTGGAGCTGCGCGCGCCCTGAAAGGATGGCCAGATCGAGCGAGTCCCCGCGCAGGCGGGCGTCGAACTGGCCGGGCCAGAGCCGGGTGTCGGTGTGGTTGGCGCTGAGCAGGAAGGGCCGACCGCGGTCGGCCGCCACCGACAGGGCCGCCTCGCCCCGCTCCAGCCAGAGCTGGCGCACATCCCGTTTCAGCCGCCATGCCAGGGCGGTGTCGGTATTCAGTTCGACGTGGGTCCCGTCGGCCAGCATGACCGAGCGCCGCTCGCCGACGGCGGTCTCGGCCCGGGCGCGGGCGAAGCTGCAGG